>JAKSNU010000001.1 GCA_024399535.1 Paludibacteraceae bacterium
TTTACAAAAATCACAAAAAAATATTGCTCAGAAAACCCTTGCCCAATTCAAAAAAATTCGTAACTTTGCAAAATGTTTTGCGAAACCCAAAACATCACCCACGATGAACCACAAAGACAACATATCACGAAAGATGTCAACTTCATTGAAGCTTAACACAAAGTAAGTTACCATGAGCAAAGATGTAATAAACATCGATGGATTGCTGAACGATGCAAGCAATATCATATCCGACATAAAGAGCATCGTAGCGCAATCTCGACAGCAAGCATACGCTGCCGTCAATCAAGCCATGGTGAATGCCTATTGGCAGATAGGCAAGCGCATCGTTGAGGAAGAGCAGCAGGGGAAAGAGCGTGCCGACTATGGCAAGCAACTGCTTAAACAACTCTCAGCTGCACTGACGGAAGAGTTTGGCAAGGGATTTTCTGTGCAAAATCTGTATAGTTTCAGACAATTCTATATTACATTCCCTGAAATGTTCCACACACCTTTGGGAAAATTCTCTACACCGTGGAGAATTTTGACATGGTCGCATTATAAGCGATTAATGCATGTGACGAATGCTGATGCCCGAAACTGGTATCTTCGTGAAGCATCAGAACAAATCCAATGGTAACAGAGTTCTTGGGCATGTCTCCATCCACAGTTTTTGTGGAGGAAGAACTCGAGACTGCAATACTCAACAATCTGCAGAAGTTCCTTCTGGAACTGGACAAAGGATTCTCATTTGTGGAAAGACAGAAGCAGATGAAATAAGCAACTCAAAACACTACACACGATGAACCACAAAGACAACATATCACGAAACATGTCAACTTCACCAAAGTAAAAAATTTAACAGGGGAGAGGGCAATTTTTAACCTCTGACACCAACTCGTTAATAAACAAGGGTTTCCTCTTGCACATTATCCAAAAACAGTCCCCAACACAGATGTACGAAAAGACCGCAAAATATAAAATAAAATCGCCTAAAAGTGAGATTTCAATAAAACCCCTCGAATTCGAGGGGTTTAGAATGGAACCATGGTACAAATTGTACCCCAATTGGAATTCAACGATTCGTCACGATTTTTCATTTATTTTGCCATCTTCTGTAGGTAAGTTCAAACGGTTACAATTTGTAACCGTTTTGTTTCCTTTTTTTCAAAAAAATTTTCACGTTTTATGCTCCCATTCTCATTTTTTATTATTAACTTTGCAGCGCAATAAAAAAACAAAAATCAGATAATATAAAATTGCTTTCGAAATGAGTATCTTTGACATTATAGAACAACTGGACATTTGATTTTAGAGCACATCGCAAGGTTGTGAATTGCTTTCGAAATGAGTATCTTTGACATTATAGAACAACTTCAAGTTACTTGAACTATCTTCAACAGGTGTTGTGAATTGCTTTCGAAATGAGTATCTTTGACATTATAGAACAACAATTCGATAGATGTATCGAAACTTTCGGGAGTTGTGAATTGCTTTCGAAATGAATATCTTTGACATTATAGAACAACTAATCAAAGGTTTACACTACCCATTTTGCAGTTGTGAATTGCTTTCGAAATGAGTATCTTTGACATTATAGAACAACTCCTTGAATGATGATTCTATCGGCAGTATTGTTGTGAATTGCTTTCGAAATGAGTATCTTTGACATTATAGAACAACCTGTAGTTCCTGAAGGAACAAAATGTCATCGTTGTGAATTGCTTTCGAAATGAGTATCTTTGACATTATAGAACAACCCTTGTCCGTTTTTCACCTTGCGAACTCGGTTGTGAATTGCTTTCGAAATGAGTATCTTTGACATTATAGAACAACATAAAACATATCTCCAAAATAACAGCTGCGTTGTGAATTGCTTTCGAAATGAGTATCTTTGACATTATAGAACAACACTACCGATACCTTGTACCCAATCAGTCCAGTTGTGAATTGCTTTCGAAATGAGTATCTTTGACATTATAGAACAACTGTCACCAAAGAAGGCCGCTATGACCTCTCGTTGTGAATTGCTTTCGAAATGAGTATCTTTGACATTATAGAACAACGCAGGCATCCCGGACTTGTATATCCAGTGCGTTGTGAATTGCTTTCGAAATGAGTATCTTTGACATTATAGAACAACGCAGGCATCCCGGACTTGTATATCCAGTGCGTTGTGAATTGCTTTCGAAATGAGTATCTTTGACATTATAGAACAACTCATTATATGTATTGTTCTATACTACAGTAATTTACCAGTTGTTCTATAAATAAAAAATGCAGCCTATAAAGGCTGCATTTTTTATTTATAAAGTCAATATTGAAATTCAAAACAATTCTAATTGTTGCACTGGCTTCTCTAAATTTTTAGGCTTAGTGCAGTCAAATAGTTCCATGTCACCAAATTGTTTGTCCGTTATCCTCATTATGCCCACATGACCTTCAGATGGCAATATCCTCTTTACTCTTTTGGTATGAACGTCAGCATTCTCAGCACTCATACAGTGCCTCATATATATCGAAAACTGGAACATAGTGAATCCGTCGTTGACCAAAGCTTTGCGAAAGTCGGAATATGCTTTCTTCTGCTTCTTAGTCTCTGTCGGCAAATCGAAAAACACCATCACCCACATTATTCTGTATGCATTGAAACGATTATCATCACTCATAGCTCTGGGTATATTATCTTTCTCGAAACTCCTTCATAACATTTCTGGACTGAGTAGGCTGTTGTCTGTGCAGCAACACTCAGAGGACTTATGTGCCCATCAATACGGACATCAATTGTTGCCAATCCAAGTAGTTCGCGTTTGAGATTGACCATCATTTCAGAATAATCGTCTCCTCTGTTAACCAATTCAACAACTTTCATATCAACGTATGGGCGGTATGGTTCCATAATATCGTCTGCCAGACAGTAGGCATTATATCTGTTATGGTGATGAATACCTAATGTGGGCAGCAGCCTGGCAACAGCAAGAGACCGCGCCACAATTGCCCTTACAATTGCGTAGCCGTAATTGAGCAGATTGTTTGGTGGAGCCTCTTCCTGACCCCTGATGAAACCATCTATCCCAGTGAAAAGGTTTTTCCAGTAGTATGCCGCCGCACGTCCCTCAAGATTGTCGGCATCGCCAGAACGGACGTTTTTCGACCACTCCAACATATTGCCGTTCTTCGCCCCAATATGTTCCAGTACTTTTGCCTGATTACGTATCTTTTGGATTACAGTCTGCTGCCACATCTGCTTACGCAGTGGTTCTGAAGCATCCAGTTGCTCCCTGAACCGTTCGTTTTGCAGAGTGTTCGAGTCAAGGCACATCTGCAATCCTATTGGCATGTGACGAGAATCGCAGGTAATGATTGCGCACTTGCCTTCAGTCAATGCTGCCAACAATCCCTGCGTAATTGTAATTCTTTCGTTATCAAGCACTATTACCCCAATATCCTCAATAGGTATTGTAGTGAAAGCCTCTTTCTTGAATTTCTCACTCAAATGGTCGCTTTTCTCAACCTCAGGAAGTCGCAACACCAATTGACCTCCTCTTAGCGACAAGTAAGCAAGATTCTGAAAACAAACAGTTCTCTTAATCATTTGAATTCTATACCATTGGTGGTTATTTCAAAATCTATTCCTTCTATTACAAAATTACAATTGTTAGCAGAAAGTTTCAGACGATACTGATAATTTAATGCTCTATATTCTGTATATCCATCAGCTTTCTGTTTCTCTTTTGCCAATGATTCATTGCTTCTTGATTCGATTGAATTCTGCAAATATACATAATCCGAGCCTTGATAGTTAAACTTATAAACAACAAATAACCTCTTATTCAAATCGCACTGATTCATTCCTCGCAATTCATCAGCGTTATTTTCGTACATCAATACATTTGTTCCAGCCTTAAGAATATATTTCAACGAATAGACAATATTATTTTCTACCTTTCTCGAAAAGTTTTTATCATGGAATAATTCATTACTATTCTTGAGGTGCAATTGAGCCATATCAAAATAGTTTATGAACCTAATAGTTCTGACAATGTTTCCTTTTTTATCTCCTTCGTATAGCAGACAAAGATAGTTGCCCCCATTTTGTGCATAGAGTTGATTTTTATATTCATATTTTGATTTGTAAGTCTGTGTACGGATGGTCAACGCCTTTTCGGCAGTCATGAAACCTCGACCTGCCGCCACCCTGCATCTCACATGCCTAATTGGCAATATCGGTCGTCCGTTAATATCATCCTTGATTTCATTGTTGTCGGAATCCCTGAGATATATTGGTTCGGACAATGCGACGGCAAAACTTTTTTTGTCAGCCATTCGCTCATTCACAGCATTTCGGATTGTCGTCCTAACCGTTACGTCAATTATCTTGTCAATATCCTTAATGCTCTTAAAACTTGTGATAGGCACCCTTGTCACCATCACTATAGCGTCTCTGCCGTCAGCGGTCTTTTCGTACACATAATGTCCATCCTCGATTAATGGATAACCATCCTTGTCTGTCACAGGGAACCTGATAGCACCGAAATATGTCTCATTGTGTAATTGTCCCCTGACGCAGTCGCCAGTGGCATATCTGACATTACGACCCTTGAAATGTTTGATTTTGCCACGGACTCTAATTTTCTTGCGCGCAGGTTGTAAAGTCTGGTCACGTGATATGTGGCGAATGAGTATGTTCTCTTCGATAAATGAGTTGACTTGTGACACGTTTATTATATTGTTGCGTTGCTTGAGCGTTTCCAACTCTTTTTGCAATGCGTCACAGTTATGTCCAAGGTTCGTTTCCTCTTCAATTTTGTAGAAAAGCTCGAGAATGCGGTCACGCTGCTGATTGGTTGGTATCAAAGTCAACATTGTAGCATCAATGGCATGATGAGAGTGGCGGTCACGGCTCTTCTTCTCGTAAATCTCCTGTATGCCAAAGGCCTTGCGGAAACTTGCGGTCATATCGCCACGCTGTACGTCAACACGGTTGAAGACGCTTTTGAGGAAGTGCATAGCATATTTAGTGATAATGCGAGTGTCAACCAACTGGCTGTTGCGGAATCCCTCGCTGACATTCTCACTCTCTTTGGTGAAGTTGGCAACCTTCTTTGTCCAGTAGTCAAGTTCCATTTCCCAGAGGTGACGCTGAACAATGCACTGGTTTTTGCGTTCAGGAGTGGATGATTTCTTTGCCTCGCCCTTCCAGAAACTGACGAGTTCACGGATGTCGTCACGTCGTTTAACCCAAGGCTGAATGCGACTTAAGATTTGGTCATATTCAGGCAGCTGTGTAGGCAACAGGTTTTTCTTCGTCTCACGATTGTACCATGCCTCGCAAATGGTCTTGTTGGTCAGTGAGTCGTCAAAACAGATGCTACGAGGTATGGTATGTTCAATGTCATATTGATTACTTTTAAAAAGTTTGCTGAGTGGAATAACAGCACCAGTGTATATGCTGCGACAATTCTGTTCAAGCCAGAGTTCGTATTTGGTCATATCGACCTTGAACTGAGAGTCCTTGAATTTGCGTTTGTTACTCTTGATAGTCAAGGCTGTAAGATTTTCACAACCATCGCACAACAAAGACTGGTCAAAAAGGAGTCTTGTTTTCTGAATCTTATCATCATTGACCACTTGATTAAGTTCCTCAAGTCTTTTGCGGAACTTGGCATTCTCGTCTTCTTTGGCTCGCTGATATTTCTCAATAGCAGCACGAACATTAGCATCGTTAAATTCGCGTGCAGTCTCGACGACAATCCTTGTGTTTTCGTCTATTATACCATCGATTAGGAGATTGTTAATCTGTCGGCGAAGTTGATGAAGCACACGCATAACCATAGGATTGCGGAAAACATTGGTGGCAGGCGAGTTCAAGAGACGGAGAGACAAGAGGTTGCCATTGTGCCATAAAGTCCTTTCCTTTGCCTTAGGGTAGATGTCAATGGCAGAGGGATGATACAAGACAGTGGAAAGGTCAATGTCTTTGTATTTGTCAGAAACCATATCACCGAAATGTTCTGTGATGAAGTCAGCAATAGCATCTGTCAGTTTAGGAACCTTGACCATTTTGCGTTCAGAATCAGCAAAGAAACCCTGATACAAGACGGCGACACGATCAAGCATTTTTTGTTTTTCCTCGGCAGATTTATCTCGCCAGACTTTCGGTGAAAACATATCCTCGCTGAACTTTCTCACGTCTTTGCGGTCGTCATCGTCTATGATATATGAAGTGTCGTTGATAGCGAATTTCTTCTCGTCAGGCAACATCCTATAGTATGTGATGACATTGTTGGCAATGCGGCTGCAAGTGTTTTCAAATGCCACATTTTCTTTGAGCACATCGTATGCGTCAAGCATGGTGTCTTTGTTTCTCTCCCAATTAGCAATACCGATAATATCAGCAACCTTAGCCCAAAGGACAGCATCAGAATATATGAGTCCTTCGAAGAGAAGCCTATTGATGTTGTTGATGGCTTTGAGCGAAAGGTTGGCATAGCCGTCACTTATCGCAGACCAAAGTTTAACCATGACGGTGGATTTGTCGTCGTCAAGATGCTCAGCGCAGAAATCCATGATGTCCTCGGCATCATCAGCCGCAAAACAAACATGCCAAAGTTCATCATAATTATATAGTTTCACCTTGTCTTTTTCCCTTGAGGAATGACCGCCGAGTGTGGCATTTTTCCAATCATCACCCAACAACTGCTTCAGTCTATTGATTACGGGACAACCAGATACGGTTGTGTTGTTTTTGTAGTTAAGATAAAGGACTTTGCCAGTGTAGCTGAAATGGTTGATGAGGAATTTTTCGATGTCAGAGAACTTGAATGTTTTTTTTGCCCTGGTGAAAATCCCGTCGAACAGTTCCCTCTTGACCTGCAAGTCAAGAGGACGGAAATCCTCGTTTTCGTCAAGACGATATTTGATGTTGTTGATTAAAGTCCAAGCCCTGAACTCCTCAAACTCAGGACGGCTGATAGGGCAACGACTTTTGGATGGTTCAAGAGTACATTTGCCGACAGTTCCTTTCTGTGAACGCAGAGGACGTTTGAAGAAGATTGAACCTTCGTTGCGCTTGCGGCTGAGTATCTCCAAACCAAAATCCTTGTCCACGTCTATGTCCTGACACTGGAATATAGCACGCACCTCTTCCTCATAAAGATCACGAACAGCCTGAAACTCACCATTACCCCTTACCCTTATTCCGTCACGTTCCATCATGGCGAAAGCAACACCTGCGGTTTTGCATCCGTTTTCCGTCATATAATTCTTTAGTCCAGAACTCTTTTTCTTTTCAGATTCCTTCAAAGCATCAAACATTTCGACCTCCTGAACCTCAGCATTCTTTTCAGTAGCCTCTTTCTCCATATCGTTCAAAGTCTCACCTTTGCTGCTTTTGAAGCCACGTCTCTGGGCAATATGATAGAGGGCACGCCCGAGTTTGAAGCGGTTAATCTGTTGAGAAAGGTCAAGTTTTGTTTCGGCAAGTTCAGCCCTCAGCTGATATGGAGAAGAGTAGTCTGGAATGCCGTCAAGATTGAAGTCAAGTCTTACCCACTGCTCGAATTTGTAGTTTTCGATAGGATACAGACGTTTGACAGCTTTGCTTTTGTCATAATGCCGCCACCTGTCAAGCTCATCAATGGACAAAGGACAGTAGCCATATTTAATCAAAACATCAAGAGTCCGCCATATCCTGTATCTGCGTGCTTGATTAAGCCTCCGTGAACTGCGGTGTTTGGTTCGTTCAGCAGCCAGACTTTTGATTGTACCTTTGTCCGTACGTCCTGTTCCTTCTTCAAATATCACAGAAGTAAAAAAAACAAGCTGATCTGATACTTTTCCTTCAATGTCAGTGTCTCTTACACTTAATCCTATCGAATTGGTTCCCAAGTCGATACCTAAAACTTTACCTGCCATATAATAATTTTTTTGTTTTTTTCTTTGTCACGTCAGAAAATATTACTACCTTTGCACCCGTAAAAAGATACTAAGTGAAAGACTTTTCACAACAAGGCTATAAGCCGAAGAATCTCTAAGCTCTGCGCTCCGTGCGTGGAGCTATTTTTTTTCCGCTGCAAAGTTACAAACAATTATTGGTTTATACAAATTTTCGTTCTTTAATTATGGCGAATCCGAGATAATTAAAAATAAGTCCGATTATTTATTTTCTTCATTTCCTGACGTTCGTCAAACATTTCGATTTCTGCCCAGCATTATGTGAACCTTTGTTTCGTTCGACCATCATCCGATAATACAAGTGCATTATCGGACGGTGAATATTCGAAAATGGGGTTCACCTAAAACGATGGTAATAGCAGATTGAAAAGAGACGGAGCAGGCTCCGTCATTACAGCCGATATGCCTTATAAAACCTAAACAAAATATTTCACGCTGCAAAGTTACACATTCACTTGCCGATATTTCCGTACAGTGATATTTTTTTTCAAAAAAAATTATTTCTACGTTTTATACTCTCATTATCAGTTTTTATTATTAACTTTGCAACGTCATATTAAACTGCTGTATCGCCCCCTTTATTGATACTCACAAAATCTTGGCAAATGGTGGCTAATAAAAGGAGTTTGATTAGTACAAAAACACAATATCGCTATGAATGTAACTTTCAGGTTAGTCTGGCTCATCGACACACTTATGAGTCGTAAATCACTCTCGTTTGAGGAGATTTCGGACCTCTGGAGCCGAAACACATTCCTCAACAACGGTTCACGCCTGCCTCGCAGCACTTTCAGCGACTGGGTACGCGAAATACGCGACCTCTTCGGCATCAGAATAGAATACGACCGCAGCAACCTGCAAAAATACGTAATCACGAACCTCGACGAGATGCGTGACAACACTACTGCAAATTGGATTATCAACTCTATATCGGTCTGCAACACCCTCAGCCAATACAAAGATATGAAGGATCGTGTCATCATCGAAGATATACCATCAGGACAACCACACCTTGACACTATCATCAACGCTATGCGCGACTGCCACCCTATCCAAATCGAATACCACAACTTCAGACGCGACGACCATAAATTGCACACTTTGCAACCGAGTTTCGTGAAGTTATTCGAACGGCGGTGGTATGTGTCCGCTTTCTCGGTTGAAAACAACGAGCAGCGTGTCTATTCGCTCGACCGCATAAAATCAATCACCGTGCTGACCGACAGTTCGTACACCTACGACCCAAAGGTGCAATCGCACGATGCTATCTACGACCGTTGCACTGGCATATTCACCTCCGACAACAAGCCGGTGGAAATAGTTTTCCGCACATCGAAGCTTCAAGCTAAATACCTCACGAGTCTCCCTCTGCATCAGTCGCAGAAAATCGTTCGGCAGACACAAATCAAAACAACGTTTTCGATAATGGTCGCCCCTACTATCGACCTTAACCGCAAATTCCTGTCGCTCGGTGCAAATGTCGAAATAATCTCGCCTAAATGGTACCGTCAAGAGATACGCGAGGAGTGTGCTCGAATGGCAAAAATGTATAAAATATTAAGATAAAAATGATAGAGTTATGAAAAAACTATTTACATTATTAATCGTTTTGACAGCAAGTCTGTCGGCAATGGCGTACGACTTCGAGAAAGATGGTATCTATTACAACATCACCGGCAATTCTACAGTCGATTACACTGCCAAACAGCCTGACAACCATAAAAAATTATGCCTTCAACAAATGCACAAGTCTGAAATCGGTCGTCGTTCCGGGCAGTGTAACGCAGAATACACGAGGGACTCGCCACAATCGGCTATGCAGATTTCGCAAATTGTCCCGCCTTGCGTTCGGTGGATATGCCTGCCTCGCTGACAGCCATCATGGAACAAGCATTCTACGGTAGCAATGAATTAACGACCATAGTATGCCGTACGGCAACACCTATCGTCATTCCTTCAAACGTATTTACGAATTATGACGCAAACCTATACGTGCCCGAAGAGAGTGTCGATGCATACGAAACAGCCACACATTGGAAGAATTTCAATATGTGGCAACCGACGGCAGACAATCGATGAAGTTCAGCCGTTGAGCAGAGTCAGATTTATCCTAATACAGCATATTCAGAGCTGAAGGAATAATAGATATGTCGTAGTCGGTGATAGCGGAGGAGATACGTTTGGAATCAGCTCGTGCGTCAATCACTACCCCATCAGCCTCGAAAAGCTGAGGTCGCTGGGTGTGCAGGTGGAGATGAGGTGTCGAGAAGTTGCGGGCAATGTCCATCTCGTAGAGATGACCACCATGAAGACGCGAGAGACCAGACAAGATTTTCGGCAGAGAAGGGTTAGGCACTACGGTGGCAAACATCTTGCCATCAGTAGGGTCGCCGTCGTTCATCTTCATTCCACCGCCTGAGTAGCAACCATTACCGACCGAGATAGTATAAATCTTGGCTGAGAGCGTATCGCCCTCGTCGGACGTAATGGTCATCTTCGAAGAGCGGTGGGTGAAAGCAGCAGTCACGGCAGAGATGAAATAGAGCCAAGAATGTCCACCGAAAAGCCGTTTCAGCTTGTTGGTGTAATAGACCACCTCGGAATCAAGCCCCATGCCGAGACCGTTGAGGAAATACTCACAACGGTTTTCGGAACCTACGCGATAGTTGAGGCAGCCGATATCGACACGCTGGCTGCGGGGATTGCGGAGGATTGAGACAATGTCGGTCTTGCCGCGATAGAGCCCCCAATAGCGCGCCCAATCGTTGCCTGTGCCGCAGGGCAGCAGCGCCAACGACACTTCGGATTTATCGGCAAGCGAGGAGGAGTATATCCCGTTCACCACCTCGTGGAGAGTGCCATCACCCCCCATTATGAGAAACTTGCGGAAACCTTTGTCTTCGATGAGATTACGGGCTATTTCGATGGCATGACCCACGTATTCGGTGCTGAAATGAGCGAAATCAATGCCTGCGTTCTTCAAGCTCCAGGCTATGCTTTTCCACTGACTTTTCAGGCGTCGCGTTCCTGCCGTATAGTTAACTATTATTGCCCACTTTGTATTGTTCATATTATCTGATCCATAAGAGTCAGGGCTGTCATCGAACGGACCACTGCCGCCGCACGAGGGGCAATGACACGGTCGTGACGACCCGATATTGTTAATAATGTGTTCTGACGATCATCCGTCACCGTATGTTGCGGCAGCGAGATGGAAGGGACAGGTTTGAAGACCACATCAAACATAATCTCCTCGCCAGTGGAGATACCGCCTAATATTCCGCCTGCATGGTTAGTGAGAAAACGGAGATGCCCATCGGCATATTCCATCTGGTCGTTGTGCACGGAACCTGACATACCAAACGAGGCAGCCCCTGAACCATATTCGAACGAACGGCAGGCAGGGATTGAAAACATAGCATCAGCGAGACGTGCCTGGAGTTTAGAGAAGAGAGGAGTGCCCTTGCCGGCAGGCATACCTTTCACCGAACAATGGACAGCACTGCCGACAGAATCGTTCACAGGAATAACATCAGGCATAGTGACCGAAGTCTCGATAGTCACACCATGAGTCTGCTCCAACCATTGTTCGGCAAGCGAACCAGCAACGACACGGGCTACAGTCTCGCGCGCCGAAGCACGTCCGCCACCACGATAATCGCGTATGCCATAGCGGAGGTCGTAGGTAAGGTCGGCATGAGAAGGACGATAGACGTGACGCAAAGCATCGTAATCGCAGGAACGCTGGCAGACATTGCGCACAATGAAAGCTATCGGCGTGCCGAGAGTCACACCGTCGAGAATGCCCGAAAGCCATTCGACCTCGTCAGGTTCGCGGCGTGACGTATCAGTAGCCACACAGGAAGGAGCACGCGACGCAAGAGCCGCCGCCACCCTACCGAAATCAATCCTGAACCGGGAAGGGAAGCCGTCCAACACGCCACCCACGGCAGGTCCGTGGGACTCGCCAAAGGTTGTCAGGACGAGACGCTCGCCAAATGAGTTGTTCATACAGCGTCAATCGTGGCAACCGTGGCACGAAGAGCAGCAATCGTCGGAACAATCGCCACCACAGCCATGACAATGATGAGGGTGAAGCAGTTCGTTCAGTTCTTCGTCGGAAGGTTTGGTCACAGATATAATCCTGCCGCTGAAATAGAGGTCTTCGCCAGCGAGAGGATGGTTGAGGTCAACACGCACCTCGTTCTCCTTCACCTCAACGACCTCGGCATTCAGGCGATTTCCCTCAGCATCGACGAGAGGTACAATAACGCCAGCCATAATCTTGGTTTCGTCGAACTTGCCATTGATACAGAATATATTTTTAGGAAGGTCGATGATGTCGTCCTCGCTATATTCGCCATAAGCTTCGGCAACAGGAATCATAAATTCGAAAGTGTCGCCCTCGGCAAGGCCAGCGAGATTGCCCTCGAAGGCAGGAAGCATCATGCCCATACCCTGCACATATTGCAGCGGCTGCTCGGGAGATGTCTCCTCCCACAGTTCGAAATTACCTTCTTCGTTTTTGGTCTGCAAACGATATTGCAGAATCACAAGAGTTTTGTCTTCAATTTTCATATAAACATAATTTATCTATTATCAAGGAAATGAGCATTAGAAGAGGCATCAGAGCGTTTCTCGTACTTGACATCCCTCAGGATGTTGGCATTTATGCCAATGGTGACAAGGAACGATTTGTAAAGTCCGACAGGCGAAATAGAGGCAGAGAGACGCCAGCAGTGCAAGTCGCGTTCGACAGACATGGTCATAGACGTAACTTTCTTATTCGTAAGGTCGAAATAGGCATTCATCGAGACATGCCACTTAGGCGTAGGAGTGATATTGGCAGAGAGAGACATATTGTGCGTATATCGCAATTTGTAATAGTAGTGCACAGGGTCGTAGTCCTCAGGCTTGTGCGACTCCTTATAATTAAATGTATAGGACACGGTCAACGACCAAGGGATATCGAGTTTGTCGTAGCCATCAGCGTCAGAATCCATCTTCTTTTTCTTGTCGTCGTTGCTGAACTTATGCTTAGGTTTGCCAGTGGCAGGGTCGATTTCGACATTAGGGTCCTTAGGTTTGCCGGTCGCAGGGTCGATTTCGACATCATCCTCGGCGTTAGGGTCCTTCTCCTCGACATTCTTGTCCTTAGGTTTGAAAGTATTGTTGTTGAAGGTATAGGAGAAAGTGGTACCGAAACCGGTGAAGTGCATCGGTTCCTTATGCTTCCAGTGGAGGTCGTTGGTATGGACGATAGAACCAGTTTCGGTCTTCATCCAACGATAAGGGTCGAACGAGGTGTTGAGGTTCAAGGTGAGATATTTCGACAGTTTCAAACGGAGACGTACGGAAAGGTCGTTCCAATTCATAGAATCGGCAGCGAAGTTGTAACCCCATCCGAGGCTGAAAAGGTCGATGAGACTCACCTTCTTGTAGGTCAGCTCGGTTGTATCCTTACGGTCGCGAACCTTCATCTCGATGTTATTGTCGAGCGAGAACTGCAGCGAGGAGGACATACCCTGCCCCGGCACACCGAATATGTTGCCCGAATAAGGGGAATATTTGACGGTCTGGTGGGAAATAGGCGTGCGTGAGGTCTGGTCGAGGATAAGTTTCTCATAGGAATTATACATGCCGAACTTCTCGTCACCAAAATCAGGGTGATAAACGAAAGAGATTTTAGGCGTCATCAGATGGCGGATACGATCGACATTGTCGCCGAAAAGTTTGCGGATAGGCGTCCAGAAACCATAAATCTTGGTAGAAAGCGAAGCATTGACGTTGAAGTCGTAGATGTTATAGAAACCATACGTAGTGTCAAGCACCTCCTGTTGGGCGGCAATATTCCAATCACGGTTGACCGCAGAGAAAGCCCAACGCCAATTGGCTGAAGCACCGACATTGAAATTAAGATACTTGAAGAAAGTATAGGCAGCACCGACATTGAAAGTATGTTTCACGCCATTCTTCCAGTCACGGAGGAAGTTGGAATGGAGGAAATCGCGCTCCTTGCAATCAATACGGTTGTTGGCAGTCATGTTGTAAGAGAGATATATCTTCTCGTACCAACGTTCCTTGCCGACAGGTTTCTTACGCTTGAACGGATATATCTGCGAAAGGTTGACAGTCAACGAAGGGAGAGTGAGCGATATGGTAGAATCGGCAGTACGCTGCGAGAGCGAAGCATTCAGCGATATGCTCCATTTGCTGTCAGGGAAACGCTGGGTGTAGTTGATAGACGAACTCGTAATATTCTTAGACTGCTCGACAGGGTCGTAGTAGTTGTTGACATTAGAACGGTCGTAACCAGAGGTGGTAAAATCGACATTGGCTGAGAAGGACGAGAACTGCGAAGCCTTGGCATCCTGCTGATGACGCCACGAGATTTTGAGGTTCTGAGCCTTCGAATAGTCAGGCATATTCTTCTCGCCGGTGACATCCTCGCGGTAGGCGATATTGATGTTGCCAGAGAACTTATAACGCAGGGCATAATTCGAGTTGAGGGTGACAGCCCAGGTGCCCTTGGTATAAAGCTCGCCCACCACCTCGATATCTACATAGTCGTTTATCGCCCAATAATAGCCACCATTCTTGAGGAAGAGTCCACGGTCGAATTCCTCGCCGAAAGTAGGCATGATGATACCAGACGTATTTTTCTCGGTGAAAGGGAAGAAGCCGAAAGGAATGGCTATAGGGAGAGGCACATCGCCAATGACGAAATAGGCAGGACCGGCAGCAAGGAAAGAGTTAGGTTTCATCTTAGCCTTGGTCAGCTGCATATAGAAATGAGGATGGTCGTGGAGATCGCAAGTCGTAAGACGTCCGCCACGCATATAGGCAGTACGGTCCTCGAGCAGTTTCGTCTCGTCAGAAACCACATAAGCCTCGTCCTGCTGCGTCACCACACCACGGACGTAACCACGGCGGGTATTGAAATTATAAATCATGAACTTCGACTGATACTGGTCGTCGCCATCGTGGAAAACAGGCAGTCCGACAGGTTCGCCGACAGAATCGACACCCCCAGTGGCATAGACAGTCGAACTATCCATCTTGATGCAGATATAATCAGCCTCAAGAGCCATAGGTTTCGGGGTAAGATAGTTCACTTTCGAGTTATGATACAGATAGCCCGTACCGTTGGCATAAAAGACTATAGAGTCCTCGGCAGAATAACGCACATCAGCCTCGATACGCGATTTCGACTCGTTAGATTGCACGGGAAGAGCAACAGAATCTGACTGCACGGAATCTCGTTTGAGCGAGTCGGCAGGGGCACTATTGACGAAAACAGCAGTATCTGTAATGGTTTTGACAGTATCCCCAGAAGCCGACAGAGGGGCAGCCATCGCCACAGATGAGCAGCAAAAGCATGCAACGAGAACGCACACAATATGTTCTATCAGACTGTTTTTCAAAGCAATAGTCCGTTATACGCCATTTTACAATACAAATTACAAAGTTACAACTAATAATTAAGAACACAAAATAATTCGGACATATTATTGATGTGAATACTTTTTTTCTGAAAAAAGTTGCACAGACAATATTTTTGATTAACTTTGCAATTTGAAAAATTATGCATAATAAAATTATGAGAAGAGTTGTAGCAGCAATAATAATGGCAGCTATGGTAGCAGCAGCCGGAGCGAAAGATTTCGTAGTTGTCATTGATGCAGGACACGGAGGAAACGACCCTGGAGCAGTGGGAAACAAAGTGCTCGAAAAAGATGTGAACCTCGGGGTGGCATTAGCATTGGGGAAGGCCATTGACGACAATTTCGACGACGTGAAGGTGGTCTATACACGCACGACAGACGTGTTCGTCACATTGCAGGGACGTCCGGCAATAGCCAACAAGGCGAACGGCGACCTGTTCATATCAATACACACCAACGCATGCGAATCAAAAGCCGCATTCGGGACAGAGACCTTCACGCTCGGTTTGGCAAAAACAAATGCCAATTTCGACGTGGCAAAGAGAGAGAACTCGGTGATGCTGCTCGAAAACGACAAGGAAGTTTATAAAGGTTTCGACCCTACATCGCCTGACTCGTACATCATGTTTGAAGTGATGCAAAGCACTTACGTAGATCAATCAATAATGATGGCAGATCTGGTCGAGAAAGAGTTCACTGCCATGAAAAGATACGACAGAGGAGTGAGACAAGCAGGTTTCTGGGTGCTGCACCAAGTGAAAATGCCAAGCGTACTCATAGAGGTGGGATTTGTGACCAACCCGACAGAAGAGACATACATTGGCAACAAAGACAACCAAAAAGCCTTGGCAAACGGAATATACCGCGCATTCGCGAAATACAAACACGAATACGACAAGAGAATGAAAAAAGAGTCAAGCAAAGAGAATAACGAACAAACCAAGAAGGAAGAAACGACTAAGAAAGAAGAACCCGTGAAGAAAGAGGAGCCTACGAAGAAGGAAGAGCCTACGAAGAAGGAAGAGCCTGTGAAGAAGGAGGAGCCTACGAAGAAAGAAGAGGCGACACAAACAAATGGGACAATATACAGCGTGCAGTGCTTCGCCATCGGCAACAAATTGAACGACACAGACCAGCACGTGAAAAACATCAAGAAATTCGGAACATACAAATGCACAAAAGAAGGCAAATACTATAAATACTTTTGCGGAGACTGCAAGACCTACGAAGAGGCAAGAGCTCTGCTCAAGAAGGTACAGACAATATATAAAGACGCATTCATCGTAATGTTCACTGATGAAGGCAAAAAAACAGTAAAATAATATTCGATATGAAACACAGCAAAGAATTGAAAATAGGAGTAGCATTCGTTTTGGCACTCGCATTATTAGTTTACGGCATAAACTTCCTGAAAGGAATCAACCTGTTCTCGCCTACCAACACATACTATCTCGTATATGACAACCTGGACGGATTGGTGATATCCAACGGCGTATATATAAAAGGATACAAAGTAGGGCAGGTCAAAGACATCAGATACGACTTCAAAAAAGAACACCCATTCATAGTCGAGATTATCATCAACGACGATATCGAGGTGCCAAACGGAAGTGTGGCAAACCTATACGACGCAAGTATGCTCGGAGGTAAAGGCATAAACCTCGTTTTAGGCGCAGAGAGCAACCATTACGCCTCAGGCGACACTCTGCCCACCGACATCGAAAAGGGTCTCGTAGGAGCCCTCGCAGAAGTCGTTCCGACACTACAGACCACAATAGGACATGTAGATTCGGCAGTAGTATCAGTCAACTCGCTGCTGAACTCAGACGAAATAGCACATAGCTTAGAGAATTTAGAGGCTGTCACAAGCGATTTGAAGAGCACTTCAAAGAGATTGGACTATATGATGAACGTCGAAATTCCACCTGTCATCAGCAAGGCTGACAAAACGCTCGCAAACATCAACAGCATTTCCGAGCAACTCAACGAGGCAGACTATAAACGCATCATGTCAGGAATAGATACAGCCATCCAAAACGTACAGGGAATTGCAAGCAAATTCAACTCGCCGGAAGGCACAATCGGACAATTATTGACGAATCACTCGCTTTACGACAGTATAAACACCACAATCGGGAGTGTCAACGCACTGGTCATAGATTTGAAAGCAAACCCTAAGAAATACGTACATTTCTCGCTATTCGGAGGGTCAGAAAAGAAGAATAAGAAATGATGCGAATAAATCTCAATAGATAAAAAAGCAAAAAAAATATAGTAGTTGATTTTCAAATTTTTTGGTAAGGAGCGACCGTAAAACAGGGATAAAACATAGCTAAAAATCAACAAATTACAAAAAAACGACATAGAGAATAAGCAATTAAGGAAAGATAGCAATAAACACTATTTGAAAATAAGCAAATTATAAATTTCGCAACAAAAAATGACGGTTTTCTGTTGCGAAATTTTGTTTGTACCTTTGCAGTCGCAAAACAAGAGAAAAAAGTGGAAAGACATCAACAACTTTGGAACGAATGTCTGTCAATAATAAAAGACAACATCAGCGAGGACCATTACAAAACATGGTTCATGCCAATCGTGCCAGTGAAATTCGATGGAAAGGATTTACTATTGCAGGTGCCATCACAATTTTTCTATGAATATATAGAGGAATGTTTCGCTGACCTTATACGAAAATCCATTGAAAAAGTCATAGGGCCAAACATCAGGTTGCTCTACAAAATAACTATTGTCAAGAACTATCACAACAACGGAGGCGACATCACAATGCCGACGACGGTAAGAAAGACAATAGAAGACACACCACAGGGAATCACCCTGACAGATGCCACGAAAGAGGCTGAGGAACTCACAGACTTCGATTGCCACCTCAACCCTAAATACACATTCGAGAATTTCATACAAGGAGACAGCAACAAACTCGCACGTTGCGCAGGACTGAATATTGCCGCACACCCAGGCGAATCTGTGTTCAATCCCATATTCATCTATGGAGCTCCAGCTGTCGGCAAGACACACTTGGCAAATGCCATCGGTATAGCCATAAAACAAAGATACGCCCGCAAACGCGTCATATATGTGTCGGCACACCTATTCCAAGTGCAATTCCAGGATGCAAGAATCAACAACAAGATAAACGACTTCATCAACTTCTACCAAAGCGTTGATGTGCTCATCCTGGACGACATACAGGAATTCATAGGCAAACAAGGGACACAAAACACATTCTTCCATATACTCAACCATCTGTTGCTCATAGGCAAACAGATAATCATCTGTTGCGACAAGAAACCAGGGGAACTCGAAGGAATGGAAGAAAGACTCGTCACCCGTTTCAAGATGGGACTGTCAGTGGAAATAGAAAGACCGAACTTCGAACTCAGAAAGGAAATCCTGAACCACAAAATATGTAATGACGGACTGAGCATCGACGATGAAGTGGTCAACTACGTAGCGCGTAACGTCACAACAAACGTCAGGGAACTCGAAGGAACATTAGCATCAATATTGGCACACTCGACATTCCTCAACGCTGACATCAATATAGAATTGGCTGAGAAAATCATTGGCAAGACCGTAGAATCAAAGCCGATGGACTCAGAGTCGCAAATTGAAAGATTGTACAACATCGTCGGTGAAGCCTACGGATTCACAAAAGAAGATATATGTTCGAGACGCAGCAACCGTAAACTTTCAGAAGCAAGACAGATGATAATGTATCTCGCCAATTCGACAGCAAACATATCAATGACCAGAATAGGCAGCCTCATAGGCAACAGAGACCATACCACAGTCATATACGCTTGCAAATGTATTAAAAACCAAATGGATGTAAATCCTGCATTCAGCGAGACAGTGAGGAAATTCGAAAGACAGGTAAGCGAATAAATTTTTCAAAATTGATACTATTATTTGGCTGCACATATTCGAGAAATTGAGTGTGTGCAGATTTTTTTTGAAAAAAAGCATTTTATATCAAATATTTATTGTAAATTTGCAAGATTAAATAATAGTGATAATATGATATATAGAATCGGACTACTATCGAACGAAGTTGATGACTTCAAGATGGAAATAGAGGCTGAACCAACAACAACATTCAAAGAGTTGAATGACTTAATTATCAATAAATTGAAGTATTCAACCAATGAAATCACATCATTTTTCAGCTGCGACGACGAATGGGAACGTTATCAAGAAATCACACTCATCGAGATGGATAGCAGCTCAGACGTGGACACTTATATTATGGAAAATACGACTCTCGAAGAGTTCATGCAGGACGAAGGCGACCGGATGCTATTCATCTTCGACACACTCAACGACAGAGGGTTCTATATGTCGCTCCGCGAAATAAAGAGCGGCACGCTGAAAAAAGCAAAATGCACCAAGCTTTCGGGCAGGATACCAAAGCAGATAATCATGGAAGACCTGTTCAACATTGATACAAAGAAAAACGGCAGGAGTATTCTCGATGACGACATGTACGGTGATGACGGATACAACGAAGACGAACTTGACATGGAGGGATACTCTGAGGTTGACATGAGCGAGATAGACATCTGATACACGTGGGAATACTGCACGTCATATTAGGTCCTACCGGAGCAGGCAAAAGCGAATACGCCATGGCTGTCGCCAGGGAGTTCGGATGTGGGATAATATCAGCCGATTCAAGGCAAATATACAGAGAGATACCCATTGGGACAGCTGCCCCGACAAAAGAAATGATGCAAGAAATCAAACATTGGTTCGTCGGGACAAAAAGCATCAGAGAACACTACAGCGCAGGACAATTCGAAATTGACGCATTGCCAATTATCGAAAATGAAATAAATGAACATGGACATGCAGTGATGTGCGGAGGTTCAATGATGTACATCGACGCAATATGCAACGGTATAGATGACATCCCGGACATAAGCGACGACATTAGGGAAAGAGTCAGCAAAATGTTCCAAGAAGAGGGATTGGAAACTATGAAGGAACGTCTGAAGGCATTAGACCCTGAATATTACAAAACAGTTGACCTCAGAAATTGGAAAAGAGTCGTTCATGCAGTAGAAATATGCGAACAGACAGGCGGAACCTTCACAGAGCTGAGAAAAGGGAAAAAGAAAACAAGAAACTTCGAGATAGAAAAGCGGGGAATATACCGAGAACGTGAAGATCTGTTCAAACGGATAAACCTGAGAGTCGAGGAAATGATGGACCAAGGACTCGAAAATGAGGCAAGGACAGTCCATCCGCTGAAAGGACTCAATGCACTGAACACAGTAGGATACAAAGAATTGTTCGGCTATTTCGAAGGACAATACGATATCAAGGAAGCCATACGGCTCGTACAGCGCAACACACGCCATTATGCCCGCAAACAGATGACATGGTTCAACAGGGATGGCGAAATAGAATGGATTGATTTATGACAGTAATAGACATTATACAGGAATTTCTGAAAGCCACAATAGTGGGCATCTGTGTCTCGGCTCCTGTCGGGCCTTTAGGTGTCCTCTGCATACAGCGCACCATCAACAAAGGCAAATGGCATGGTGTCGTGACAGGACTTGGGGCTACTACTTCCGACATAATATACGCATTCCTCGTGGGATTCAGTATGAACATAATCGTTGACTTCATCTCTGCCCACCAATACGTGATACAGCTTATCGGCGCTATTGTCATTGGCTTCTTCGGACTTCACATCTACCGCACTAAACCAAAAGAGATGGAAATAATCCGCAAGCGCAAACAGGAAGGAGAACTCCGTGTAGAGGGAAGCATGGCAAAGAACCCTACACTCTACGAGGCTATCCTGAAGAACGACTATTTCCATGATTACATTTCAGCTTTTGGCCTCTGCTTCAGCAATCCCCTGATTATATTCCTGTTCATTGGTCTTTTTGCACAGTTTCACATGTTCGGCACAGAGAGTGTGACTCTCAACATGTCGTGCATATTCTTCATAATTGTCGGAGCTTTTCTATGGTGGATGACACTGACGTACATCGTCTGCAAGTTCCGCAAGAATTTCAAGGAGAAAGGAATAATTATCCTCAACCATATTACAGGTGGCATACTTGTCATAGCTGCCATTGCGACAGCCGTTAACGCGATAATAATGCTTATATGAATTATAATTTTGCAAGAATAGCGGCAGGAGTACCTTCGATAGTGATGGGAAATCCTGCAGAAAATGCCAAAAGGATATTGGCACAGGCAAAGGAAGCAGAAGCCAGATGTGCACAGCTCATCTCTTTTCCTGAACTTTCCATAACAGGTTACACCATAGGCGATTTCATGCAGTACCGTGAGTTGCTTGATGGTGCATACAATGCCTTAGATTGGCTCTTGGATGAATCAGAAGCACTTGAAATCATAATGGTTGTCGGCATGCCTGTCGAAGCACAGGGAATGCTTTTCAACTGCGGTGTGGCGATTCACAAAGGCAAGATACTGGCTGTAGTGCCTAAACGTTACATTCCTAATTACGGAGAGTTCGGCGAACGTCGCTGGTTTGCAAATTCCCGCGAGATACGCAAGACTGAAATTGAATTGGCTGGACGGCGCAACGTGACTTTCGGCGAAGGAATTGTTATAAAGACAAAGGAATTCTCGTTTGGCATTGAGATATGCGAAGACCTCTGGGCACCTCTTCCTCCAAGTTCCGAACTTGCACTACTTGGTGCTGAGGTTATAGTCAACCTCTCAGCTTCAGACGAGTTGCTCAACAAGAATGACTACCTAATACAGATGGTTTGCCATCAGACAACCGCTTCACTTTCCGCTTACGTCTATTGCTCTGCAGGCAATGGCGAGTCGTCAACAGACCTTGTCTTCTGCGGCAAGGCAGGAATTGCAGAATGTGGCGAGATTGTCAGCAAGTCAAAACGTTTCTCGGATGACCCTCAGATAATATATGGCGACATCAATATCGACAAGATTCGTGCAATGCGCATGAAAAACACCACTTTCCGTGCGTCTGTAGGCGACATCAAATATCCGCCACGCGAGGTGCTTTGCGAGAACGACATACCAGAATTCAAAGTTGAGAGGAAATTCACTAAGAGTCCGTATTTTGACAACAATGTCCCTATGGACAAACAATGCAGAGAGATGTTCAGCATACAGGCAACAGGACTTGTCCGCCGCATACGCAACATAGGCGTAAAGAATCTCGTTATCGGCATTTCCGGGGGACTGGACTCTACGTTGGCATTGCTTGTCTGTGCTGAGGCTTGCGACCGTCTGGGGCTTCCACGCAAAAACATCTATGCAGTGACAATGCCAGGTTACGGCACTTCCGACAGGACTCACAGAAACGCCTTAGAAATCATGGAGCAATTGGGCGTTACATCCATGGAAATCAGCATTACTGAAGCATGCGACCTGCATTTCAAACAGATAGGACATGATAAAAATGTACATGACGTCACTTACGAAAACACTCAGGCACGTCAGCGCACTTTAATACTCATGAACCTTGCGAACAAATACAACGGCATAGTTGTAGGTACAGGCGACCTCAGCGAACTTGTGCTCGGCTGGGCAACATACAATGGCGATCAGATGAGCATGTATGGCGTAAACGCAGGTGTGCCTAAGACACTGGTACGCAAGATTGTAGAATACGTTGCAGGAAACATGGTAGGCGAAAAGCTCCGCGACAATCTCCTGGACATTGTGGATACTCCGATATCCCCAGAACTCGTTCCTATGGAAGGCGGTCAGGTGACCGAAGATTTCGTTGGTCCCTACCCTCTTCACGATTTCTTCATGTATTACATGCTGAAATATGGTTTTGGCCGCGACAAGATTGTGATGATGGCAAGCCTTGCCTTTGCGGATGAATATGACCTTGCGACAATCGAAAAGTGGTACGATGTATTCTTCCGCCGCTTCAAGCACCAGCAGTTCAAACGTTCTTGTATGCCTGATGGTCCTAAGGTAGTTTCCATCGGTGTCTCGCCAAGAGGTGACTTAAGATTACCAAGTGATTTAAAGTAAAAAACCAAAAATATGGAAGAGAGAATAAAAAAACAGAAAGCATCATTCTTTAACCTGCATATGACATCCAACATAAGCATCGCCTTAGTGCTGTTTATGGTAGGACTCATAACATGGTTGCTGAAGTCAACCTCTGAATTCGCCAATCAGACAAAAGAGAACATGTGGATTACTATAATGCTCGACGACAGCATCAGCCAGCAGAATCTTGAACGACTTGACAATTATCTAAAGACAGCCGATTTCGTACATTCTACAAAATACATCAGCAAGGACAGTGCACTGCAAGATTTGGTAACATTGTTAGGAGAAGACCCTACTGTTTTGTTAGGTACAAACCCAGTCAATGCAACATACGATGTAAGACTGAAACAAAAATATGCGAACGCCAATAGCATTAAAGACGAGGTGATACCGAAAGTCAAAGCATTCCAAGGAGTTACTGACGTGATATGCGAATATGACATTGTCAAATCAGTTGACAAAAACGTAAACAAACTCATGTGGCTATTGACTTCGACAGTACTTGTACTTCTATTCATCTCAGTTGTCCTCATCAACAACACAATAAGACTGACAATATATTCTAAAAGGTTCATCATCAACACTATGAAACTTGTTGGAGCAAAAGATTCGTTCATACGTGCGCCATTCGTCAAACGGTCGCTTATCAATGCTGTCATAGGTGCAATCATAGGTTTCCTTCTGTTGATGGGAATTATATGGTTCATACAAGCACAAATGAACGGATACACAAATTTCAGCGAAATGTTCAATCCAAATGTTATGATACCTGTAGGAGCAGTGATGATAGCAGTCAGTGTGGTTATTAACCTTTTTGCAACATTGTTTGCTGTAAACAGGTATCTGAGAATGTCATCAGACAAAATGTACTTTGTATAATATACTAAAAACTATATATTATGATTTCTGAAAAACTTTTGAATCCTAAAAGCATTGCAGTAATCGGTGCTTCAAAGGATGTTACAAAGCCTGGCGGAAAGTTGCTCAAGAACCTCTTGGACAGCAATTTCAAAGGTCAGATTTATGTCGTAAACCCTAAAGAGGAGGAAATCCAGGGTATCAAATGCTGCAAGCAGGTTGAAGACCTTCCACAGGTTGACTGCGCTTTGATGGCAATTGCCGCTAAATTCTGTCTCCACACAGTTGACGTACTTGCAAACCAGAAAGGTTGCGGTGGTTATGTAATCATCTCAGCTGGTTTTGGCGAGGAGAGTCATGAAGGTGGCGAAATCGAGAAGCAGATGGTCGAAATGATTCGCAAAACTGGCGGTTCGCTCATCGGTCCTAACTGCACAGGTTTCCTCAACGTAAACTACACAGGTGCTTTCGATGCTCCTATTCCTCAACTCGACCCTATGGGTGTTGACTTCGTTACAGGTTCAGGTGCTACTGCTGTATTTATCAAGGAGATTGGTATGACCAACGGTTTGCACTTCAACTCAGTATGGGCTGTAGGAAACTCTGCTCAGATAGGTATCGAGGACGTTCTTGAATATTGGGACGAGACATACGTTCCTGGCAAATCATCTTACGTCAAGATGATTTACATGGAGAAGATTGGCAACCCTGAAAAGCTCCTGAAACACGCATCTTCTTTGATTCGCAAGGGCTGTAAGATTGCTGCCATCAAGTCTGGTTGCTCATCTGCAGGTTCACGTGCTGCTTCTTCTCATACTGGCGCCCTCGCAACTTCAGACGTTGCTGTTGACGCACTCTTCCGCAAGGCAGGTATCGTCCGCTGCTCCAACCGTCAGGAGTTGGTAACAGTATGCTGCATCTTCATGCACCCAGAGATGAAGGGCAAGAACATGGCTGTCATCACACACGCCGGTGGTCCTGCCGTAATGCTCACTGATACATTGTCTAATAATGGTCTTGACGTTCCTGCCATCAAAGGTGAGAAGGCTCAAGCACTGCTCGGCAAACTCTTTGCAGGTTCTTCGGTAGGCAACCCTATTGACTTCCTTGCAACAGGTACTGCCCAGCAACTTGCTGACATCATCGACGCTTGTGAGAATGATTTCGACAATATCGACGCTATGTGCGTAATCTTCGGTTCTCCAGGTCTCTTCCGCAACTGGGAGGTTTATGACGTACTCGACCAGAAGATGAAGACTTGCAAGAAACCTATCTTCCCTATCCTTCCTTCTATCATCAACGTTAAGGAGGAGATTGACGACTTCATCCAGAACAAACACCGCATCAACTTCAGCGAGGAGTGTGTATTCGGTAATGCCCTCTGCAAGGTGATGAACACACCAAAACCTCAGCCAGAGGTTCTTGACATGCCAGAGATAGACGTAAAGGCTATCCGCAATGTTATAGAGAATGCAAAGGATGGTTATCTCTCACTTGACGAGATAAACAAACTCCTTGATGCAGCAGGTATCGACCGCAAGCGGAATGCTGAAGTAAAGACCCGCGAAGAGGCTCTGAAAGTTGCTGGTGAATTTGGTTTCCCATTAGTATTGAAGGTTTGCGGACCTGTACACAAATCTGACGTCGGTGGCGTTGTACTCAACGTAAATGACATGGAGACTGTAGGCCGTGAGTTCGACCGTCTCATAAAGATTAAAGACACTTACGCTGTAGAGCTTTGCCCAATGTACCATGGTACAGAGGTATTCATCGGAGCATCAAAGGAGGCTAAGTTCGGTCATCAGGTGCTTTGCGGTCTTGGCGGTATCTTCATCGAGGTACTCAAGGATGTCAAAGCTTCCCTTGCACCAATCAGCACTGACGAGGCACACAGCATGATTCGCAGTCTTCGCAGCTACAAGATTATCCAAGGCGTACGTGGTCAGGAGCCAGTAAACGAGGATAAATTTGCCGAAGCTGTATCACGTGTTTCTGCTCTGGTTAAGGCTGCTCCGGAGATTGCAGAGATGGACCTCAACCCACTGCTTGGCTCAGCTGAGCGTGTTGTGGCTGTTGATGCACGTATCAGAGTACAGAAATAAGTGGTCTTGTACCGCAACTCTATAGATAAACAAATGAGGTCATAAAATATTTATGGCCTCATTTGTTTATAGAAATACATTTAAAACAATATGTACAAACCAAAATCTTAAAAGAGAATCGTATAAAAAAACAGGGAAAATTTTATAAAGAAAAGATTTGGTGGAATGAAAAAATCTTCGTAACTTTGCAGCGTTTGAATATCTAACACAACGAACTAATTAAAAATAAAAAATTATGGAATTACCTTTTGCTGAATCTTGGAAAATCAAGATGGTAGAGCCTATCAAAAAGTCAACCCGCGAAGAGCGTGAGCAGTGGCTTGAAGAGGCTAAAAACAACATTTTCATGTTGAAGTCTGACCATGTTTACATTGACCTTTGTACCGACTCTGGTACAGGCGCAATGTCTGACCGTCAGTGGAGTGCAATGATGCTTGGTGACGAAAGCTATGCAGGTGCTCGCAGTTTCTTCCATTTCAAAGATACTGTAACTGACATCACAGGCTTCCCATTCGTTATCCCTACTCACCAAGGTCGTGCTGCTGAGAACGTATTCTTCAGCGCAATCCTTGACCATGATGGTTATGTAGTTCCAGGAAATGCTCACTTCGATACTACCAAAGGTCATATTGAGTTCCGCAAATGTAAAGCTATTGACGTTACTACTCCTAAAGCTAAAGACACTCAGCTTGAGGACCCATTCAAAGGTAATGTTGACCTCGAGAAATTGGAGCAGGTTTTAAAAGAGAACAAGGGCAATGTTCCTGTAATGATTCTCACAGTAACCAACAACACAGTAGGTGGTCAGCCTGTTTCAATGGAGAACATCAAGGCTACTTGCGCTCTCTGCCACAAATATGGTGTACGCGTAAATATGGACTCTGCTCGTTTCATTGAGAATGCTTACTTCATCAAGACTCGTGAAAAAGGTTATGAGAACAAAACCATCGCTGAAATCGCTAAAGAAATGTTTGCTGATGCTGACTCTATGACAATGTCTGCAAAGAAAGACGGTCTCGTAAACATGGGTGGTTTCTTCGCTACGAAACAGGAAGATTGGTTCGAAGCTTGCAAACGCTTCTGTATTCCATTTGAGGGCTTCTTGACATACGGTGGTATGAACGGTCGTGATATGGATGCTCTTGCTGTAGGTCTTCGCGAGAACCTTGAGTTCGGCATGATCGAGACTCGTATCAAACAGGTTGAGTATCTTGCAAAGAAACTTGATGAATACGGAATTCCTTATCAGCGTCCTGCAGGTGGTCACGCTATCTTCGTTGATGCTGACAAGATTTTGACTAACGTTCCTAAGGAGGAGTTCCCTGCACAGACCCTTACTTGCGAACTCTATCTTGAGGCAGGTATCCGTGCATGCGAAATCGGTTATGTATTGGCTGACCGTGACCCTGTTACACGTCAGAACCGTTTTGGCGGTCTCGACTTCGTTCGTCTCTGCATTCCAAGACGTGTTTATACAAACAACCACATGGATGTAATCGCTGCTGCATTGAAGAACGTTTACGATCGTCGCGAATCTATCAAGCGTGGTCTTGAAATCACTTGGGAGGCTCCTCTCATGCGTCACTTCACTTGCCAGTTCAAGCGTTTGAAATAATTATGTAACATCTTTAGGCATCCCCCTCATATAATAGGGGGAATGCCTTTTTTTATAAACAACTCTACAAACAACAGATTATGAAAGTCAAGGTTGTGAACAACTCAGACAACGAAATGCCAAGATATGCTACCGAAGGAGCAGCAGGAATGGATTTGAGAGCATTTCTGAAGGAAGAGGTAGTACTAAAACCATTCGAAAGAAGGCTTATCCCTACAGGACTCAAAATAGAACTGCCAATAGGTTACGAAGCTCAGATACGTCCGAGATCAGGATTAGCATTGAAACATGGCATCACCGTACTGAACACACCTGGAACAATAGATGCAGACTACAGAGGAGAAATAGGAGTAATACTAATCAACCTCGGCAGTGAGGAATTTACGGTAAAGAATGGAGAGAGAATATGCCAAATGGTAATAGCAAAACACGAAACAGCCGAGATTATTAACGTTGAGGAATTAGGTACAACCGAAAGAGGAGAAGGCGGATTCGGACACACAGGTACTGGAGAGATAAAGGGATGAAAAAAATATTGACAATATTGACCGCAATAATAGTGGGAATCCAAATTTCCACAGAGACATTATATGCCAGAATGGCTGAAGAGGACACAATTGTCAAATGGAAAAATTTAATCATTGCAAAAGAAAAAGCAGGCAGAGAGATGAGAGATTCTGCCTTAAGAGATGAGGCTAAGAGAGCAAACCTTAGTAGTGAGACATTGGCAGACAGAATAACAGACTATTACATAGAGGGATTACGATACAAAGAACTATGGACTACAGACAATAACGGAATAACAGAGATAAACAATGCTTTAGAAAATTTCAACCATTCGATAGAATTACAAGACTCAAACAAAATTCCATATCCTGAAACATACGCAGCATGTTTCTACCATATGTCGGACATATACATTTCGTTGAGAAGAGCGAACGAAGCGTTCTATTGTGCAGATAAAGCACACAAATACAGCCCAGACAACGAACAATACGCTGCAACATTGGGATGGCTGTATTCACACGGCAATACCATAGCATTAAAGGAGAAAGCAATAAAAATATACGAAATACTATCCAAAAAATATCCAAAAAATAGCGTTTATCATTTAGACTTAGTACAGCTTTATGCAGAAGTGGGGAAACCTGACAAAGCCTTCAAACAGATTAAAATATATGAGAAGGAGAACGAAGAATCGCTAATGACCCTCACATATAAGCTAAACATATTGTATGGTTCAGGCAAATCGAAACAGGCAATGAAAGAGATAGATGATTTTGCGGAGAGAAATCCAATGGAGAAGGGGAATGCTCTAATAATGAAAGAAAGACTCGCAGGTATGATTGGAGACAACGTGCTGAGGATTGAAATACTTGAAAATATTATCGCCGAAAATCCCTATAACGTAGATGCATTGGTAGATATAGCAGACTACTATAAATCATTGGACAACTACGAATTGTTTGAAGAATACACAAAAAGAGCCATTGAAACAGGGAAACTGAGGTTGGAGACAATGGAGATGAACGAAAGGCTGACACCACTCGTGATAAACAAACTTGAGAAAGGCGATACAGCAGGGGCATATTCGATTTTAGATACTATCCAAAGCATTTATAGAAACGACCTCAATGTAGCAATATACACTTATAACGTCGTCAAACAACTTAAAGATACGGCAAAAATGATAAAAACATTAGAGATAATATCTAATGTAGAAGACAACATAGGTTCGGAAGACGACCAGCACAAACGCGAGTTGTTGTCATTGTATTTTGTCAAACAAATGAACGATAGCGCAATCTCATATTCTGAAAGACAAAGCGAGATATACAAGGAAAACGATATGTGGAAGTACTTTGTCGTATTGGCATTATCGAGTGACACAGCACATCAAGAAAGAGTGATAAAAAAGGCAAAAGAGGTATTGGTGCCGATGAAAAACAAATTTGCAAAGAGCGAAATTTACGGTATGCTCGGCATAGCATATATAAAACAAGAAGATTCAATTAAATCAAGAGCGGCATACGACAGCGCTTTGGTATATAACAACGAAAATGCACTCGTGCTGAACAATTATGCTTACGAGTTAGCTACAGCTGAAGGAGCAAGCGAGGAAGACCTTGCAAAAGCTGAAACAATGGCAGCTAAAGCTATGAGAATAGATTCCAAATCAGCATATATAATAGATACTTACGCATGGATTTTGCATCTCAGGGGTGACAACTTCGCCGCACGAATGTATGCTGACAAATTGGTTAAAGCATCAAAAGATTCCAATGCAGAGATGTCAATTGACGAAATGTATCACATTTACGTTATTTACAAAGCAACGGAAAATGAAAATGCGGTTGAATGGCTCGAAAAAATCAGAAAGGAATATAACAAAGACCCAGAAAAGGTTAACAACAAAGAGATAAAAGAAATACTGAAATGAAAAAAGCATTTGGAGTCATAGTGATTTTACTCATTTTTGTTTCTTGCTCATTGCAAAAACGAAAGGCACAGGCAATAGAACCAATTAAAGATTCTGTCAATATATCAGCCATAGATATTGTCACACGGGCAATCAAAGCAGAACAAAAAATTAAGACAATGAACATGTCGAAATTCGACATGCAGGTGCAATTAGGCGAGGCAAGATATGTATTACATGGAGCAATGACAATGCAAAAAGATTCGTTGGTTTCAATCAAACTACAACCTATGATAGGAATAGAAGTTTTCAGATTAGAATTCTTCAAAGATAAATTCGTAGTATATGACAAAATGAACCATACATACAGCGAATCGCCTTACGAAATACTGCTCTATGAACTCGGAATAGACATTAATTTCCAAACGGTTCAATCAATAGTCACACACACTTGGAATATGACAGATGTAGAGAAACAAGATTCAACATTCATAGCACAAAAATACCATTACGAGACACAGACTGACTCTACATACATATTGTTTGGCAACATAAATGTAAATAACTACGTAACATATGCAGAGGTTACGAAGAATAATTTCGAGATAAAAACAGTCGGATATGCAAAAAAAAGAAATCTCATACACTATGTAGATTATAGCGACAACAAAATGGTCAAAAAGATACTGTTTCCACACAACATAAAGATAGACCTTGACCATAATAAATTCTATTTCACAGCAAACATTACAGTTGAAAAGGTAATATTCAACGAAGAGATAACCAAATCGACAATAAATACCGAGAAATACAAAAGAGTGCCACTTAATTCATATTTTGAATTATGAAGATAAAAACTATTGCTATATTGCTGATGATCACGCTTGCAACAGTGGGAAGTTACGGACAGACCAGAAGCCAGTTGGAGAAAAAGAAAAAAAAACTCAATAGCGAGATGCAGACAACCCAAAAGATGATCAAGCAGACCGAGAAATCGAGGAAAGGTGCTGAGAACAAATTGTTGCTCACCAAACAGAGCATCAAACAAGGACAAGAATACATCAACCTTTTGAATTCTGAGATTACCGTATTAGACAAAGATATAGACTCAATAAAAACAGCTAAAGACGATTATACAGACAGGTTAGAGCAACTCAGACGGGAATATGCAGCAAACATTAAAATGCTTTATAGGCAATCCAAAAGAAATTCAATGACGGAAATAATGTTTATCATCTCGGCTGACAATCTTAACCAAGGGATAAGAAGATTCAGATACCTGCAACAGTTATCAACAAAAAGAAAAGCCAAAGCCATTGAAATTGGGGTTATTACAGATTCACTCGCTTCAAAAGAGACACAACTCACAGAAAACAAAATGATGAAAGAACAAGCTATGAGCGAACGTGAAGCACTGCAAAAAAAGCTGGAAACACAACAAAAAAGTCAAAACAAACAGCTCAATTCACTCAAGAAAAAAGAAAACGAACTGAAAAAGAAACAAAAAGAACAACAAGCGCAAATCAACAAACTAAACAAAAAAATACAAGAAGCGATAGAAGCCGAGATAGCTGCTCAAAAGAAAAAACAAGAAGAGGCAGCAAAAAAGGCGGGAAGCAGCAAAACTACTACCCCATCATCAAATAATACATATGCACTGAGCAAAGAAGAAAAATTGATAGCTGGAAATTTCGAAGCCAACAGAGGAAAACTCCCAAGGCCTGTCGAACGAGGTAATATCACTGGACACTTCGGAGTTCACCCTCACCCATATTTAGACCAAGTCAGTGTAAACAACAAAGGGATATACATTCAGTCGCCAGCAGAAACAGAAGCAAGAGCAGTATTCGAAGGTGTAGTGACAAGCATATTTATGCTGCAAGGTGCAAACCAATCAGTCATTATCAGGCATGGAAACTACTCTACTGTATATAACAACCTATCAAGTGTTTATGTGAAAAAAGGCGACAAAGTGACAGCAAGACAAAAAATAGGAAAGATATTTACTGACGCTGAGAACGGAAACAAGACAGAGTTATATTTCTTGATATACAAAGACAGACAATGCCTAAATCCAGAGGCATGGCTTGCGAAATAAATAAATAAACAAACAAAATAAAACTATGGAAAGAGTAAAAGTATTGATAATCGGTTCAGGACCTGCAGGATACACAGCAGCAATATACGCTGCAAGAGCAGGGTTAAATCCAGTTTTGTATGAAGGGATGTTGTCTGGAGGTCAGTTGACACAGACCACAATGATAGAAAATTTTCCAGGATACCCACAAGGAGTGGATGCAACACAAATGATGGGAGAAATCAGAGAACAAGCGGAAAGATTCGGTACTGATGTGAGATTCGGAGTAGTAACAAAAGTAGATTTCTCGGTATCTCCAAAGAAAATTTGGATAGACGAAGATACAGAATTAGAAGCAGATACTGTAATCATTGCGACAGGAGCATCAGCTAAATATTTGGGTTTGCCTGACGAACAAAAATATATGGGCGAAGGAGTATCAGCCTGCGCAACATGCGATGGATTTTTCTATAGAAAAAAAGATGTAGCTGTCGTAGGCGGTGGTGACACAGCATGCGAAGAGGCAAGTTATTTGGCTGGACTCTGCAACAAAGTCTATCTTATCGTCAGAAAACCATTCCTCAGAGCATCAAAAGTAATGCAAGAGAGAGTGATGAACAATCCAAAAATAGAAGTATTGTTCGAACATAACACACTCGGACTCTATGGAGAAAAAGGAGTAGAGGGTGCAAAACTGGTTTATCGAAAAGGCGAAGCAGACGAAAAAGTTGTTGATATCAAAATTGACGGATTCTTCCTTGCAATCGGACATCATCCAAACAGCGATGTATTCAGAGAGTATGTCAAATGCAACGAAGAAGGTTATATCATCACCGACGGAGCAAGACCAACAACGAACGTTCCAGGAGTATTTGCAGCTGGCGATGTCGCAGACCCTCTGTATAGACAAGCCATATGCGCCGCTGCTTCAGGTTGCAAGGCAGCAATGGAAGCAGAAAAATATTTGAAAAACTGATAGGAAATGTTCACCCATCTGCACGTGCATACGCAATATTCAGTTTTAGACGGTATGTCTAAAATCGGAGATCTTGTGGCAAAATGCCGCAAGAACGGAATGAATGCGCTTGCACTGACAGATCATGGTAACATGTTCGGTATCAAAGAATTTTACGATACTTGCAAAAAAATCAATGATGGGCTTAAACCTGGCGATGAAGGTTATTTTAAACCAATATTCGGTGTCGAGGCATATTGCGCACGAAGAAGATTGACCGACCAAGATAAAAACTACAAGGTCGTCAACCCAATAAACGGTAAAGAGAGAATAGTAGATGCCTCAGGATATCACTTAATATTATTGGCAAAAAATGAAACAGGGTATAAAAACCTTTGTCACATAGTGTCAGTGTCGTGGGTAGAGGGAAACTACTACCACCCAAGAATTGACAAGGATTTGCTTAAAGCTCATAGCGAAGGATTGATAGTTTGCTCGGCATGCTTAGGAGGCGAAGTAGCACAACTCATTATGGCAAACGAAATTGAGAAGGCAAAAGAGACCATAATGTGGTTCAAAGATATTTTCGGCGACGACTATTATCTCGAAATACAAAGGCATAAAACAGACAAGATAAGAGCAGACCAAAGCACATATCAAAAGCAAAAAAAGGTCAACGAGATTATATTCAAATTAGCCGAAGAGACTAACACCAAAGTAATAGCTACCAACGATGTGCATTTCACAGACGAAGAAAACGGAGATGCACATGAATTGCTGATTTGTCTCAGTACAGGTAAAGATTTGGACGACCCGACAAGGATGTGCTATACCAAGCAAGAATGGCTCAAGACACCAGAAGAGATGGGCAGGATCTTCAACGATCATCCAGAAGTATTGGAAAACACTCAAGAGATAGCTGACAAAATCGAGGTCTATAAACTGTCGAAAGACCCAATAATGCCACTATTCGACATCCCTAAAGATTTCGGAACGGAAGAAGAATACAAACAGAGAATAACCGAACAGGAACTTTTCGACGAATTCACCCGTAATGAAAAGGGCGAAGTAGTCATGAGCGAAAAAAATGCCAATGAAAAAATTCAAAAACTCGGAGGTTACAACAAATTATATAGAATAAAACTTGAGGCAGACTATCTCAAGAAACTTACAATAGACGGAGCGAAGAAAAGATATGGCGACCCTATCCCAAAGAACATCATGGAAACACTCATTTTCGAGTTGCACATCATGAAGACAATGGGATTCCCAGGATATTTCTTGATAGTTCAAGACTTTATCAGTGCTGCAAGAAAAATGGGAGTATCGGTAGGTCCTGGTCGAGGGTCAGCCGCAGGTTCAACAGTAGCTTATTGTTTAGGTATCACACAGATAGACCCCTTAAAATACGATTTGCTGTTCGAAAGGTTTTTGAATCCTGACAGAATCTCGCTGCCCGATATAGATATTGACTTCGATGATGATGGTCGAGGAGAAGTATTGAAATGGGTAACTAATAAATACGGAGCTGAAAAAGTAGCACACATAATCACCTACGGCACAATGGCAACAAAGTCGTCAATAAAAGACGTAGGCAGAACACTCAAAGTGCCATTGGCTGATGTCAATGCTATCACAAAGCTCATTCCAGACAAATTTGGAGAAGACAAAGCAGATAAAAAAACTGGCAAAATACCCAAAGTCAACATAGCAACTTGTTTGAAATATTTACCAGAACTACAAGAAGCAGTACGACTCAGCGACCAAATGTCGGATGTATTTAACTACGCAGGGCAATTGGAAGGAACTGTAAGACAAACAGGAATACATGCGTGCGGAGTTATAATTGGAGCAGACGACCTTAAGAAATTTGCCCCTCTCAGCACAGCCAAAGACAAGATAACCAAGGAAGAACTCTTAGTCACACAATTCGAGGGATCGCAGATTGAAGACGTAGGACTTATCAAAATGGACTTTTTAGGTCTCAAGACATTATCTATAATCAAAGAGACCATCAAAAACATAAAGGAATCAAGAAACGAAGATGTCGATATTGACACAATACCTATAGACGACCCATTAACATACAAGCTATATCAAGAAGGCAATACAGTAGCCACATTCCAGTTTGAGTCGCCAGGAATGAGAAAATACCTCAGAGAACTCAAACCAACTGTATTCGAAGACCTCATAGCCATGAATGCGCTTTATAGGCCAGGACCAATGGACTACATCCCAGATTTCATTGCAAGGAAGCTTGGACGCAAACCTATCACCTACGACATTGAATGTATGGAGAAATACCTGAAAGACACCTATGGAATTACAGTCTATCAGGAGCAAGTCATGTTGCTATCCAGGCAGTTGGCAAGTTTCACCAGAGGCGAAAGCGACACACTGAGAAAAGCAATGGGTAAAAAACAAAAAGACAAACTTGACCATCTGAAACCAAAATTCATTAAACAAGGTGAAGAAAATGGTCATGACCCTAAGATATTGGAAAAAATATGGTCCGATTGGGAAAAATTTGCCTCATACGCATTCAATAAATCACATGCGACATGCTATTCTTGGGTTGCATACCAAACAGCATATCTGAAAGCGCACTACCCTGCCGAGTTCATGGCAGCCAATATGGCAAGAAACATAGGTAACGCAGTAGATATTGAGAAACTTATGGGCGAATGCAAAAACATGAGAATCGTTGTAAAAGGACCAGACATTAACGAATCGCAGGCATCGTTTGCAGTAAATAATAAAGGAGAGATAAGATTTGGAATGGCAGCAGTGAAAGGTGTTGGTTCAGCTGCTGCTGAACATATAATCAAAGTCAGGGAAGAGGGCGGACCATTCACATCAATATACGACTTTGCTGAAAGGATAAATTTCAGTGCATGCAACAGAAAATCAATAGAATTTTTAGTTTGGGCAGGTGCTTTCGATTGTTTTAAGAAAGAACTCAGCAGAGAGCAATTTTTTGAACTGAACGACAAAGGCGAAGTAACCATAGATGCATTAATGAAATACGGAACAAGATACAAGTCGAGCAAAAATTCAATGGAAAACTCACTGTTTGGTTCGTTAGATGTGTTGCCAGAAATTGACAAACCATCATTGAGCAAGACAGAAAAGATGTCACAACTTGAAATCTTAAACAAAGAGAAAGAAGCAATTTGCATGTACCTATCTGCACACCCTCTTGACCAATATAGGACTGATATCTTGTATGGATGCACGACAGATGTCATCGAAGCAGAAGAAAAAATCAACCAGGGAGAAGGTGTATTCACAGTCGGAGGCATAATAACAAATGCAGAAAAGAAATTCACTAAAAACAACAAACCATACGGAATATTTACTTTGGAAGACTATTCAGGACAACATACATTCAGATTATTCGGAAAACGCTATTTAGACTATTCCAATTTTCTACAACCTAACTTGTATGTATTTCTGACCTGCGCAGTTCAGAAAAAAGGAGCTGATTTCAAATGGAGCCAGCCTACCGATGAACTTGAAATGGTAGTCAAAAGCATAATGACCATAGACGAGGTACACAAAGAGCTAATAAAAGATGTAACTATTATGGTCGATGTCAACAAAATAGATCTCATTTCAAAAGATCTCATATCTCTTGTAGAAAGCCACAAAGGAGAAACAGAACTCAGAATATGTATCGTTGACCACGAACTGAGAGCAAAAATCATGACAAGAAGTAAAGCATTCAAAGTTGATGCATCTTCTAATGAACTTATCGAAACATTAGAAGCAATGATGAGAGATGGACTTATACAACTGAGTATCAATGGAAAGACGAGAATTATAGTTAGTGACGAAAAAGAAGAGACAGTGGAAGAGGAAACTTTAGTGACAGACGATTAACAATATTGTTGAAATAAATATTGGCAAATAACTTGCACACAACAAAAAAAATACTTAATTTTGCACGCTTAAAATAAATTATAATCATGTTACAAATTACAGACGCAAACTGCAAAGAAGTGCTCAGCAGCAACGAGTACGTAGTATTGGATTTTGGAGCAGCATGGTGTGGACCATGCCGTTCATTGGCACCAATTATTGACAAATTGGCTAAAGAGTTTGAAGGCAAAGTAGTTATGGGCAAAGTTGACATAGAGGAAAGCCCAGAAACAACAGATGAATTCGGCATACGCAATGTACCTACGATTCAGTTTGTCCGCAATGGAGAAGTAGTACCAGAGCTTAAAGTCGTTGGAGCAGTGCCAGAAGCAAAAATACGTGCATCGATTGAGAAGTTGATGGCATAAATGGAGCTAATTAGAAATTTTTGCATAATAGCGCATATCGACCATGGTAAAAGTACCTTGGCCGATAGGCTATTGGAATACACCAATACCATTGAGGCAAGGGATTTGCAGGCACAAGTACTTGATGATATGGACCTTGAGAGAGAGAGAGGCATCACAATCAAGAGCCATGCCATACAAATGAAATATGCCAAAGATGGAAAAGAATATACGCTGAACCTTATTGACACTCCAGGGCATGTAGATTTCTCATATGAAGTGTCAAGGTCGATAGCAGCATGTGAAGGTGCTTTGCTCATCGTGGATGCCACACAAGGCATTCAAGCACAGACCATATCAAACCTATATATGGCTATAGATCATAACCTTGAGATTATACCGGTTATGAATAAAATTGATATGGATAGTGCCATGCCCGATGAAGTAGAGGACCAAATAGTCGATCTCATCGGATGCGAAAGAGAAGACATCATCAGAGCCAGCGGTAAGACCGGTGAAGGTGTCCACCAAATCTTAGATGCTATTGTTGAAAAAGTCCCTGCTCCTAAAGGCGATCCGGAAGCACCACTTCAATGTATGATATTCGACTCTGTTTTCAACTCATTCCGTGGTATTATAGCATACTTCAAGGTCGTTAACGGAAGAATGCACACAGGCGATCTTGTGAAGTTCGTCAATACAGGGAAAGAATATGAAGCAAACGAAATTGGTGTACTGAAACTTGATTTCCAGCCTGAAAAAGAGATTTCAGCAGGAAATGTAGGCTATATAATCTCAGGCATAAAGACATCTAAGGAAGTGAAGGTCGGTGACACGATAACACATGTGCAAAGACCATGCGCAAACGCAATATCGGGCTTCGAAGAGGTTAAACCTATGGTTTTTGCAGGTGTTTATCCTATTGAAACGGAAGATTTCGAAAACCTGAGAACATCTTTGGAAAAGCTGCAATTGAACGACGCATCACTTACATTCGAACCTGAATCATCAGCAGCCTTAGGATTTGGCTTCAGATGTGGATTCCTCGGAATGCTCCATATGGAAATTGTACAAGAGCGGTTAGATAGAGAGTTTGATATGAACGTTATTACGACAGTGCCTAACGTATCATATAAAGTTTATACAACAAAAGGAGAAGAATTGGAAGTACATAATCCATCGGGCTTACCAGATCTGTCAGAGATAGAACATATTGAAGAACCATACATCCGGGCATCAATAATTACGCAAAGCACATACATAGGTCCAATAATGACATTATGTTTGGACAAGCGAGGAGAATTGATAAAACAAGAGTATGTGTCGGGCAATAGAATGGAACTCACTTTCGATATGCCATTAGGCGAAATAGTGTTTGATTTCTATGACAAGCTAAAAAGCATCTCGAAAGGATACGCATCTTTTGATTACCACATGAATGGTTACAAACCATCGAAGTTGGTAAAATTAGATATACTTCTGAATGGAGAAGGTGTTGACGCATTATCATCACTGATACATTTCGACAACGCTTATACATTGGGTAGAAGAATGTGCGAAAAGTTGTCAGAACTTATACCGAGACAACAATTCGACATAGCAATACAGGCAGCCATAGGTGCGAAAATAATAGCGAGAGAAACAGTCAAGCAAGTTCGCAAAGATGTAACAGCCAAATGTTATGGCGGCGATATATCAAGAAAAAGAAAACTGCTCGAAAAACAGAAACGAGGGAAAAAGAGAATGAAACAAATCGGTAACGTTGAAGTACCACAGAAAGCATTCCTCGCAGTTTTAAAGTTGGATTAATAAATTAAATTTTGTATTATATGGAAGAATTAGTTCACAGTGCATGGTCAATGATTCCATTTGCGATCATGTTGCTGATGATTGCGGTAGCACCGCTCGTAGCAGAGAAATGGTGGGAAAGCAACATCAACAAACTCATTGTGTCGCTCGTATTGGGCATACCGGTAGCAGTATGTCTGATAATGGGAGGCATGGGACATAATTTCGAACATCAAATGTTGTTCGATTACGTTCCTTTTATTATCTTATTGTTATCTCTATTCGTAGTTACAGGTGGTATCAATCTGAGTGGAGATATAAAAGCAACACCAGGCGTTAACACGTTATTCCTTGGAATTGGTTTTCTATTGGCTTCTTTAATGGGAACTACTGGAGCTGCAATGTTACTCATTCGCCCAGTATTGACAACCAACCAACAGAGGAAACACAAGTTGCATACTGTATTGTTTTTCATTGCGCTGGTAGCAAACTGTGGTGGATTGATGACACCTCTCGGAGATCCTCCGTTGTTCATGTTGTTCCTCCGTGGAGTATCATTCACATGGTTTATGGGCATGTGGGCACAATGGATCTTCACAGGAGCGCTGCTTCTCCTTATATACTACATCGTTGACAAACACGAATATAAAAAAGAGGATCAAGAAGCCTTAGCACGTGATGCAGCAGAAGTTACTCCTATCAAACTCAAAGGCAACATCAACTTTATCTATCTGATAGGCATTGTATTGTCAGTAGCACTAATCAATGAGGGATTCATTCCTGAGATGGGAAATGCTGATGCACCTGTCTATATCAAGTATCTCAGAGAGATAGCATTGTTAATTATAACTGCATTGTCGTATTTCACAACGAAGAAAGAGATTCGTTTCGAAGCAAACAAATTCACTTGGACACCAATTGTTGAGGTTGCAGTTTTATTCCTCGGAATATTTGCAACCATGACACCAGCATTGGCTTATCTGAGTGCGCATGCTGGAGAACTCGGACTTGATTCACCAACCAAATTCTACTACGTGACAGGTCTGTTGAGTTCGTTCCTTGACAACACACCAACTGCTGTGGCATTTTATGAAGTAGGATCGGGATTGCCAACAGAAACACTCACGGCAATGGACACTACCATGCTGGATATGGTCAACGGAGCATTTCCACAAGTATTGTTGCAAGCCATCTCAATTGGTGCAGTATTCTTCGGTGCCATGACATATATTGGCAACGGACCTAACTTCATGGTTAAATCTATCGCTGAGGAGAGCGGTATCAAAATGCCATCGTTCTTCGCTTATATGTACAAGTTTTCACTCATAGTCTTGTTGCCAATATATATACTTGTGCAGTTGTTGTTTATATGGTTACCAACCATACTATAATATTCAAAATAAAAAGAACTGATAGTTATGAAATATATTATTCATGTTTTTAAAAATTACTGTACTTTCAAAGGACGTGCAGGAAGAAAAGAATTTTGGTTGTTCATATTATTTAATGCAATAGTATTGAGCATATTTATTTTCGCAGATTCAAAAATCTTTCCTGAAATAAAAGCTGGAATGTTTGGGGTTGTAGTTGAGTCTTTGGGTTCAGGATTTGGACTTCCTTATTTGTTGCATTGGTATGAGATTCATCCTGAAGTGACACCAGGATATGGTCCGTTAGCCATAATATACGTGTTAGGAACATTACTGCCAAATATTTCATTAACAGTAAGAAGACTGCACGACATTGAACTAAATGGATGGTTATTTTTGCTAACCATCTTACCAGTTATTGGCTGGATATGGTGGTTTGTAATTGGTTTGTTCAAAGGCAACACGACTGAGAACAATTATGGTGATGTCCCCACATTATTATAGTTAATACTCAAAAAAACAAAGATTAGGCTTTCGAAAAGAGAGCCTATTCTTTTTGCATTGAAGGAGAGAGGGAAATGAGAAATAAGATAAAGCCATTCGTTTTGCCTATTGCGATTGTCGTGGGCTTCATGACACACCAATGGTGCAATATGATGGCATTTCTAATGCCATACGTAATATTTTCCATTCTGATGTTTTGTTTTTGTTCGGTAGATATACAAAGTATGAAACCCGGTTGGATGGATTTATGTTTGGCAACATTCCAAATTGCAGTCAGCCTCGGAGGATATTACCTTACAAAAGCCATAAGCGGAAATGAAATAGTAGCCGAAGGAATATTGATATGTGTATTATGCCCTGTAGCATCATCGACAGCAGTAGTGGCATGTATGTTAGGAGCAAACAGGGAAATAGTAACGACATACACTATGGTAGGGAATCTGATGGTAGCTTTTGTGGCACCAATAATCTTTTCGTTTATTGGCACGCATCAGACAATGCCTTTCGTTGATTCATTTCTTCTGATACTTAAAAGAGTAGCCTCAGTATTGGCAATACCATTTTTCATAAGTTGGATATTGCAAATAAAAACACCGAAAATCTGCAAAAAAATAGCAAAATACAATGGCATTTCGTTCTATCTATGGGCAATAGCACTGCTCATTACGCTCGGACAAACAATACATTACGTTATCACGAAAGGAGATGGACATTGGAGCGACATCGGAATACTTGCCATAATGGCATTTGTGATATGCGTAGTTCATTTTGGATTTGGAAAATGGCTTGGCAGTAAATTCGGCGACACTATGGCTGGAGGACAATTGCTCGGTCAGAAAAACTCGTCAATGGGAATATGGATGAGCAATATGTATCTCAACCCGCTTGCATCGTGCATCCTTGCATTCTACAGCATAATGGCAAATTCATTCAACAGCTGGCAAATTTGGTATTACAATAGAGATAAAAAATGAGAATAATTTTCTGATAAAAAGTTTGCTACATTCAAGAAAAAGTTATAACTTTGCAGCCAAATAAATTGAGGTGATTATGAAAAGGACATTAGTAGTATTTAGTATCGCCATAATTCTCGGATTGGTGATAACGTCATGCGACACAAGCAAACAGCAATGTTGGTTATTAAAGGCAAAACGTGGTGGAGCAACAATCGAATATTATATATTTGCTTCACAGGATTACTTAGATTCCAAAGCATTAGAACTGAGAAGCAAAGGGTATGATGTTTCCTACAAAAAGAACACTTCATACAAAAATGAAAAGGATTGCAACTCAAACAACGAAAATTTGTGGGAAGATTTTAGCGGCATAGTAATAAGCAATGCGAATTGATAACTAAAATTTACAAGAATATAATAGAAATATGGACGCTGTTGAAAGATTTATTGAATACGCAAAGTGGTGGACTACATCTGACGAAGAAAGCGGAATTACTCCATCCACAGCGAGGCAAATGGATTTTGCTCGTAAGTTGAAGCAAGATTTAGAAGGATTGGGGTTTGAAGAAGTTGAACTTGATGAACTCGGATATCTTTATGCGACACTGCCAGCAAATACGACAGAGGCATTGCCTACAATAGGCTTTATTGCGCATATGGATACCTCGCCAGATATGTCCGGCGAAAACGTTAAGCCAAGGATTGTAAAGAATTATGATGGAAAAGACATAGTGCTCAACGCTGAACGCAACATAGTTCTCAGCACTGAACAATTTCCTGAGATATTGCAATACAAAGGACAAGATATCATCGTGACAGATGGTACTACCCTACTCGGAGCTGACGACAAAGCAGGCATTGTCGAAATTATATGTGCATGCGAATACTTGATGGCACATCCAGAGATTAAGCACGGCAAAATTCGTATTGGGTTCAACCCAGACGAAGAAATCGGTATGGGGGCTCACAAATTTGATGTTAATAAATTCGGTTGCGATTGGGCATATACAATGGACGGAGGCGAAATTGGAGAATTGGAATATGAAAATTTCAATGCTGCATCGGCTAAACTGAAGTTCAATGGTTTGAACGTTCATCCAGGATCTGCCAAAGGCAAGATGAGAAATGCAATCCGAATGGCTCAGGAGTTTATATCAATGATACCTGCCGAACTACCTGAAAACACCGAAGGATATGATGGATTCTATCACGTGGTAGCATCATCTGGATCTGTTGAAGAAGCATCACTCGCATGGATAATCAGAGACCACGACAGAGCCAAATTCGAGGAGAGAAAGCGCGTAATGGAAAGAACAACTCGCTGGATGAACGAGAAATATGGCGAAGGAGTTGTTGAATTAGAGTTGAAAGACCAATATTATAACATGCGTGAGATGGTCGAGCCTGAAATCCACATCATTGACAAGGCATTTAAGGCAATGGAGGAAGCCGGGGTCAAACCGAAAGTATCACCTATCCGCGGAGGCACTGACGGAGCTCAATTATCATTCAAAGGTCTGCTATGCCCTAACATCTTTGCTGGAGGTCATAACTTCCACGGAAAATACGAATATTTGCCTATTCGCTCTATGGAAAAAGCAATAGAAGTGATAGTTAACATAGTAAAAAAATAATAATTTTAATATAACAATTATGGAATTAAAGACAACTCCTTTCACCGAGACACACATTGCTCTTGGTGCAAAAATGGCTGAGTTTGCTGGTTACAACATGCCTATTAACTATGCAAACGGTATCAATCACGAACACTTGACAGTAGTTAATGGTGTAGGTGTTTTCGATGTATCACACATGGGCGAATTCATGGTAGAGGGTGCAAAAGCAAAGCAATTCCTCGGTCGTGTATGTTCCAACACATTGAATCTTATTGACGGACAGGCACAATATAATTGCTTCCCTAACGGACAGGGCGGTATAGTTGATGACCTCATCGTATATCACTATAACGATGAAAAATATCTGCTCGTAGTGAATGCAGCAAACATCGACAAAGACTGGGCATGGGTAAACAAAAACAACGAAGAAGGTGTTAAATTGACTAATATTTCTGACAATGTCGCACAGCTCGCTGTTCAAGGACCAAAAGCAATTCTCGCATTGCAAAAATTGACAGACGTAAAACTCGAAGACATTAAATACTACCATTTCGCAGTTGGTACGTTTGCCGGATGCGCAGATGTCATCATTTCAGCTACAGGATACACTGGAGCAGGTGGTTTTGAACTCTATTTTGACCCTAAATGTGGCAAAAAGATTTGGGATGCAGTATTCGAAGCAGGAAAAGAATTTGGTATTGAACCAATAGGACTCGGAGCACGCGACACTTTGCGTCTTGAAATGGGATTCTGCTTGTATGGACACGAGATCAACGACACCACTTCGCCAATCGAAGCAGGCTTAGGTTGGATTACAAAGCCAGCTGAAGGCAAGAATCTCATTGACGGAGAACTTTATGTTCGTCAAAGAGCAGAAGGAGTATCGCGCAAACTTGTTGCATTCGAACTTCAAGAGCGTGCAATTCCACGTAAAGACTACGAATTGACAGACGGCGAAGGAAATGTGATTGGAGTGGTTACTTCCGGATGTATGTCTCCATGTCGCGGAATTGGTGTTGGTATGGGGTATGTAAAGAAAGATTTTTCGAAGACAGATACTAAAATTGCAGTGAAAATCAGAAACAAAGAAGTTCCTGCTTTAGTAGTTAAATTACCTTTCAGACATTGATTTAGAACATATGATTTGCGTCAATCCGCACCACATTAAGTGATGCGGATTTTTTATTTATTTATTTGTTTGTATATCATTTTTTTTTTGTAACTTTGCAGCGCAATTTATAGGGTCGTTTGAAAAAACAAATTTGATAAAAAAAAAGCGAATAAAATAGTTAACATATGAATATTAGAGAAAAAATCAGAGAGTTAAAGTGGACAAATGGGAGAGATGCAAATGGGAAGAAGATGTATTCTATGTGGCAGTTATGCTTATGGTTGCTGTTTTTAGTTGTTGCTACATACTCATTGAGTTTTGCAAGAAACTACTACATTGCTAAGCAACAGGCATTGTTAGACGCTAAGACAAAAGCCGATTTGAATCTCCAAATAGCGAGTTGTATTATTGACAAACACTTGTCTCAAGTGGAAATCTCTTGTGACAACTTAGCTTCTACATTCTTGGAAGCCAAAGATGTTATTGACGAGAATGGAAATAAATACAAAAAATTCATCTACCACAATCGTTTTGGAGCAACAGCGTCAAAAAGCGAGATATTTGATGGTTTGGAATTATTCACAAAAGCAAATCCGCACCTTTGGGGAGCTGCCATATCATTTGAGACTGATTTTTATCAAGACACTTGCCCTAACGGATTATGTGTATTTGTTCGTCATTCCGCCAAAGATGTCTACGAGCACGTTGACATTTCGGCAATGGGCGACAACTTTAGGGAAAAAGAATGGTATGGTGGAACTAAAAAACTCGGAAGAGCTCAATGGACAAAACCATATTTAGACGTTATAGGTGAACTCATTGTCAGTTATTGCATTCCTATTTACGACGAAAATAACAAATTCATAGGCATAGTCGATGTCGATTATCAATTAAGCCGATTCAATGAGGAACTTACAAAAGAGGTCCATCCATACGAGAATAGCGAATTGATGTTGCTGACTTCTAACCAATTCATTGTCCATCCAAACAGAAACTATATAAAAGATAAGCAGACATCTATCGAAGATTTGAAAAGAGACTGCGAGGCTGACAACAAAAAACTGTATTTTTCGAATATTGATTCGAACATGATGACAGTGGCATTAGTTTGTTCGAACGAAGATATTTTCAGAAACGTTGAGGAAATTACATCTAAAATCAAATTATATGGCGCAATTGGTCTTCTCATCACGTTGATATTGCTATTTCTGACAATTGTTGAAATCAAAAAAGTCACCGAAAGCAGAGCAAACATAGAAAGCGAGTTGTGTGTTGCCTCCAATATCCAAATGGATATGTTGCCTAAGATGTTTCCTGCATTTCCTGATAGACAAGACATCAACGTCTATGCCACATTGAAACCAGCCAAAAGTGTCGGAGGCGATTTGTATGATTTCCTTATCAAAAAGGATCCTCAGACTGGGAAAGAATCATTTTGTTTCATTATAGGCGACGTTTCTGGCAAAGGTGTACCTGCATCTCTTTTAATGGCAATGGTATGCAGTTTGTTCAGAGATATAGCGAGAAAAGAACTGAAAGCATCAAAAATAGTTTCTGACATCAACAATTGCATTAGCGATAGGAACGAGCATGATATGTTCTGCACATTGGCAGTCGGAATCATTGATTTAGAAACTGGACATTTGGAATATTGCAACGCAGGACATAACCAGCCAATAATAGCTAAGGATGGTGAAGTAGATTATGTTGATGTCACTCCTAATTTACCTGTAGGCGCATTCGGAGATTTTGAATATATTAGTGATGAAATGACAATAGGCGGAAATGACAAGTTATTCCTCTATACTGACGGATTGACTGAAGCCGAGAATATCAAAAAAGAAGAATATGGAGAACAGGCACCATTAGAAATTATTAAAAATCATATGAACGACACTACAACAAACTTGGTCAACCACGTATTGTCAGAACTCTCTGCTTTTGTCGGGAAAGCAGAACAGAGTGATGATATAACATTAATGTGCATCCAATTTAATAAAAAATAAACGTTATATAAAAATGGAAATAATTATCAAAGAAAATGCGAATAGCATAGAAGGGCATTTTGTAGGAAGGTTGGACACTGTCGCAGCCACAAAAGTTGGATCTGAAATGGCTAAATTAGGTGAATATGCAGACAGAGAAATACTTTTGGATTTTGCTGAACTTGAATTTATCTCGTCAAGCGGTTTGCGACTATTGCTGATGCTGAACAAACAGTCAAAGGCAAAAAAAGGCAAAGTTATTATCGCTAATGCAAGCGATGATATTAAGCATGTCTTGAAATTAACTGGATTCATTTCCTTGTTTGAAATTAGATAAAGGAGACCCTGGTTATGTATAAACTACCGATAACCAACGACATATCCGAAATGGAACATCTGGAAGAATTTGTAAACGAAATGGCAGAAGCGTTTAATTTAGCAGATGATTTCAAGTTCCAGTTAGGATTGGCTTTAGACGAAGCCGTTGCAAACGTTGTTATGTATGCATACCCCGACAAGGAAGGTATGCCGATACATATTGAGGCAGATGGCGAACAAGGCAAAAAATTGATTATCAGAATAATAGACGAAGGCGTTGAATTCAATCCGTTAGCCGAGGCTCCAGAAGTAGATACAGATGCGACAACTGAAGACAGAGAAATAGGAGGATTAGGAATTTTTTTGGTAAAAGAGAGTATGGATGACGTGCAATACGAAAGGAAAGATGGGAAAAACATACTTACAATGACTAAAAATCTATTATAATGCACTTTTGGGAAATAATAGCAATAGGTGAACTCACTTGGGGAGCATTATTTGTTTTTGTTGTGATTGCAGCAATGGCATTATTGTTGAACCTAACCAAAATGAAGACAGAATCAGTGTTTCTGTTGGGTGTTGTTGTATTATTTCTTAGCGGTGTAATTAACGAAGAATCAGCGTTTGGTGGATTTTCTTCCGAGTCAGTGCTGATTACCGCTACCCTATTTATTGTAGTTGGCGGACTGACTTATACAGGTGTAATAAACTGGATAGTCAAGTATATGTTGGGCAAGCCAAAAACATTCAAAAAAGCAATAGCGAGATTGATGTTCCCTGTGGCATTTCTCAGTTCGCTGATAGGCGATACCACTGTGGTGGCTATGTTTATAAATGTGGTTAGGATTTGGTCTAAAAAATTAAATTTGACTCCATCCAAATTACTGATTCCATTGAGCTATGCGGCGTGCATGGGAGGTGCTTGTACGTTGATTGGTACACCCACCAATCTTCTTGTGGCGAGTTTTTACACAGAATCGACAGGCGAGACTTTAAGCATTTTCACCCCAACCATTTGTGGCTTAGTCTGCTTGGTAGTATGTGTGTTGTCAACTATTGCTTTGCGGAATCTGTTACCGACACGAAAATCGCCTATGGAGGGAATTGATACTGACGATTTTACTGCAGAACTCACAGTTCCTTCCGACTCGCTTATGATTGGCAACGGATTGGACGAAACTGGCTATTTTGACAATGGCGATTTGAAAGTTGTCGCTATAAGGAGATTTGATGATGAGATTGTCACACCTGTTGAACCAGATGAATTCATTATGGGTGGCGACAGAATGATTGTAACAGGAAAAACTGATGCGATACTGAATTTTTGTAGAAAAGAGCATTTGGGCAACGAGCACATTGAGGGTATCCTATTGTCAGAAGGAGAGATTGAAAATAAAGGAAGAAGTACTATAATATCCTCATTGATAATATTTACAATGGTGATATTATCTGCTTTTTCCTTATTACCATTGATGCACTCGTGCATCTTGGCAGCCGTGGCTATGATATTTTTCAAATGCTGCACGCCAAAACAGGCGATGAAATCAATTGAATGGGACGTTTTGATAATATTTGCCTGTTCGGTTTGTATAGGAAAGGCATTGACATCGACTGGTGTAACTAAACTTTTAGCTGAGAGTTTGATGTCGCTAAACGGAAATAGCCCTTATTTTGCATTATTCGTGTTGTGTTTTGTTGCCACGGTAGTCACCGAATTTCTATCGGACACAGCGACAGCAGCTGTTCTGACACCAATTGCGTTGGACGTAGCTACTACAATGCACGTCAACCCACTGACTTTCTGTGTAGCCATAATGATAGCATCTTCGGCAAATTTTGCAACACCTATCAGTGCCCATGCTCATATGCACGTGTTTGTTCCTGGAGGATATAAGTTTTCTGATTTCGTAAAAATAGGAATACCAATGAACATAATTATCTTGATAACAAATGTGGTTATCTCATGTTTGGTATTCCCGTTAGTGTAAAGATGACTTATGCGGTATTTCGTTATTTTCGATTATGACGGCGGGCAATATTGCGGATGGCAGAAACAACCAAATGGCGAGACCATTCAATCCGTAATGGAAAAAGCGTTTGAAACAATACTGAGAGACGAAATCTCGTTGACTGGAGCAGGAAGGACAGATGCAGGCGTTCATGCTAAAAATATGGTAGCACATTTCGATTTCGATGGTGACTTTGACTGCGAACAATTGGCAAAAAGATTAAATAGCCTGCTGCCAAAAGATATAGCAATAAGAGAAATAAAACATGTTGATAGCGAAGCTCATGCTCGGTTCGATGCTAAAAAGAGAAAATATGAATATCACATACTGAGAAAGAAAAATCCTTTTTATAGAGACTATAGTTGTGCGATATATTATCCATTGGACATCGAAATAATGAATAAAGGAGCAGAAAAACTGATTGGAAGGAAAGACTTTCAGTCGTTTTCTAAAGTACATACCGATGTAAACAACTATTATTGTGAAATATACAAAGCTTTTTGGGAAGAACGGGACGACCAGATGATATTTACGATTGAAGCCAATAGGTTTTTGAGGGGAATGGTGAGAGCTATAGTCGGAACGCTTGTTGACCTCGGAGCTGGAAGGATAAATCTGGAGGACTTGGATAAAATCATCGACTCGCACGACAGATGCAGTGCAGGTCAGGCGATGGATGCTAAAGGGTTATTTTTTGTAGGAGCAAAATATTAAATAATTCAAAATCGTAATAAACAGAACTTATCTGACATATGAAAAAAGTATTTATTGTTTTAACTACTATTTGTTTGTTTTTGGCAGGTTGCAGTGAAGATTCAACCAACGACAAGGTGATGAAAATTGTCAATGGCGAGCAATATACTGTCGAAAATATTCAGCAAATTTCCAAAATAATCAATGGGTCAAACGATTTAAGCAAAGATGAGGTGGAAAACCTCTACATTGAGGTTGGCAATTTCATAAGAATGTTTGCCGAACACACAGCCGATTCTCTTAATAATTGCTTGAACAACCCTGACTTGGAGGAAGAAGAACTGAACATTATCAACAACGAGATTGACATGATGTCTAAGATGTCTAACGAGACAGGTGTTGAATTTTTCAAAAGCGAGGGATATGTCGTATATGGCATAATGCCAATATTCATCGCAAACATATTCCATCCGTACCTGACAGACGAAGAATATAGATTCTCAGAAATAGAACAAATGGAATACGAAGATCCAGCGACATTGGATGCCGCAGTGACTATTTCTTATCAGGAAATTGCCGACCGATTGTGGGAATGCGACAAACTCTATTCAAGTCAGAATGTTACAGACGAGCTGAAAACAAATCTGCAAACCTATCGTAACACATACATCATCACTTTGATGTATGGTGCTGACAACACTCCGGCATTCAATTGGCAGACACACAAGATACAACAGGAAATCAAGGATGCATTGCTCAACTATGTTAAAGACCATCCGAACGCCGAAAGTACACCGACTCTGAAAGATTACATTGTCGTCTTGGAACGTGGCAATTATTATGAAACTCAAGCTACACGCGCATACTATTTTAACTATTTAAGAAACAACTAATTATGACAAACTGGTTTGAATGTAAGGTTAGTTATGACAGTTCGTTCAAAGAGAACGAAGATCCAAAGAACGCAAAGAAAAAAGAAATTTACCTCGTGGATGCTCTTTCGTTCACTGAGGCTGAAGCAAGAATAATCAAGGAGATAACTCCTTTCGTAGTCGGCGAACTCGATGTGACGGCAGTCAACAAGAAGAAAATCACTGAGATGGTGTTCAACGACGACCCGAAAGCCGACAAATGGTACAGATGCAAAGTTTTGTATATCTCTGTAGAAGACGAAGTTGAGAAAAAAGTCGCTACCACCTATATGGTTCAGGCAGCCGACTTTGAAGGAGCTTTGAAACACCTGATTGAAGTGGGCTTAAGCGGGATATTATCCGAATATGAGATAGCATCTATCACCGAGACACAAATTATGGATGTGTTCAAATACGAAGCGCCAGAGGAGAACGCACGACATGAGTAATATTGCTGAAAATATCAAGAATATACGTGGCAATGTCCCTTCATCGGTAAAACTCGTCTGCGTATCGAAATTCCATCCATGCGAAGCCATTATGGAGGCTTACAATGCTGGCGAAAGGTGTTTCGGTGAGAATAGACCACAGGAGATGGTTGAGAAAGCCAAAACTCTTCCAAACGACATTCAGTGGCACTTCATAGGCAATCTCCAGACCAACAAGGTCAAAATGGTAGTTCCCTATGCAGTGATGATACAAAGTATGTCGAACGAAAGATTGGTTGACGAGATTGAAAAATGCGCTGCACGGCTTGGAAAGATACAAGACGTACTGATTGAACTGCATGTGGCGCAGGAAGAGACCAAGCAGGGGTTTACGGCTGACGAAGCGATAGCATTGTTCACAAGAAACTATGTTGACGCTCACCCGCACATTCGGATATGCGGAGTGATGGGTATGGCGTCAAACACTGATAATGTGGAAATTATAAAAAACGATTTCCGGAAGATTAAACAGACATACGATACTTTACGGAACGGAGTGTTCGCCGACGACCCTCATTTCAACGAAGTGTCAATGGGAATGTCAGGCGACTATCTGCTTGGAATTGAGACAGGGAGCACAATAGTGAGAGTTGGAAGTGCAATATTCGGCGCACGACAATATTGACAAACGCATACAATGAAATAATATATAAAAACTCAAACAATGGACAAACATTTATTTTTGGGCGATGAAGCCATCGCACAGGCTGCAATTGATGCAGGTCTTTCTGGTGTATATGCCTATCCGGGAACACCATCGACAGAAATCACCGAATTCATCCAGGATTCGAAAATGGCACGCGAGCTCGGCATACGTAGCGAATGGTGCGCTAATGAGAAAACAGCAATGGAGGCTGCTCTCGGTATGAGTTATGCAGGCAAACGTGCTATGTTCTGCTGCAAACACGTGGGTGTAAACGTAGCAGCTGACTGTTTCGTAAACTCGGCAGTTACTGGTGTAAATGGTGGTTTGGTATATATCGCTGCCGACGACCCTTCAATGCACTCTTCGCAGAACGAGCAGGACTCTCGTTTCTATGCTGACTTTGCTTTCATTCCAGCAATGGAGCCAGCATCGCAACAGGAAGCATACGACATGATTCATTATGCTTTCGACCTCTCTGAGAAATACAAAGAGCCAGTCATGATGCGTATTACAACACGTATGGCTCATTCTCGTGCAGGTGTTGAGCGTAAAGCTGAGGTTCGCAAACAGAACCAGTTGACGTTGCCAGTTGACAAGAAACAGTACATTCTGTTGCCAGCGATAGCACGCAAGCAATATGCCAAATTGCTCGAAAAACAACCTGACTTTGTAAAAGAGTCTGAGACTGCAGGATGGAACAAATATTTCGATGGAACCGACAAAAAACTCGGTATCATCGCATGTGGTATTGCTTACAACTACCTCATGGAGAACTATCCAGATCGCAAATGTCCATACCCTATCGTAAAAGTTCAGCAGTACCCATTGCCAACAGCAATGATCGAGAAACTCTACAACGAATGCGATGAGATTCTCGTTTTGGAAGAGGGTCAGCCACTCAACGAACAGAAAATACGTGGATTCATGAACAATGGCAAACGTGTTCATGGTCGTTTGGATGGCAGTCTGCCACGTATGGGCGAGTTGTCGCCAAACGCTGTAGGTCGTGCTCTCGGGCTCAACATCGAAGAGGGATTGGAAATACCTGCCCTCGTTGCAGCACGTCCTCCTAAATTGTGCGATGGATGTCCTCACATCGATTCATATACAGCATTGAACGAGGCTATGAAATCGTTCCCAGGCGGACGCGTATTCTCAGATATCGGTTGCTATACACTCGGTGCTCTTCCTCCATTTGAGGCAATTTATTCGACAGTCGATATGGGTGCTTCTATTACAATGGCAAAAGGTGCTTCTGAGGCTACCCTGCTTCCATCAGTTGCAGTCATAGGCGACTCTACATTCACACACTCTGGTATGACAGGTTTGCTTGATTGCTGCGTCGATAACGCAAACATCACCGTCATTATTCTCGACAACGAGATTACAGGTATGACTGGTTCACAGAAATCATCTGCAACAGGTCGTCTTGAGAGCATCTGTACTGGTCTCGGTGTTGCGCCAGAGCATATCCGTGTAATCAAACCTTTGAAGCAGAACTTCGAGGAGAATGTCAAGGTTCTCAAAGAGGAGATTGGCTACAATGGCGTTTCTGTTGTCATTCCACGTCGCGAGTGCATCGTTGCAATGAACAAGCGTCTGAAAGCAGAGCGTGCTGCAAAAGAGAAAGCCGCAAAGCAGAATTAATTTAATAATCAATAAAGTAACAAAGATATGAAAATAGATATTATCCTTTGCGGTGTCGGCGGTATGGGTGCCCTTTCGTCCGCAGCAATCATTTCGAAAGCAGCTCTTGATATGGGTTGGTATATGAAACAGGCAGAGACTCACGGTATGAGCCAGCGTGGTGGCGACGTTCAGTCTCACCTCCGTCTGAGCGATCAGCCAATAGCTTCCGACCTCATCCCTGCAGGTCAGTGCGACCTTATTCTTTCAGTTGAGCCAATGGAGGCACTCAGATACCTCCCATTCCTCAACAAAAAGACTGGATGGGTAATCACTAACTCGAATGCATTCGTAAACATTCCTAACTACCCTGACCTTGAGGCTGTAAAAGCAGAAATCGATAAATTGCCTAACAAGATTATCTTCGACGCTGATGCAGTTGCAAAAGAGGCAAACAACCCTAAGGGAACAAATATGGTTGTGCTCGGTGCAGCATCTAAATACCTCGGTATCGACATCGAGAAACTCGAAGATGCGGTACGCAGCAACTTCGGCAAGAAAGGCGAAAGCGTTGTCAACGCCAACATCAATGCCCTTCGTGCTGGTCGCGCTGTAGCTGACAAATAATCTGAAAAATTGATATTTCGGGAAAGACTGTCTGACGTCATTTCGTGTTAGGCAGTCTTTTTTTATGATTCATTTGGAGAATTGGAATAAATGACGTACCTTTGCACGACGAAAAAAAACTAACCGCAGATGCTGATCGAGGAATACAAGGGATATCTGACACTTGAGCAGGGATTGTCCGGCAATTCGAGAGAAGCCTACGAACACGATGTGTCCATGCTGCTTGACTATTTAGATTCCATCGGAATGGATTGCAGGTCTGTTGACCTGGCTACGCTATCCGATTTCGTGATGGAATTGGGCAAAATGGGACTTTTGGCACGTTCGCAAGCGAGGATTGTATCAGGAGTCAGGTCGTTCTACCGTTTCTTGCTCTACAGCAATAAGATGGAATACGACCCAGCCGAACGGCTGATGGTGCCTAAGGCTGGACGACACCTGCCCGAAGTGCTCACACTGGACGAGATTGATTCCATGATTGCCGTATTGGAAGAAAACGCCATAGGAAGCATCGACATGATAGTGAAAAGGAACAGAGCCATCATCGAAGTGATGTATGGGTCTGGATTGAGGGTGTCAGAACTTGTAAATCTTAAATTCAGTGATATACGCCGTGATGAGGAGTTCATGATAATCCGTGGCAAGGGCGACAAGCAACGAATGGTACCAATATCAGTAATGGCATTGGAAAAGATTGACGAATATGCAAAATTTCGCGGTGAATTCGGCATAAAACGAGGCGAAGAGGATATTGTCTTCCTCAATCAGCGAGGCGCAAGGCTGACTCGTACTATGATACTCATCATGGTGAAAGACCTTGCAAAACGTGCAGGCATAAAAAAGACCATTTCACCGCATACCTTTCGTCATTCCTTTGCGACAGCCATGCTCGAAGGTGGAGCCAATCTGAGGGTCATACAGATGCTTTTGGGACACGAAAACATCGTAACCACCGAAATCTACACCCATATTGACAATCAGCGTCTCAGGGAAGAAATCATCAATTTCCATCCAAGGAACCAGAAAAAAATTCAATAAAAACACCCTCCAAGGAAAAAATCCCTCAAAACCCTTTGTTATTCGGAAAATAAATCGTACCTTTGCACAAAATTAAGGATAAAGAATTATACGGTATCAATTACCCTCCTCCCATTTATACCGATGGGGGGGGTAATTTACTATAATTCAACTACTTAACAATTCAGTCTTTTTGAAATTCGCTGGATAGCAATATTGAAATGACCGATTCACTTAGCAGTTCTCCATACATAAATTCCGCTGTTTCGGCAGAGGGGTGTCCCCCAGATATGTCACTTTCCCAACCAAAATGGTTCGTCATGCGCGTCACCTACAGCCGTGAACTGAAGGCGAAGCAGCTACTACAAGATGCAGGAGTGGAGTGTTTCGTCCCAATGATGTGGGTCAGAGACGAAAATGGCGAGCACAGCATACCAGCAATACACAATCTGATTTTCGTGCATACATCCCGTGAGTTCATGGACGACTACAAGCACAAGATGGAGAACGAATGCCCTTTGCGATATACGATGGACAAGAGTACCAGACTGCCGATGGTAGTGCGGGAAAAGGAGATGGAGGATTTCATGCGTGTGACCTGCAACAAATCGAGCGACATACTTTATCTTGACAACCCAGATGTTACCGCAACCAAGGGCACACCTGTCGAGGTGATGTTCGGGCAATACAAAGGCATACAGGGCAAACTGCTCCGTGTGCGCAAGGACCGCAAGGTGGTGCTGCAACTGGCTGGCATGGTGGCTATCGCACTTAGCGGCATTCCGATGGAATGGTGCCGCTTAATTGACTATTGAGGGTTGTAATAAAGTATAAACATGAAAGAAGTAAGAAGGAAAACTATATATATTCGTTGTATCAAAAGAATAATTGACGTTATTATAGCCCTTAGTGGGATAATCGTGTTGTTTGTTCCGATGGTGATAGTAGCTGTACTTATCACGAAAGACAGTTCTGGTAGCGTCCTTTTCACACAGATCCGTTCCGGAAAAAACCGCAAGCCGTTCAAAATACTGAAGTTCAGAACGCTACCGCCTGATAGTCCTCATTATATTGCATCTAACAATATGACGGATAAAATAAGACTTACGCCTCTTCAGAAATATCTACGCAAGAGTTCCATTGATGAATTGCCGCAATTATATAATGTCCTGAAAGGGGATATGAGCATAGTTGGTCCCAGGCCTGTGATTTGTGAAGAGACAGATTTGTTGTGTGAGCGTGAAAAATATGGAGCTAACGATGTACTTCCCGGACTGACTGGATGGGCACAGATTAATGGACGTGATGAATTGGACATCCACCAGAAAGCGCGGTTAGACGGTGAATACGTGAGTAAAATAAGTTTTGCGTTTGATTTGAAATGCTTTATGCTTTCAATCAACTACGTACTGACGCACAACGGATTCAAGGACAAATTCGACTAATTTTAATATTTATATCATACCAAAATGCAGGAAAGTAATTCAAACAATCAATTTTCTTGGAGAGACTTGTTTTTCGAATGTATTGCGCATTGGAAATGGTTCTTGATTTCAGTCATACTGTGTTTGGCTGTTTCTGGATATGTAATACTATCTTCCAATGACATTTACGAATCATCTGCGTCCATCTTGATCAAGACAGAGGACAAGAATGCCATTTCACGACAGGCACGCGATGCCTTCAACCTTTTGGGGTTGGGAAATGCGGGAAGCAATGTTCATAACGAGTTGTTGACACTTCAGTCGCCAACCCTTATGGCAGAGGTGATTGAGCAATTGCGTCTGAATGAGACTTTCATGGTCAGGAAAGGGTTGAAGACAGTTGAATTGTACAAGCAGGAGCCTGTTGTCATAGTCTTTGAGAATCCATCCGAACTGCAAAAAGTCCTGAAAATGGACATTACCGTCAAGAGTCATTCTGAGTTTGAACTGAAGAATTTCAAAGCCGGGAAAATTAAATCGCGCAAGAAGATCGTTGTAAAAGCAGGCAGTCCGGTCGAAACGCCCGTAGGAAGGTTGATTATCTCTCCTTCACAGAATTATTCGGATGAGATGGTGGGCAAGAAGATTCAGTACATGCGCACGGATCCGTTACTGATTGCGGACAGTTATGTAAAAAGACTCAACCTCAACATGCCCGACCGTGAGGCTACTGTCATAAATATCAGTTATACTGACCCCTCTGTGGTCAAATCGTTGGATTTGATAACTACCCTTATAGATACATACAGGAAAAACTGGCTCATCAACCAAAATTCTAAAATACGCAGCATTTCGGAGCTTGTCAATGACAGGATAGAGATAACCGTGCAGGAACTTAACGAATCAGAAGTGGCGATATCCTCATATATGTCAAAGACTCTCGTCAGCGACTTCAATCAGGCATCCAGTGCTTATTTTAGCCAAAATCTGGAGTTGGACAAGGAGATTATGACATACCGCACTCAGGTGAATATAGCGAAGTCAATGCTCAATTCATTGTCTGACTCTGAATATCTTACTCTCCCTGCCAATTCCGGTCTGACAGATAATTCCATAGTTCCACAGATTCAGGAGTACAACCGCTTGATTCTGGAATACAACAAACTCGTTGCGAACAGCGGTTCGACTAATTCAGTCGTAAACGATATGACAAAATCCTTGCAGGCTATTCGCAAGGGTGTCGTGCAGTCGTTGAAGAGTCTGATTACAAATACTGAAATCATAATCAGTTCGTTGGAGAAGCAGATGAGTGCCAGCCAAAAGCAATTGGCAAACACGCCACAGGAGGCTCATCGTCTTGCCAACGTCCAGCGCGAACAGAAGATTAAGGAAGAACTTTATCTCTTCTTGTTGGAAAAGAAGGAAGAGAACGATTTGTCTCAGTCGTTCGAAACTGATAATTCTCAGATAATCGTTGCGCCTCATTCCACTTTCCTTCCGGTGGCACCGAACAAAGAACTAATAATTCTGGCAGCACTGATTGCAGCATTTGTTTTGCCTATTGTCATTATTATGCTGCTTGCACTGTTTGACACCTGTGTCCACACCAAGAGAGACCTTGAGAAAATGAAGGCATCCTATCTCGGCGAGGTTCCTTTTGCATACAGGGAAAAGAAGAAGGGTTTCCTTTCCTTCCTATCGAAGTTACGTCCATGGAAAGAAGAGACAGAGTCCTACACCGTATTGGTAAAGAAAAACAGCCGCAACATCATAAATGAGGCGTTCCGCATACTGCGTTCACGACTGGACTTCATGAACAAGTCGGGTGAAAGTAAAGTGTTCATGATAACATCCATACAACCTGGGTCAGGCAAGACTTTCACATCCATGAATCTTGCTGCATCATACGCTTTGAAAGGCAGCAAGGTGCTTGTGATTGATATGGATTTGCGCCGTGCATCCGCATCGAAGTATGTGTCAGAATCAAAATATGGAAGCGGGTTGTCCGATTTTCTCAGCAGCACAGACGACGATTATAAGAAAATCATCATAAGAGATACTATTATCCAAGGACTGGATATCATACCGGTAGGCACCATTCCTCCGAACCCTGCCGAGTTGATACTCTCCGACAGACTGAAATCAATGGTTGCAGACTTGCGAAAAGAGTACGACTGCATATTCATTGACTGTCCGCCAATAGATCTCGTTGCCGACAGTGATGTGATAGCTGGATTCGCCGACATGGCAATCTTTGTCATCCGAGCCGGACTGTTTGAGAAAACCTGGCTTCCTGAAGTTGATGAACTCTATACCAAGAAGATGTTCAAGAATATGGTAGTCCTGCTCAATGGAGTAACTGATTCTGGACACTATGGCTACGGAAGATATGGTCATTATGGCTATTACAGATACGGGTATTACAGCTATTACCATCATTACTATTCTAAGGATTGATGGTTCGGAGATGATTCGGAGATGGTTCGAAGATGGTTCGGAGATGAGATAGAGATGAAAGAAATATAAATACATTTAAACAATATGGAAAAGACATTTGATTTTCATGAGTTGTATTCACATGAGACAGATGTGTACAATTTGAAGGGTTTTAAGCCCCAAATCGTTGATGCCGAGTATTTGAAGAATCTTGGCGTAAGTGTTGAACCCTCCGAAGCGACCCTGCAAGGGCTTATCCGCGGCTCAAAAATTTTCATGCAAAGGTTGGAAAACCATACAGTTATTCCAGTTTCAAAACTTTATCTTGAACAGTGTGTCCCAGAGGAAATCCAGACCGAGATACACAACTACACCGGTCGTTGCCCGACATTGACTTTCGAGGTCAATCCAATCAAGGGCTGCAACGTGGGATGTCAGTACTGCCTTGTCACTGATGGTGTACACGAGCAGAAACTGGTGGCATACGAAAACTACCACGAGTATGTGCGTTACCTGCTCAAGGAAATGAATGGGACTCCCACACGCGAAATCACAGAGGACGATATGAAAGAACGTGCACATCTGCTCAAAGAGCTGGCGGATGCTATCGAGAGTGCGCCTGAGAAGAAGAAAGAGATTGAAGCCAAGATTGTAGAGCTGAGCCGAGGCAAGAACTGGAACCACTACTACTATTTCTCTCCCAAAACCGAGGCATTCCAGGAGCCAACACTTCAGACAGGCATAGCACACCGCATATTGCGTGAGTTCATTGCACATTTCAAGGAATATCCTGATTCAAACGCACGCCTGTTTATAGCATCCAAGGCGGGCGCAAAGCATTTGCTTGTCAAGGACGAACAGGGAGCAACCATCCTCGACTTGCTGGAGCAGCTCAAAGACCGCTGCCAGTTCAACACCTCTGTCAGCATCATGCCTACTGAGTTCCGCAATCTGCTTGAACCATACGCTGCCCCTATCGAGGAGCGTCTGAAAGCAGTCAAGATGTGTCAGGAACGTGGAATTCCAGCTAATTCGGCACTGATTCAACCTATCTTCACACCTTATTTGACAGACGAACACATCAAGGAGTTCTTCGACATGTTGCACGATGCCGGCATCATCAACTACAAGCCGGAATTCCTGACAGCCTGTATGGAGAACCTTGCGCAGTTGGGTCAATGGCTGGGTCATTTCGACAAGAGCATGGAGAAGGCTCTTTACGAGGATTATATCATGCCACAGAATGCCGACCATAAGAAACAGCGTGGACGCACAGCTCCAAACAAGGCACTCAGTATTCAGAACATTCAGCGACTGATGAAATACACCGACTCTATCGGCATGAGCATCAGTATTTGCTTCTGGGTACGCAAGATGCTGAACATAAGCACGGACATGATTCCTATCATCAACAAGAACGGTTTCCAGTGCTTGGGCTATCAGTCAAAGCTTTTCAAGTGTAAGGAATAATGGAACCTCACAAACATGCCCTTTGGGTACCGACTCCCAAATTCATTCCTTTCCGGGAAGGAAATATCCTTCCACACGTGAAATGCTCTTTTCACCTGAGTGATCCGGAACTGAAGATTGCGAGCAGCAATGCCATGTATCCTGTTTCGGCAGGGATATTCCAAAACTTATTCTGCAAAGAAGTGTTTCGGGAGATGCATAGCCTGAACAAGATTTTCAATCCGGGAGGGTTTGATGCTTTGAAGAAAGGGAAAATAGACCTGTTCATCACGTATGCCAATGATGAACAGGTTGCAGATATACGACAGACTGTTCCTTCCTTGAAACAAGTGACACTGCATCTTGAGCCGCTTATATTTATGGTTCACACCTCCAATCCTGTGCAGAACATAACTATGGAGCAGATGCGTGCCATGTATGAGGGAAAGATTACGAATTGGAAAGAGGTCGGAGGCAAGGATGAACCCGTCTTAACCTTCCAACTGACATCACCAAACAACGTCAGCGGCACGGCATTCTTAGAGTTTGTCAAAGGAAATACCATGGACGGGAACCACCAATGGAGTGAAACCATGTGGGATGTCGTTGACAGCGTGGCTGACAACATAGGCGGAATAGGCAATCTTTTCTGGTCATACTATGCCAAGATATATGCCAACAAATACACCCGGATGGTAAGCATAGACGGCAAGTCTTTCAGTAATCCTGCTTATCCTTGCCGGTTGCCTATCAGTATGCTGTATGATGGGAACAACAGCAAATCACAATTGCATCAGTTAGTGGAATATCTATCCTCTGAAGAGGGAATCCAACTTGTCAGGAAATGCAATGAATGTCAAAGAACAATTGAATAATGGAAACTTGCTGGCAAGTCTGTCATACGTTATATGACCATCGGTTAGATTATTTCTACCGTTGGTATCATCTCAAGCCGCTGCTTGTCACAGGCGAGCGCAGGGAAGAATTGCGCCGTATGCAACAGCTTCTGTACAAGTGTATAGTCTATATGGCTGACACGTGGGAGGAGTGGGTTCCGGCCTACATGCCTTTGCCTGAAAAGGTGATTGAGATTCTGCGTTATCAAAGCCGACTGCCATTCCGGGCAGGAGCCTATCGTCCTGACTATTTGGTGGATGAGAACGGCAATCTGCTGTTGGTGGAAATAACCTCCCGATTTTTCGGGCACGGGCTATGGCAGAGTTATCCTTCCGAGGCATGGGCGGAGTCTTTCATGCAGGAGCATACCGATTGCGAATGGGAAAACAGTTATGAGGAACGGTTTCAATATCTGAGGAATCTTGTTCCAGATGGGCAGAAAGTGGTGGCATTGCGCAGCACAGACCGTACTTCCGAACCCTCTTTTTACCTGCCTTTTTATGAGCATTTCGGACATCAGACTTACGATTTGAAAGCCGAAGAGGTAGAATCGCAGATAGAGCTTTGGAGCAAAGATGCGTTTGTATTCAGCGGACTAAATCAGCACGATTTGCTATCCTTCCGAATGGAGACCTTGCAAGCTATGGCGGATGCCCGCATGATGAACGATTTCCGTACTGTCTTTATTATTCATGATAAGCGTTTTATGCGGATGATATTTGAGGATGCGTTCACCCAGCGGTGTCTGACAGAGGAAGAAACCGTTTTCCTGCGCCAACATACCATCCCGACCTTTTGCTATGAGGATGGCTTTATGGACCGATGGGAATATGCCTTGTCGCATAAGGACGACTACATTCTCAAACCCTTTGATTTGGGAAAAAGCGAAGGCATCTATGCCGGCGTGATGACTAACGATGAAACATGGGGCTCGCTGTTCGAGGAAAATCAGTTGCAGCATTACATCCTTCAGCCCTTCATCCGTCAGCGCACCTATCCCACCGTTTGGGAAGGGACAGCGTATGATGACTATATTTGCGGAATGATGCTTTGTATAGATGACCGGTATTTTGATAGCGGTTTTGTCCGTACGGCAAGTGTGCCTGTGTCCAACAAAGTTGATTTGCGTGTCAAACCGGTTATTCACAGTGATTCGGAAGAATTGAAAGCATATTGCCATATTTTATAGATTCATCAGTTATGACTGTAGGAATGCAACAACCATACCTATTCCCGTATTTAGGCTATTGGCAGATGGTGAATGCCGTGGATACGTTCATTATAGCAGATGTATCCCACATGATACAATACGGATGGGTTCATCAAAATCGTTTACAGCAGCGTTATATAGGACCATTCTTTTTTCGTTTGGATTTGGTGCAAAAACGCAGTACCTATATGCATCCTATATGCGAAGTGGAAATTGACAGAATCAAAAAAGACAGATGGAATATCCGTATGCAAAGAACATTGGCACTAAATTACAGCAATGCACCCCATTATGACGAGACGATGGCTTTTATAATGCCACTCTTGGAGAACGATGAAACAAACTTGGCCGACTACCTCGTAAATCAGATTAGGGCAATAGCCGCCTATTTGGACATAACCACGACCATTGTGCGCAGTAAGGATATGATGCAAGAGAAGGAATATAATTTACCAATCTTGGAAAAGATTATAATCTGGCGCGACCGTGTCGGATTCGACTCGTGGCTTAGTTTGAGCAACGGTGCGCACTACTATACCAAGGATCAGATGGCAGAGATGGGCATTGACATTCGTTTCCATCATATTGACCCCACATTGACTTATCCGCAGGTCGGGGTAAAACGCGGAGAACCGTTTGTTCCTGATTTGTCCATCATCGATGTACTGATGAATTGCGGAAAGGAAGGGACTAAAGAATTACTGAGTAAATATACCGTAATATGATTAACATTATGCAGCCCTCGCTTGGCGAGGAAGAACTAAGCCGCTTGCGCGAAGTGTTTGCCTCCAATTGGATTGGCAAAGGCATGTTGCTGACAAAGTTTGAGGAAGAGTTTGCCGCTCATGTGGGTTCTACCCGTGAGCATATACTCACTACCAACTGCTGCACCGAAGGACTCTTCGCTTCGATGTACCTGTTCGACATCAAGCAGGGCGACGAAGTCATCTGCGGTGACTTGTCGTTTGTAGGTGTTGGCAATGCCATACTGAACTGTGGTGCCAAGATGGTCATCTGCGATGTTGATCCTCGCACACTCAACCCTACTGCAGAAACGATAGAACGGGTCATCACACCTCGCACCAAAGCCATCCTGCTGTCTCACTATGGCGGCATAGCCTGCGAGATGGACGAGATAATGGCATTAGCTAAAGCACATAACCTGTATGTCATAGAGGATGCCGCACCTGGCGTTTGCTCAAAGTACAAAGGCAAGGCGCTTGGCACCATCGGCGATATGGGAATGTGGAGTTTCGATGCCATGAAGATACTTGTCACCGGCGACGGAGCAGCTATATATCTCAAAGACCCGATGCTTCGCAACAAATGCGACAAATGGTTCTACTTCGGAATGAACGTCAAGAGCGGCAGCGAGAACAGCGTGGCGCAGAAGTGGTGGGAGTTCGATGTGGAATGCTATGGCCACCGTGCTATCATGAACAACATCGGTGCGGCACTCGGCTTGGAGCAGCTTAAGAAACTGCCAATGTTCATGGAACGTCGTGCCTACGTTCACGAGACGTACAATCAGGAACTGAAGAATATTGACTGGCTGGTATTACCTCCTGCTCTGCCAGACTATGTAGAAACTTCCTACTATTTCTACCACGTCCAGTTGCCAGACCGTGACCGCGATGCCTTTGCCCGTTTCCTGCGTGAGAACAACATCTACACCACCTACCGCTATTTCCCGTTCCATCGTGTACCGGGCTTCCATTGTCTGGAGGCAGAGTGTCCGGGAGCGGATTATGCTACAGACCATACGCTCTGTTTGCCGATACACCAGAGTCTATCGGAGAGCGATGTAGCATATATTATCGAAACAATCAAGAAATTCTAACCATTATGAGTTTGTTACGCCATTTAGGAGGCATAGAACTGGAAGAAGACTATTGCCGGTTCAAGGAGATAACGCATAGCCGTTTTTTACGACTGTTTGTGTACAATCCGGCTTTCCGCTATCAGTTTTACTATCGGTTGCGGATACATTCGAAGGTATGGCACATCTTGCTCAAACCGCTTGTGCCGTTCAATTTCCTAAATTTGTATATGTGCTGTAAGGACATCGGTGGAGGATTATTCATACAGCACGGATATTCCGTTGGTTTGGGTTGTGACAAGATTGGTAAGAATTGCATTATCAATCAGAATGTAACCATAGGATATAATGACTCGTATCACTGCCCGGTCATTGGCGATAATGTACATATTTGTACAGGTGCTGTCATCATCGGAGATGTCAAAATCGGGAATGATGTGATTGTTGGAGCCAATGCTGTGGTGGTAAAAGATGTGCCCGACCACTCTGTCGTTGCCGGTGTGCCTGCAAAAATAATCAAAACCCGATCGGATATGAACTCGGAATGGGTAAAGGTATGAATGAATCGTTGAAATCAAAGACCTTGCACGGAGTCGGGTGGAGCGCCTTGCAGAGCGTGCTGAACTACGGAATCAGTTTCGTGGTCGGTATCGTTTTGGCGCGTCTGTTGGACCCGTCCGAGTACGGTTTGATTGGCATGGCTTTCATTTTCATTACTCTCAGTACGGTCATTGCAGACAGCGGCCTGACCAACTCCCTGATTCGCAAGACCGAAGCCACCGATGAGGATTACCAAACGGTTTTCTCCGTCAATCTGGCAATAAGCGTTCTCCTATATGTCGTGCTGTTCTTCGGTGCGGGACTGATAGCGGATTTCTTCCGTGAGCCGCGGTTGGTGATGGTTGTGAGGGTGTTGGGTGTACTGGTTATTATCAACGCCTTTTCGCAAATTCAGCGCACGATACTGACCAAGCGCATTGACTTCAAGTCGCAGACCAAAGTCTCCATCGTAGCAGCGGTGGTAAGCGGTGTTACGGGTATTGTGATGGCATATAAGGGTTTTGGCGTTTGGGCACTGATTACCCAGCAGTTGGTTCAGACGGTGGTTCGTACAGCCTCCTATTGGATTTATACACGGTGGATGCCGCACTTTACATTCTCTCAAAAGTGTTTTCGCGAGCATTTTGATTTCGGTTGGAAGATGCTGATTAGTAATGTTATTTCCGCTTCTTTCAAAGAAGCCGCTAATGCGGTGATAGGCAGATATTATTCCGCACAATCGTTGGGGTACTATGCCAAGTCGCGCCGAATTACCGAGATTTTCTCCATCAACCTGACCGAATCAGTCAACCGCGTCACTTATCCTGTGATGAGTGAGATGAAGTCCGAACCGTCGCGTCTGCTCTCCGCTTATCGCAGGATGATACGCACCACGATGTTGCCTACTTTCTTTTGTATGCTTATGCTTGCCGCTGTGGCGCAGCCGCTCATACTCACCCTTATCGGCGAGAAGTGGTTGCCGTCGGTAGGCATGGTGCAGGTGCTGTGCTTCTATCTTATGCTCTATCCGCTGCATGCCATCAACCTCAACATGCTGCAAGTGGCAGGGCGAAGCGATTTATATCTGAGATTGGAGATAATAAAGGATGTGTTGCTTGTCATCCCTTTGGTTCTGGGTGTGACGAAAGGTATCTACTGGATGTTATGGGGGTATGTATTGTTGGGTTTTGTTGCCTATTGGCTTAATGCCCGTTACAGTGGGCGTTTTGTCGGTTATCCTTTTCGGCAGCAGGTCAAGGATATTCTACCGGGATTCGGCATAGCAGCTGTTTCGTCAGCAGCAGTTTGGACGATTACGCTTTTGCCGCTCCATTTCCATCTACAACTTGCAATGCAGGCAGTCATCGGTTCACTGCTGGCATTTGGACTGTGCGAGTGGTTCAGCTTGCCTGAATATAAAGAATTGAAAAACATTGCAACAAATGCATTACGAAGTCGCCATACAAGTTATAACTTATAATCAGAAAGACTATATTGCCCAATGCCTGGACAGTATAGTGATGCAGCGCACCACGTTCCCCTTTGTGGCGGTTGTCCATGATGATGCCTCTACGGACGGCACAGCGGATATTGTGCGTCAATATGCCGAGCACTATCCCGACATGATTCATCCTGTTTTCCAGACTCAGAATCAGTATTCAATAGGCAATTCTCCTGCAAGGATAGCGGCAGAGGAATTGGATAGGCTCAATCCTAAATACAAGTGTTTTTTGGATGGAGATGATTATTGGACGGATGCTGAGTCTTTGCAGATGCGTTATGATTATTTGGAAGAACATAGGGAATGCGCTGTCGTATATTCGAAGGTTGTGGAATTGTTACCTTCCGGTGAGATTGCAGAATTGGATGCAAACTACCAATGGAAAGTACCTACACTGGAAACGTTGCTTATCAGGAATACAATTCCTTTGGCAACAGCAATGTGCAGGATAGATGTGCATCGGGAATTTTTCAAGGAAATAAAGCCTTTCGATAAACTATGGCCAATCAACGATTGGGCAATGTGGCTCTATATGGCATCGAAACAGTATGAGATGGCGTTTATAGACCAGGTAACTTGCGTATATAGAGTGACCCCGGTATCCATGACCAGAAAAAAAACGCTGTGGGAGAGAATAAAATATATTAACGGACTCAAACATCTGACATTGTATTTCTCCCGTTATAGTACGCAACCTCATATTCGCCGGCAAATAAAACGGCGTGTGAATCGTGGAATTTATAATGAGATAATGGATGAAATCAAGAAATATCCAATGGGAGCCTTGCTTTTCAAGGTATTTATGACCTTACGGTATGGAAAAAACAAAACTGAATAGTCTGTTTACTCCCCTTGTCGCTGCCTGCTATTACGGCGTGATAATCGGTATGTTGCTGCTTTGGTCAAACGGCGATATACCTGGTGTGTTGCGTTATCCGTTTGCTGTGTTGCCTTTCCTCCCCGTCCTTTTCGTTGATAAACGCTGGTTTTTCCCGTCTCTGTTTGCCGCCTTGACAGTGTTCAACAATATGCCAAAGGATCAATTTCAGTACAATCAGCTGTTCTATATCGGGATGATTGGCATCGTACTCATCTATTACGGCATCCGTGACAGGCAAATCATCTCTCCCTTTGAGTTTGCGCCGTTTGTCTTGACTTTGGCATATATGATGGTGGTGGATTTCGCTACGGACAATGCTTTGCAGCAATGCCATCGCAACCTAAGTGTTGCAGTCTCTGCCATGTTGGCTTTGGGTACCAGTTCGCAACCTTCGCAAAGGATTGAGGGGCAAGGCAGAGATTGTGCATACGCCTTTGTTATTGCCTCTATAGTCATCAGCATCGTATATTGGCTTAATTTTGACATCTATGCGGAAGACTACGGCTGGAAGACGGGGCTGATACGCTCTTTTTACACCGATCCAAACTATCAGGGATGTACCATCGGTATGGGCGTTGTGCTCGCCGTTTGGCTGCTTTTGAACGACAAAGCCGCCGTTTGGTGGCAACGGATACTCTGTGCCGTCGGCATCGCGGTACCGTTGGTCACGGTCTTCACACTCGCTTCGCGTGGGGCTTTGGTTGCCGTTGCGGGAGCTGTGATACTACTGGTACTGGTATCCGATACGCGTAAAGGATATAAAGCATTGGTCGTGCTGTTGGGAATAGTGTTTGTCGCCTATGCGTATAGCAATCACTATATGGATTTGGTAATTGCTCGTTTGCATGAAAAGGACATGCTTACAGGAGCCTCCCGCCTACTCATTTGGAAAAGTAAGATGATCTCATTCTTTCGCGACACCAATCCGCTCCATTGGTTGTTCGGTATGGGCTATTGGAATGCCTTGGAATGTGGCGACTTTATCACTGCGCACATGAATGATGGCTTAGCCTATTCCGCTTTTCACAACCAGTTCCTTTCAGTGTTGGTAACATACGGTTTGGTGGGATTGGCTGGATTTGTAGTGCTTTTATGGTTGCCTATCCACAAAGCGGTAAAGGGTAATAAGTTGCTTACGGCAGTGTTGGTATCGTATCTCATATTGGTTTGTATGACGCTGGAGCCGCTGACAATAGGTCACATTGCTTTCTATTTTTATTATATGTTTGTTTACATTCAGGCTACACGATAAATAAAAGATATTATGAGTAAACTAATCAATGTATTGAAACATTTGTTTATGTTGCGAAACGCAGCTCTTTCAATTCAAGAAGAGTCAATGAAAATGAAAGCAAAGATAGAGAATGGGGGAGGACATGTCGGGAATCATTTTGACTTAATAAATTCTTCCATAGATCTTATTTTTCCATATCTGATAAGCATTGGTGATAATGTAACATTATCAGGAGTCAAGATTCTTACGCACGATGCTTCTTTGAAAAAATCAATAGGATATACTAAAGTGGGAAAGGTGACAATAGGGGATAATGTGTTTGTCGGCTGGGGAAGTACTATACTAATGAATACAACGATAGGCAATAATGTGGTTATCGGTGCCGGTTCTATAGTAACGGGGCATATACCGGATAATAGTGTCGCAGTCGGCAATCCTTGTCGAGTGATATGTTCCTATGATGAATACAAACAGAAAATGCTCACAAAGATGCAACAAGTGCCGGTGTTTGACAAATCCCCGAATGAGATAAACAATTCACCGGAAGACGTTGAAAGACTTAAACAAGCCGGCTACGGTTTTGTATTATAACGAATTAGTATGAAACAAAACATTCTTTTTGTAATACATACATACAATACTGGAGGAGTGGTGTCTTCTTTACGGAGCATACTGCATTCCGGTTTGAGCTTGCGCTATGAGTTCAGGGTGTTTTCTATTACGAGGGGCTATGACCATAGAAAAGAATTCTTGAAATGGGATTGCGGATGTAATTTTCTCACCGAATCGTACTTTAGTGATTTCGCGGATTTCCCTATTGGCAGGAAGATGGAAGCTCTCCCAATTAAGATACTGAAGTCAGTGCCTTGTATAAGAGAAAAACTAAAGCAGGCTATAATTAAGTTTACGATTTGGAGAATAGAAAAAAAAGTGGATCCCTGTTTGATTATTGCCTTTCAGGAAGGTATGACGACTGATTTTTGTTCTATTTTTCGTTCTCCAAATAAAATCGCATGGATTCATAGCGATTATAATGGTGTTATGCCTGTTTCGGTGGATAAATTACAATTGTATTCGGAATACCGGAAGATTGTATGTGTGTCGGAGTTCACAAGAAGCAATTTCATATCAAGATATCCTTCTTTGAAAGATAGAGTTTGTGCTATCCATAATGTTTTTGATCAGCAGGATATTGTGCAAAAATCAAAGCAGAAAATAGATGACATAAGATTCAAGACGGATTTATATACAATAATCACAGTCGGGCGAATCAGTTATATCAAGCAACTCTCACAATTGCCTGCAGTTGCGTCCAAACTGAAAAACATGGGAGCACAGTTCAGGTGGTATATCATTGGTGGCGGCAATGAAGGTGGAGAGAAAGAGAGGCTGGATCAAGAACTTGCGAAATATGATCTGGATGACATGTTTGTTCTATTAGGGAATAAACCGAACCCTTATCCTTACTTTAGGGAGGCAGACCTGTTAGTGACAAATTCCAGTTCAGAGGCATGCCCAATGATTTTTAATGAAGCTAAGATTCTGGGGCTGAGTGTCGTTTCAAACAACTTCGGCTCGGCATACGAATTCCTGAGCAGTGACGAAGGTGACATCATTACAACGACAGACAATATGGCTGGAGTTATCTATCTCCTTATTACCAAGGAGAAACAAAAAAAAGCATTTAGAGATGTTTCAAGTGACTCAATAGAGAAGATATCAGCGCTCATTGACGAGTTTTGTCGTCCCTTGTGAAATTACAATATAATGAAGATAGTTGAAATCATACCGTATCTTACCAGTGGCGGAGCTGAACGCTTCACCGTGGATCTGACCAACGAACTGGCTCAGCGACATGAGGTATGGCTTGTGCTCTTCTATCCGATGTGCCGCACAGACCTCCATTTCCTGTTACCCGAAGTGAGTAGTCGCGTAAAGGTACTCTCGTTGGATAAGCATCGTGGTTTTGATGCTGGGCTGATCCATCGCCTCGCCCGTACCCTACGGACGATTGCACCCGATGTGGTGCATTGCCATATCAATGCTTTCGAGTATGTCTTTATGGCAAAGGTTCTCGGTCATTTTGGATGTCGTTGTTATTACACTGTACATAATGAAGCCAAGTTTGATGCAAGTGGGTGGCTCGGCGGTCATTTGCGCCGTTTTGCGTTTCGCCGCGGATTGATTACTCCCGTTACTATATCTGCTGAGTCGCTTCTCAGTTTCCGTGCCTATTACGGCATGGATGCCGCCCTTATTCCCAATGGCCGCAAACTGTTTACGAAGACGGAAAACCAAACGAAGGAGAAAAACGTACTGGTTTCCATTGCCCGCTTTACGAAAGTGAAACGTCAGGATATGCTTGCCCGCATTGTCAGGCGATTGGAGCAGGAGGGGTACCGATTTACGCTGCAACTTATCGGTCAGCATCAGGACAAAGACGTACTCTGCGCCGTACAAGCAGTCGGTTGCCGTTGTGTTGAGATAGTGGGAGAGGTGTCAAATCCGTTGGATTATCTTCGTCGGGCCGATGCTTTTCTGCTCTGTTCCACTAATGAGGGTATGCCCATTTCGCTTATTGAGGCGATGTCAGCGGGGGCAATACCCGTATGTACGCCTGTGGGCGGAATTGTCAATATGGTGGCGAACAGCGTGTGCGGCTTATTGTCCGAAGACAGTTCTGAGGATAGTTATTACCATGTCCTGAAACGCTTCCTTGATATGCAGGAAGAAAATAAAACAATCATGCGTAAGCAGGCGATGCACGTTGCCTCGGCTTACGGAATAGAAACTTGTGCGTGCCGATACGAACAACTATGGTTCGCGAAATAATATGAAAATATGTATTTTAACACCTCGATTTCCTTTCCCGGAGAACGGAGGCGATGTGCTGCGTATTAATCATATCGCTCAATATTTGAAAAGCAAAGGACATCAATTATGCTTAGTGTCCTATTCAGAGTGCATTTATCCGGATATAGACAAAGCCGTTGCGTTGTATGATGCTGTATATTGGTGTAAGATTAGCAGATGGAAAGCTTATTGTTACTCGTTGTTGTATTTCCTTGTGGGAAAACCGTTGCAATGTGGATATTACTATTCTTCTCGTTACAAAAAGATTCTGAAGCATGCTATTGACATGGAAAAGCCCGATATATTTGTATCGCACTTGCTGAGGATGAGTCCGTATCTGGAAAAATTGGGAGTGACTGACAAATCGGTGGTAGAGATGACGGATGCATTGTCAAGAACATATTCCACATCTGAAAAAGCTTCTAATTTTTCGTTATTCAAGTATATTTATCGTATAGAGCGTTCCAGAATCAAAAAGTATGAGGCGCAGGTAGTCCAAAAATTTCCCAAGGTTGTTCTTGTTTCCAGTCAGGATATTGATTATTTGAAAACATTCTGCCACGAGGGGGCTTCTTCGCTGTCTTTGCATACAAATGGTGTGATATGTTTGCCGCATCCTGATGACAAATATGACCCCAGGAAAATTTGCTTTGTCGGCAATATGCGTACGCTGCAAAATCAAGATGCCGTATTTCGTTTTGTAGAGAATGTGTTTCCACGGATTCTAAGAGAAATCCCGGATGTAAAACTCTATATTGTCGGTGCCCAAGCAAAGAAAAATATTTATGAACTCTCCTCTGAAAATATTGTTATTACGGGATATGTTGACAACATATCGGACATAATTAAGAACTCTTGCCTTGCTATCGCTCCCATATATATAGGCGCCGGCATACAAAACAAAGTTCTCATATCTATGGCATGTGGGTTACCCGTAGTGATGACTTCGCTAACCGCTTACGCTATTCCTCAATTAGTGAATGGCGAAAACTGTATGATAGAGGACAATTACGATACATTTGCCCAAGCTGTGTTATCGCTTATGAAGAATCCTGATTTGCGCAACTCTATAGCTACAGCAGGATACAAAATGGTACAAGAACATTATAACTGGAATCAAAAACTTGAAGGATATTTGGACTGGTAAATGTATGAATTATAAAAACAACATATTGCTCGTTGGAGGTATTGCTTTAGGACAAACGCCATACAATGGCGAAACGATGAAGAACCAACTGCTCTTGGAGCGGATGCAACAACTTGGTTATCGTGTCATTGCCGTGGATACTTTGCATTGGCAGCATCGTCCATGGATGCTGATTCGGCTGTTATGGCTTATCCTTTTTTGTCGGAAGGCGAAGATTGTAGTTGCTGGGGATATCTCGTCGCGGTATTTATTATGGTTTCTGAATATGTTTCCTATGCGCTTTTGCTATTACGATTGGGTGATTGGCGGCAAATTGGCGGAGTATATTCATAATGGTATGTATAGTATAGACTCTTTGAAGAATTGTAAACGCATTATTGTTGAAGGAGAATATATGGCAACGCAGTTGCGGGCATTAGGGCTGAACAATGTGGTGGTAGTACCTAATTTCAAGCCTGTTGACTATCATCCCTGTTTGAAGGATCGTGACAATACCAATCCTTTCCGCTTTGTCTTTCTCTCGCGTGTTAGGGCTGACAAGGGCATTCCCGAAATCATAGAAGCTGTATCCCTGCTTCGCAATGAGGGCGTGAATAATTTTAAGGTGGATATATATGGCCCTTTTGATGATAATTACGAAATGTCATTCCGGTCTTTAGTTTCAACGGTTGACGGAGTGGCATACAAGGGCTTCCTCAACTTGTTCAATAACGGCAAAGGGTATGAAATACTGTCTTCCTACGATTGCATGCTTTTCCCTACATACTTTGTACGGGAGGGTTGCCCCGGTATTGTGATAGATGCCGCAATTGCCGGTCTGCCGATGATTGCCACGGATTGGAATATGAACCGATATTTTATTAAGGAAGGCAAGACTGGTTTCCTTATCCCGCCCCGCAATGCTCGCGCCTTGGCGGATAAGATGAAGCAGATAATGGCTACCGATTTCGATTTGCTCGCCATGCGCCGTCAATGCGTAGCGTATGCGGAGCAATACGACTACCGGCATGTGATAACCGCCGAACTGATGCATGACCTTGGATTTGATGATTAGACTATCCGTCATAGTACCCGCTTACAATGTTGCCCCGTATATCGAGGCGGCACTGCTCTCCGTCTTCCATAGCGAAGGTATCGACCTTTCCGACGTGGAAGCCGTCGTGGTCAATGACGGTTCTACGGACAGCACCGCCAAAGTGATAGCATCCTTCATTGCTGCTCATCCAGAATGGCAGATCCGCCTTATCAATCAGTCCAACCAAGGAGTCAGCGTGGCACGGAATAACGGACTGCACGTGGCAAGAGGAGAGTATGTCTGGTTTGTGGATGGTGATGACCTGATTACCCCGACTGCCATCCGGCAGCTTTATGCCATTATGAATACCTATTCGGGTATAGAGGTTATCCGGACTGCCAAACCTGTCCGGTTCACCGATGATACCAATATACCGTCCATAGAGGTACAGAATGGCGGAGAATGTTGCCAAGGTTATGAATTGTTGAACGAACCCTATTCCAACTTATACATCTATCATGGTCGGTTTGTCTGGCTGCGGGAGGTGCTGGAGAACCATCACTTGCAGTTTCCTGCAGGTATTACTAATAATGAAGACTTCTGCTTTACGATACAGTCCCTACTGAGAGCGAACAAAGCGTATGTGGCCCACGGATTGTCGGCATATCTTTACCGTGTGCGCGGTGACAGCGTAACCCATGCGCGTCGCAATCCGGAGCATTTTATGCCTAATGTGCTGTCCGCTCAGCAAGCACTGCGTATCATCCTTGATTCCGTACCGGATAGTGTATCTTCTGCTGAAAAGCATTACGCATATAGGCGAGTACGTCATCTTATGTGCGGCATGCACATCACTTACTTGTTGGATCCGCTACCATTATCCTTTGTCCGCCGTTCGCTGCGTTCGCTTACGGATATGGGGGCGTATCCGTTTCCGCCTGAACCGGACCATTCCCGCCTGCTGCGCTTTGTCATGCAGCATAAGTGGGCGATATACGCTGTCAGCCAATATCGTCGAATGATATATAAATTGCATAAATGATGAAAGAGTACAAATTTACCATATTTACTCCTTGTTACAATGGTGCTAAAACCATTCACCGCGTATTTGAGTCCGTGCGGTCGCAAACCTACACCCGTTGGGAATGGATTATCGTCAATGACGGTTCCACTGATAATAGTGACGAAGTGATCCGACAGGAAATGCAATCCATGGACCGGTCCAAGATTACTTATATCACCCAACCCAATATGGGCAAGCATATTGCGTGGAATAAGGCAGTACAGATGGCAACGGGGGATTTGTTTGTGCCTGCCGATTGCGATGATGGTTTCGTACCCGACACATTGGCGTTTTACAATGCCAGATTGAATGAATGGGTTGGAGATGATTTGTCGCAATCTGCCTATTCCGGCATAACGGTTTGCTGCTATGATCCCGAAACGGGTGAAACTATCGGTACACCGTTTCCGAAGGACGGCTTGGTGTCTGATAGTGTAGAACTTTTTTACAAGTATCATGTTACGGGAGAAAAAGCGGGCTGTGTGAGAGTGGATTTATTGCGCCAGCAACCTTTCCCTCAGATAAAGGGACATTTCTATTATGAAAATTATCTGTGGTTTTTCTTTGCCCGTGACGGTTATCGAAATATAAATTACAACAGGAATCTTCGTGCCTATTACTATGAACCTGCTTCATTGACCCACAATACGGAATCCCGGTATGACAGCAATCTGGCTAAAATGCAACTGTCGTTTTGGTGGTGGACACTTTGTAATGTAGGTGGAATGATATTCCGCTATTCCCCAAAAGGGTATATAATGCTGTATTATTATTTGTTTCGTGCACTTGCCAAATATGTAGTATCCAAAATGAGAATCCTTTTGCGAGCCGTTATTAAACCCTGTGAAAGGATGGGAGTTCATTGCCCAAAGACCTAATCACATTAAAATGAAAATAGAAAGACAATCAAATATTGAATTATGCAGGCTGTTTGCCATTGCAAGCATAGTCCTTATGCACTCTTTGGGCGAGTATGTCATACCTGGTCTTGGAGAGGAAGTAAGGCTTGCGCATTGGTGGATGGTGGCAGGCAACTCTGTCGGCATATTGGGCGTAAACACTTTTCTGTTGATATCAGGCTGCTTTTCCGTGAAATCAAAGAGGACAGCATATATGAATCTGCTGTATATGTGTCTATTCTATCTCTTTGTGCGCATCGGAATATGTATTGCTATGGGAGTCAGCATTCCGTCTTCCATATTCCTGTTCGTGTCAAAGAGCAGTTGGTTCATTCCAATGTATATCGGGCTTCTGCTGCTGTCTCCTATACTCAATTGCTATATTGACAAGGCGGACAAGAGGAGTTTGGGATGGATGACATTGATTATCCTTGTCTATGATGTGTGGAGCGACTGGTATCCGGGAGGCATCAATGAGCGCAGCGGATTCACCATAATACACTTCATGGCAATGTATTTTGCCGGAAGATATATAGGTCTGCACGGTGTCGGGAAATGGGTATCGCGCCTTGCTCCCATGGTTCTGTTGTTGCTTGTATCTGTAATATCATTTCTTACATCCTACATCATCCAGCGTGGTTGGGATGCAAGCATCATGCTCAAGTTTCTTGCAAACAACAACCCGCTGGTAATCGCCGCTGCGATATCCCTGTTCCTTACCTTCAAGGAATGGCATATCAGGCAGAGTAAACTGATAAACCACTGTGCACAGTCCGTACTTGGCATTTTGCTTTTCCATTCATCTTCGATGTCTCAAGCTTTCTTGGCGCAGCATTACCATGCGCTGTACGACAACTATCATGGCGTCGCATTGTTTGGTCTTTGGATAGGGAGCGTCCTGCTGACTATGGCAGCCGGCATAGCAATAGATCAGATACGCATCTATACATACGATAAAATTTTTTCACTTGCATCAAGATGTACAAAATAATAGGTTCATAAAACATAATTCTGACAAAAAATTAATAACAAATAAATCAATAGAGTATGAAAAATTTATTATGGAGGCAACTATTTGCCGTTGTACTATTAACTTTTATTTCTACGGCATGTCATAAAATTGAGCCGGAAGAACCTCAACAGTCTGAAGAGCCAATCGAAGTAGAAGATCAGATGTTGGATGGTACCGATATGCTTACGTTTGCACTCTCTGATGGTTCGCATACCTACTATGCCTTTAACATCGATGATGAATATATTGATGTTCAAGTTCCTGAGGGTACTGACCTTTCTAACATGACCGCAATCTTCACTCATGATGCCCGCCGCGTATTGGTGGATGGTGTAAAACAGAAGTCAGGAGCCAATCGTCATGATTTCGGAGATTTTGTTAATCCGGTTAAGTATGTTGTAGTTGACAAAGACAGTTGTGAAAAGCCATACATAATACGCATTTTCAATCTTCCGATAATATTCGTAGTTACGGAAGACTCAATGGAGATAGTCAGCAAAGAAGAATGGCTGGAGTGCAGTTTCGTAATCCAAATGACTGACAGCACAGTCATTGATTATGGTACGACAAAAATTAAAGGACGAGGCAACACATCGTGGAGCCTACAGGACAAAAAGCCATACACTATAAAACTGGACAAAAAACAAGAGGTACTCGGAATGCCGAAACATAAACGCTGGCAACTGCTGACCACATACGGAAATGCAATGTCATTCTTCAGGGATGAAATGATGTTTGAAATTGCCAGACGTAGTGCTTCGCTCGGCTGGGCACCACACGGGCGTTTTGCAGATTTGTTTGTGAATGGCGAACACAGAGGACTCTATTGGCTGTGCGAAAAAATCAGCGTTGATAAGAATCGCGTAAATATAGCAGAACTCAAACCAGAAGATACAGATCCAGAGTCTGTCACCGGTGGTTACCTGTTCGAATTCTCAGAAAGGGAAGAACCACAATTCTATTCCCAATATTTCAATTTCAATTATTGTTTCAAAGATCCAGATGAAAACATACCGGCAGAACAACTTAATTATATAACAAACTTTATCAATAATCTTGAAGCGAGTCTGGTGGATGATGCAAGATTTGCACGTCGCGAATATGCAGAATATCTTGACATAGAATCTTGGATTGACTATTGGTTTATGCACGAGATTGCCGAGGGCACCGATATTAAATTGCCAAATTATCCGGGTTTAAGCTGTTTCTGCTATAAGGATCGGGGAGGAAAACTGAAAGCAGGTCCGGTTTGGGACATGCATTTTTGGGGTAAATCAGGACCTGACTACCACGCAAAAGATGCCCTGTATTATCAGCGCCTGTTTGAAGACCCTGTATTTGTGCAACGTGTCAAGGATAAATGGTACGGAACCGACACAGAAAAAGGATTCCCAGATTTAGTCGGAGAAATTGACTCACGAGTTGATTCCATAGCATCACTGATCAACCAGTCTGGTGACAGAGACCTGAAGATGTGGAACAAGGACGAAACAGTTTCGTATCAGGCAAACAATTTTAAGGCACAATATAGAAACAACATACATTGGATGAATTTTTGTGTGAAAGACATTAATTAACACATACATTAATTCTGAAGCTAAATAAACTTCTATCATAATGAGAACAAAATATCTTTTAACTTTTTTATCTGTTGCACTATTGCTAAGTTCCTGCGCCAATATCAAGGAATTCAACTATTTCCAGGACACAGCCGCAGGAGATGAGAATTCCCTGAAAACAGACAACTCGACAATAACATTTAAGCCGAACGACCGCATTACCGTGCTGGTATCAAGCAAAGATTTGGAACTGGCAATGCCGTTTAACCTAATAACGATAAACAACGTGCAGTATCGTTCCTCTCAGCTGGGTCAGAATGCGCTGAATTCGAATAGCTACACCCAATACTACACTGTATCTGAAGATGGTGAGATAAACATGCCTGTCTTGGGCAAGGTAAAAGTGTCTGGCCTAACCCGAACACAGGCTGAGGATACAATCAGCAATCTGATAATGTCTTCGGAAAACGGGTTCAAAGACCCTACGGTGACGATTGATTATGCAAACCTCTCCGTAAAGATGCTTGGCGAACTAAAAAACCCTGGAACAGTCATGATTGATCGTGACCAATTCACAATCATGGATGCCATAGCAAAAGCCGGCGACCTAACAATCTATGGTAACAGGAGGAATGTCAGAGTCTTCCGTTCGGAGAACGGTGAGGAGAAGGTATATTTTGTTGACCTCACCCAACGGCAACAATTGCTCCAATCGCCAGTATATTTCCTGCAGCAAAACGATGTGATATATGTTGAGTCGAACAAAGCTCGTGTAAGGCAGTCAACGACAAGCGAAAACGCATGGCTGCAACCTGCATTGTGGGTTTCGGTGGTATCATTGTTAGCCACAATAACTGCATTGATAATCAAATAGTTTAGTTGTCAGTGTTTATACTCCCCAAAATATTCAGCATTGAAGGCTCTGGCCTTTTCAAAGGTTTCACCGATTGGCACAGCCATATTCTCCCTGGTGTGGACGATGGCATTCCCGATATGGAGAGTGCGCTTCAGGTGCTGGAATACTATGGACAAATAGGTATCTGCGAGGTGTGGCTGACACCTCATGTGATGGAGGACATCCCCAATGAAACAGCTGACCTGAAACAGCGATTCGATGAACTCTTGGCAGCTTACAAAGGACCGGTCAAACTTCATCTGGCAGCCGAGTATATGCTGGACAATGGTTTTGAACAGCGGCTGAACGACAATGATCTTCTATGCATAGGTCCAAAGGAGAACAAGATGCTACTTGTGGAGACATCATACATCAATCCGCCAATTGATTTATATAGTACAATTGCTCTCATCCAAAAGAAAGGTTATAAGCCCCTGCTGGCTCACCCAGAACGCTACATCTATATGACGGATGGCAGCGATTACGAACGACTCAGGGCTATGGGGGTACTATTCCAGTGCAATATCACTTCTTTGACTGGAATCTATGGAAAAGAAGCACGCCGGAAATTCTCATCGTTCCTGTCCAAGGGATGGATTCAAGTTCTGGGAACAGACATTCATCGACTTGAATCTTTCAATTACGCCATCACTCAGAAATACATCAGTTATAGAGAGAGAAAGTTACTGATAAATGTTGAAAATTGACTCATATACGGCAGTATATTGTTCACTTCAACGTCACCTACCTAAAACAACGAAAGTCCTTTGTGGACGATAATATTAACAAACAATACAATAAGAAAGCAAAAAGTCTTATCATTTGGAGCGTGTTGCTCTCATGTCTTTATATTGCCAGGATTGAAGCCCAAACTTCAGTCTGCATAAATGAAATTATGCAATCTAACATCGACAACCTCATGGAAAACAAAGATTTTCCTGATTCATGGGTGGAGTTGTATAACCCTACAGATGCGGATGTTGACCTCTATGGCTACTGCATTGGACAAGACGCAGACCTAAGCCAGGGAACGCAATGGCTTATCAGTCAAAACCATAACCTGGTGATTCCAGCAGGAGGTTATCTGCTCATCTATTGCGACAAAGAGGCAACAGGAGTTCATACTGATTTCAGGTTAGAGTCTGGCAAAGGCAACATTCCAAGCGGTGTCTATTTCATCCACATTATCACTGGCACCGGCAACTCGTATGTAGAGAAGTTCATTGTGAAGTAACCTTTTTACAACGAGCCCCATATCCTATACTCACAGACCCCACGGTATTTACTTTTTTACCGTGGGGTCT
>JAKSNU010000010.1 GCA_024399535.1 Paludibacteraceae bacterium
TCATGTCAATCCTTTTTGCCAATTTAAATTTTGGATTAGCTTTAGGATTGTTTTTTTTGTAAAGGACGACATCTCGGAAATTTGCAGTGGTTTTTTCCTTTTTGCTCACTGTCCTTTCCTCAGAAGCTGTAGTTACGGTATCTGATTTTTTGTTGTCCTGTACGGGCTGTCCTGCATTAGCACTGAAACATACTGCAGTGAGAACTGCCAAAGAGATAATTGATTTTTTCATAGTTGTAACTGTTTATATGATTAATTTTGTTTCGTTTGCTGTTTTGACTTGGGAGGAGTACATCTGGTTTAATACAGGCAAAAAAATTTTTTTATGCAAAAATGTTTTTCGTGTCAAAAAAATGTTGTAACTTTGCGGTCGAAAAGGTGTATATATGTGCTTTGTGGGTGAAACAATATGGCATATATACTGTAAGTGATTGAAATTTAATAAAATAGTAATATGCAGTTAAAAAAATCAGCAAACGCAAATTTGGAAGACAAGCGTTTGACTTATGTGTTAATTGGCTTGGTTTTCGCCTTGTCGGTGCTTTATGTTGCGTTTGAATGGACTACTTCAGACGTTACGGTTGCCGAAATTACTGACGTAATGGTAGAACAGTTCGAGACAGAACTTGACATTGACCAGACATTACAGGATGAGGAGACACCTCCACCACCAGAACCAGAAATCCCTGAGGAGCAAATCCCAGATGTGATAAATGTTGTGGATAATACTACTGAGACTCAGACTATCAAAATTTCGTCAGAGGATGACCAAAATAAGAAAATAGATATTGCACCGGTTGTAAAATTAGAAGAGCCTGAGGAGGACGAAGACGAGATTTTCAGGGTCGTTGAGAAACAGCCTGAGTTCCCAGGAGGAATGGCAGCTTTGTCGAAATATTTCCAATCGAACATCCGTTATCCTGTCATGGCGCAGGAGATGGGTATCCAAGGGAAATGTATCTGCGAATTTGTTGTCAACAAGGACGGTTCGGTTCAGGACGTAGTTGTAGTACGTTCGGCAGGCGATCCGTCGCTCGACAACGAGGCAGTTCGTCTTGTGAAAAAAATGCCTAAATGGAAACCAGGCGAACAGCGCGGCAAACCAGTTAGATGTAAGTTCGTCGTACCTGTGACATTCAAGATTGCACGTTAATTTACTTAATGTGATTATAAAAACGTGTAGCCGCTGACGAGGAGATGAGAAGCCCGTGAATGCTGCACTGGTATTAACTCTTTAAAATTCATTGAATATGGATTTCATTAAAATTGCGGAAGAAGCTTTCGCAGGAGAAAAAAAAGAGTTCCCTAAGTTCAAGAGTGGTGATACTATCACACTTGACTATCGTATTAAAGAGGGAAACAAGGAGCGTATCCAGAAGTATCGCGGTGTAGTTATCAAAATAACTGGTCACGGCGACAACAAGCGTATCACAGTACGCAAAATCTCGGATGGCGTTGGTGTAGAGCGTATTTTCCCAATGAATTCTCCATTTATTGAGGAAATCAAGCTTGACAAAGTCGGTAAGGTTCGTCGTGCAAAACTTTACTATTTGCGCAAACTTACCGGTAAGGCAGCTCGTATCGCTGAGAAACGTTAATTCTGTTTACTCTGTTATGATGAGGCAGCATTCAAACTCATGTTTGGGTGCTGCTTTTTATTTCTGATATTTATTTCGAAAAATTTGGTGGTATAAGAAATATTGAGTAAATTTGCAGCGTAAAGTCTCATTTATGAAAAGATTAATTCTTTTAGACGCATATGCGCTGATTTACAGGGCTTATTATGCTTTTTTGAGGATGCCGAGAATCAATTCTAAAGGGAATAATACATCGGCAATTTTTGGATTTGTGAATACGATGGAGGATGTCATAAACAGGTATCAGCCAACGCATATAGGAGTTGTATTCGACCCAGGTGGCGGACATACGTTCCGTCATGAGGTCTATCCAGAGTATAAAGCGACGAGAGAGGCTACGCCAGAAGATATAAGATTTGCTCTTCCATACATTAAAAAAATTGTTGAAGCAAGAAATATACCTGTGGTGACAGTTGATGGGTATGAGGCTGATGATGTCATTGGTACGTTGGCTGAAAAAGCTGCAGAACAAGATTTTGATGTCTTGATGATGACTCCTGATAAGGATTACGGACAGCTTGTGACCGACAGAATACGTATTCTTAAGCCTGGCTTGGGTAGCGCTCAGGCTGAAATATATGGGGAGAAAGAGGTCGCCGAGAAGTGGGGATTGAAGAGCGCTAAGCAGGTGGTGGATCTTTTAGCTTTGATGGGCGATGTATCGGATAATGTGCCTGGTTGTCCAGGTGTCGGGGAAAAGACTGCTGTGAAGTTGCTGAACGAATATGATACTGTGGAGAATCTTTTGGAGCATGCAAGCGAAATAAAAGGCGCTTTGCAGAAAAAAATATTTGAAGGACGGGAGAAAATTGAATTCTCGAAGTTCCTCGTTACTATTAAACGTGATGTTCCAATCGCTTTCGACGAGAACGACTATGCAGTCAAGTCTGCTAATATGGGCGAATTGGCAAAAATATATGAAGAGTTGGAGTTCCGGACTCTTTTACAGAAAATGAACGCAAATCGGGAACAAGCGTCATTGTTTGGTGATGAACTCCAGTTGGAAAACGAGATTGAAATCGAAAGTAGTTTGGCAACTCTTGCTGATTGGCAACATGAATACAAATGTGTGGACGATGTCGCAGAGTTGATAGAGAGACTATGTAAAAGCAAAAGATTCAGTTTTGATACCGAGACAACCTCGACAGACGCTATGAAGGCTGAACTTGTCGGAATGTCGTTTGCAATCGAAGAGGGAAAAGCTTACTATGTGCCAATACCTCAAGAACGACAGCAGGCACAGTCGCTGGTCGAGAAATTCAGAAGAGTGTTGGAAAATTCGACAATTGGCAAGATAGGACAGAACATAAAGTACGATCTGATGGTGCTTGGAAAATATGGTGTGGAAGTCAATGGCGAATTGGACGATACAATGGTGGCTCATTATCTATTGCAACCAGAGATGCGTCATGGTATGGACTATTTAGCTGAAATTTTGCTAAATTATAAGACGATTCATATCGAGGAACTGATAGGAGAAGGGAAACGACAGAGGAGCATGAGGGATGTCGCGGTGGAGCGAGTCGCGGAATATGCTGCAGAGGATGCTGATGTGACATTGAGGCTATACAATAAACTGATGCCTGAGTTGGAAAAAGCTGGCATTCTGGGTCTATATAGAGATGTTGAAATGCCTTTGGTCAGCGTTTTAGCGAGAATGGAAAGAAACGGTGTGCTGGTGGACGATTTCGTGTTGAACCAGGTGGCTGGTCAGATGAACGGCGAGTTGCACGAGATAGAGAGAAAAATAAAGCTCACTGCAGGCGAGAATGTGAATATCAGTTCGCCAAAACAGGTCGGGGAGTTGCTGTTTGACAAATTGAAATTGTCCGACAAACCAAAAAGGACAAAGACAGGGCAGTATGTTACGGACGAGGAGACTTTGGAGCAGTTGAGATATAAACATGAAGTGGTAGGGCTGATACTGGATTACCGCGGATTGAAAAAGCTGTTGAGTACTTATGTCGAGGCATTGCCTAAACTCATAAATGAAGATACAGGAAGAGTGCATACGTCGTTCAATCAGACCGTTACAGCGACTGGAAGATTGTCATCGTCAAACCCTAATCTACAGAATATACCAGTCCGAGATGAGCAGGGCAAGGGTATCAGGAAGGCTTTTGTGGCTTCTGAGGGATGCAGATTCGTTTCGGCAGATTATTCACAGGTGGAGTTGAGACTGATGGCTCATTTTTCGGGCGACGAGAATATGGTCGCTGCTTTCAAAGCTGGCGATGATGTGCATAGCGCAACAGCATCTAAGGTGTTCCGTGTGCCAATGGAAGAGGTGACAAAGGAGATGAGACGAAAGGCGAAGGCAATCAATTTCGGTATAATATATGGAATGTCGGTTTTCGGAATGTCCGAGCGATTAGGGATTTCGAGAAGTGAAGCTAAAGAGTTCATAGATGGATATTTCGAGAATTTCAGCGGTGTGAAGCGGTATATGGAAGAGGCTGTGGCAAAGGCTCGGAAAGAAGGATATGTCGAGACTTTGCTGCATAGACGCAGATATTTGCCAGATATAAATTCAAAGAATGCTAATGTGAGGGGCTTTGCTGAGAGAAATGCAATAAATGCTCCAATTCAAGGAACGGCAGCTGATATAATAAAGATAGCAATGGTGAGGATTGACAATCGTCTGCAGGCGGAAGGTCTTCGGGCAGAAATGATACTTCAGGTCCATGATGAGTTGAATTTCAATTGTCCAGATGGAGAAGTCGAGAGGTTAAAGACGATTATCCGAGAGGAAATGGAGAATGCAGTACAGTTGTCGGTGCCCCTGAGCATAGAAATAGGAGTTGGAAACGATTGGCTTGAAGCTCATTGACAGTTGTGAGGAAGAAATATAAATACATCAAATATGATAAATGGTAAAAAAATTGTAGTTGTAATGCCGGCATATAATGCCGAGATGACGTTGGAACAAACATATAAGGAGATTCCGATGGACGTTGTGGACGAAGTAATTTTGACTGATGATTGTTCGAAAGACAATACAGTGTCGAAAGCACGTGAACTTGGTATCACTGAGGTGCTTGTACATGACAAGAATCGTGGGTATGGTGGTAATCAGAAAACATGCTACAATCGTGCTTTGGAATTGGGCGCTGATATTGTAATTATGGTTCATCCGGATTATCAATATACTCCACAATTAGTTCATTCTATGGCATATATGATTGCAAATGGAGTATATCCAGTATGTTTGGCTTCGAGAATTTTGGGCAAAGGCGCATTGAAAGGCGGTATGCCATGGTATAAATATATAGCAAATAGGTTGCTTACGTTTGGGCAGAATGTGCTGATGAACCAGAAACTTTCGGAGTATCATACAGGATATAGGGCTTTTTCGGCTGAAGTGCTCCGGAATATCAATTACAATATAGATTCTGATGATTTCGTTTTGGATAACGAGATGCTTGCTCAAATTTTTTACAAAGGTTATGAAATAGGCGAGATGACTTGTCCAACGAAGTATTTTGATGAGGCATCGTCAATTAACTTGAAACGTTCATCGATTTACGGTTTGGGTGTTATCAGAGTATCTTTTGTTTATCGTTTGTGTAAGTGGGGCTTGATGAAGTCAAAATTGTTTGAATAATGTTCAGACAACTGTTTAGATATTGTTTGTCGGGTGGATTGGCTTTTGCCGTAGATGCTGGCACATTGTGGATACTGACTGAGAAATTTGGTGTTTATTATCAAGTTGGAGTGGCTGTAGGGTATATTTTAGGGTTGATAATTACTTACCTTATGGCGACATTGTGGATCTTTGACGAACATAGGACAGACAATAAAATAGTTGAATTCCTAATATTTGCTGCTATAGGAGCAGTCGGCATGGCACTAACTCATGCTATTATGTGGCTTATGGTTGATGTTGTTGAAATACAGGTTATGATTGGAAAAGTTATTACAACTGGAATAGTCACAATATTCAATTTTTTTGCGAAGAAGATAATATTGTTTACCCACAATGGGAAGTAATAAATTTTTTTGCTTATGAAGAAACTATGTCTATTTGTCGTTTTGGCATGTCTTTGTGTGGGAAAGAGTATGGCAGTATTGCCGCCAGAGGGAACATTCGAATGGGGAATGAGTGTCCCGTTTGTGGTGGATTACAAGGATAGCATAACGTTGAGTATCACATCTGCAACTGTGGGTAATTTTACGGTGACGTATGAATTGGCTGACCATGGGTTGTCACAATATGTAGACATCACAGGCAATGTGCTGAAGGTTAAAAAACATTATCCAGGAACCTGTATTGACGGCAGTAGCGGTCATTCCGAGGATCACGACATAGTTATTGTCGCCAATATAAGTGGAATGGCGGAATATGAAGATACGTATCTGACTGCAACAATGCAGACAAGACGTATATCACCAGGGTTGAGATGGAACACACAAGTAAAAGACATGACTTATGGGAGCACTCAGCACCTATCGGTGGTTCACAATAATGGTGACAGTGCGGTAAATATTGTTTACGACTCGTACGATGCTATTTCCTCGCCTTCGTTCTGTGTGTCAATCGACAATTCAACTGGAGTAATGACAGCAACGGAACTTGGCAGTGGAGTAATCGTTAAGGCTCTCATCTGCCAGACTGACAATTACAATGCCGATACTATTTCATATCCGACAGCCATAAATATCACAAAAGGTTATCGAGACATCAGTTGGGACAGTACCGATTTGTCAGGATTGAACAACCTGTCAGGCAAAATCAAGGTGGATTTAAGATATGGAGATCAGGCAGACCATTATACGGTGGAAAGTAGCAATCTGAGGATCGCTTCGTTTCAAAATGGATATATCAATATCCTCGATACAGGAACAGTGAAACTTACGGCAAGAGTTTATGGGACTGATAAATATTTCGAGGCATCGAAAGATACAACGATTCATATTGCAGCAGTTATGACAACAGCTGAATGGGAGGATAATTTCATCGCTGGCTTGGAGAGTTATGACTATATAAGTTCAACCCTGAAAGATTATAATTTGAACTATTGGTGTAAATCAAACTACGGAGATGAAGCAAAGTTCTATTTTAAGTCGTTGAATCTTGATATAGCTACCATAAGTAATGACACTCTGTTGACCTGTTACAAGACTGGAGCATTGGAAATTGAGGCTTACGCAACTGCTAAAGGTGGACAATCTGCTACTATTAGGAGAACTGTGAATGTGGCAAGAGGAAAGATGCAGTTCGTGAAACCTGGCGATTGGGATGACAATGCTTGTTGGTCAAGACCAGACTTGAAACCAAATAACACAGACCATGTGGTCGAGATATTGGCAAGGTGCCGAATTAAAGAGGGGACGGAGGCTGATTGCTATAGATTGACAGTGTTTGCAAATGGTTCGTTGTCATTAGATCCAGGTGCAGAATTGTTCGTTGAGGACAGCGTAATAAATAATAGCGAGGAACAATATTTGAAGTTGGGGGCTGACAATGCAAAACAATCTTATTTGCGTTTCAAATATGGCGAGCCGAAAGCGAGAGTTCAGCGGTATTTAGATATGAAAATCAGGAATGGAGAAGATACGATATGGAGCTATTGTGGAGCTCCAGGGAAGGATGTGGTGATGCGAAATCTCAATCTAAAGAAACGAATCCAATGGTGGAATGACGGGAAATGGGAGAGTGAGAGACAGATGCTTGTCAGTATGAATGCCTGGAAGGGCTATAGAGTGGCAGATTCTATACCAACAATATATGATTTTGATTGCAAATTACAGTCGGGAAATTATAGGTATGACTTGACTTATAGAGAGACAAATGATGACAAAGGACGGTGGAATTTCATAACAAATAGTTATTCTGCGCCAATCGAAATCAGCGAGATGCAATTCTATGGAACCAATTCTGAGGTTTATTTTTATAATGGCGAAAGATGGGTGTCAAGTCCGAAGTTTATGGCATCTGTCTTGGGTTATCCGTACAGTATTGAACCAGGTCAGGGAGTTTTCGTTCGCTCAAAAGAGTCGGGTGCACATGTGGACGTGGATTATGATAATGCTGTATGGAATCCTTCAATCTATGAAACTAATGCCAATATTTTGAAGATAGCGGTTCGTGGTATTCATAGCAATGATACTGTAGCTCTAGTCGTAAATAGCGGCAACAGCGATGGCTATGATGATGGCTATGATGGCGAAAAATGGACGGATGCAGAATTGATGCCTATGATTTACGTTACGAATAAATGGGGCAAGGCTTCGGTCAATGCGTCAGAAAGTATCGTTGGACAGAAGATAGGATTCAAGGCAGGAATAGGCGGCGAGACATATACTATAGGTTTTGATACTAAGCAACTGAGCGGGTTTAAGCAGTTGTATCTGTTTGATTTGAAAACACAGGCATTTGTCGATGTGCTTGCAGGAGAAGAATATTCGTTTACTGGCGATGTATTGGGCGAAGATGAAAGATTCACATTGATGACCGAGAAGGTGGATATACAGAAGAGTAAAGGAAGAAGTATTGTAGTGATAGGCAATCGCGTGTTGTTGGTCGGTTTCGATGGAAGCAATATACCAGTGAGAGTTATGACAATGGATGGAAAGATAGTTTATCAGTTTATGAGTTCTGATGGACCTTGGGTTGAATTGCCATCGTTGTTGAGTGGGGTATATATGATCAATGCAGGCAAGACTTCGACCAAATTCTATTCAAAGTAAAAGGGCTGAATCTAAAATAAAGTAAGGCTGTCTTGACGAATAAGAATAGACAGCCTTACTTTCTGTATTATTGTGTTTTAAGTAACTATTTTTTCAGCACAGAAGCAGCGAACTCACGATCAAAACGAAGTAGGTACATCCCTGTATTATCGTATCTGACAAGAGCTTCAGGGAAAAATTGCGGATACTTCTGAATAGCAGGGTAGAGATAACGAGGAGTAGAACTATAACCGAGATTGTCGAGCACAACATAAGACACGTTTTTGTCAATCAAGTCAATAATCAGCTCTTCTGGGTTTTCTGTCCATAAATATGATGTTTGATACCGATTGCTATAAAAATAGAGCATCGTCGGTTTGCGAGAACAAATTACAGCGTCCTTTTTAACGTTTTGTTTCAAGTATGTACCTATGGCAAAAAATTGCTGGTAGTTGATAGGAATTTTGCTTTTGCTTATTAAATGTTCTTCAGCAAGTCCCTTCTGCGACATTAATACGAGAGGGATAAGGAAGAAAGCAGAGAATGAGAGTTGTTTCCATTTCAGTTGCAAAAGCCATTGAATGCTGACCCAAATTCCTAAGAATAAACCCATTGTAAGTACTGGTAGAACGGCTGTTATGTAGCGGTTGCCACTCGGAGTGCTGAAGAGCGATATGATGGACAATGTTGCACCAATATAGCCGATGAAAAGCCAGCGCAGTTTCGGAAGTTTCCAAAATCCTATGCAAATAAGCGCAATAATCAATGCTCCAATTATATAAATGCCTATAGAATAGGAAGGATTGTCGCAATCAACATCAATGAAAGGTACAATTGAATTTGGAATGGCATTGAATATGAGCATTTTCATAGTCTCGAAGAAACGTTGTATTACTTCGCTTATAGACAATGTGCCTTCTTCAGGACGCCAGTGATTGTTTTCAAGCACCATGCTGAAATATCTGTCGCTCAGCCCAAGTGCTTTATTTCTCAGAGACCATGGCATGTATCCAACTATGAAACCACCGACTGATGTCAACAATGCACCCCAACGTTTGCGAATAAGAAGTGCGAAGCAGACAGCTGCCATTAGCGCAAGTCCCTGTGTACGGATGTAATATGTGAAAATACATGCTGCCAGCATTACGTAAAACCACGGAGAACGAAGCTCGCTCCATATTGTTTTTTCGTCAGAACTCATTCTGTATAGAGCATAGATGGCGAGAATGCTCATACCGAAGAATGAGGCTTCAGCCATCATCATAGTGGAAAAATGCCATAATCGCGGACAAAACAATCCAGCAAATGCTGTGGTGAAGCAGACACTTATCGGAAGTCTATGTCGAAGCAAAATAAAATATATCAACAGAATGCCGAGAAGCACAAACAATTCGTTCAACCATTTTTGTACAATGATGCTGTCGGTTAGGAAGCGTAAAGGAGTCATAATGGCGGGATAGCCAGGAGGATATACGGACGAAGGAGGGTTGCCGACTGCGGATATGTCGGAATATCCATTACCAGATGCCAATGATGTGGCATACATATAATAGTAGAAGTTGTCACCATTCAAATCTGGATTTGGATTGAAGGTGTAGCGGCTGATAATCAGCCATGTCAGAGCCAAAATTGCAGGCAAGACAATGTAGTGGATTTTGTTGACTTTCATATCAATGGAAAATGAAATATATGCTTATTATGTTTTTGCAAAGGTAGGTATTTTATTTTAATTGCGAAAGTAAATGTTGAAATATTTTTTGAGTCACTGCATTTTTTGGAAAAATAATATAATGAGTGATAAAAAAGAGAGACAACCAAATTACAGTTGTCCCTCTTAGATTTCTGAAATCTTCTTTTACTTACGAAGACCGAGCTCTTTGATGATAGAACGGTAGCGTTCGATGTCTTTGTTCTTGAGGTAATCGAGCAAACGACGACGTTTACCAACAAGCATACGGAGCGAACGGGCTGTGCTATAATCCTTGTGATTTGACTGAAGGTGCTCAGTCAAATGGCTAATACGGTATGAGAACAATGCTATCTGGGCTTCAGGTGAGCCAGTATCAGTGTTAGACTTTCCGTACTTAGCGAAGATTTCCTGTTTCTTTTCAGAATCCAAGTACATAATAATATAAGTTTAAGTTGTCCCAAAATTGGGAGTGCAAAGGTACGAACTATTTTTAATATGGCAAAGAATTTTCAGAAATTTATTTTTATCGATGAATTATGCTGTAAAAATGAGTATAGATGACTGAAATTTTGCCATTATAAAAATCGATATTTATATGCGACGTCTTAGGATTCCATTGAGCACGCGGAATATGATAGAGGAGTAGTTTTCACGAAGATGCGAGCCTATGTTGTGGTTGAGGTATGGAAGCTCAATGCCCTTGATGGCATAAAGAATAAGCATTGCAGCCCATTGTGCGTCGTGTATATCGAAAATACCATTCATGCAGCCTTCAGTGAGAATTTGTTTGATAATGCGTATCTCTTTGAAATCAATTGGGCGACGAGCACGCTCTATTTCTTCGTAATTTTTGTAAAATGATGCGCGAACTGATGCGTTTCGTTCAGTTGCTTTACGGATGCAACGGAAGTGCATAAGAACAAAGTTTTCAAGTTTTTTGTCAGCAGGCAAAGCGCTGTCGGCAATGCTTTTGAGCTCCGATAACATATGTTCCAACTCTTCTTCGATGATTGCGAAGTATAGGAAATCAGTGTTAATGAAGTAATTGTAAATGGTGCGGCGAGATTTGTCGCAAGCTTCTGCTATGTCGCCCATTGTTACATTGTTCCTGCCTTTTTCTGAAAACAATTTCTGTGCAGTTTCGATGATTTCGAGTCTTGTTCTTTCTCTTTTTTTCATATTTTTAGGATAAACTTCTTCTTATTTAGATAATGCTTCTTCTTGTAAATTTTGTGCAAAATTAGATATTTTTTTTGAGTGGGTAAAAAAAATGAATACTTTTTTCGTTGAAATGTCATTTTTTTCAATTAAAATGCGTAACTTTGCACCCGAAAAAAATGTGAATATGGCTACAAAGTATATTTTTGTTACAGGAGGAGTTGCATCATCATTAGGTAAAGGAATCATTTCAGCTTCTTTGGGGAAACTACTTCAAGCACGTGGATATAGGGTTACGAATCAGAAACTTGATCCATACATTAATATAGATCCAGGGACTCTGAATCCTTATGAGCATGGTGAATGCTTTGTCACTGATGACGGATATGAGAGTGATTTGGATTTGGGACATTATGAAAGATTCCTAAACGTCAAGACGTCAAGGGAAAATAATGTGACAACTGGAAGGATATACCAAAATGTGATAAATCGAGAAAGAAGAGGAGATTTTCTTGGTAAGACAGTTCAAGTGGTCCCTCATATCACAGATGAAATAAAAAGATGTGTCAAGGCATGTGGTAATAAACATGAATGGGATTTTGTTATTACCGAGATAGGTGGAACTGTCGGGGATATTGAATCATTGCCTTATATTGAAGCGGTTCGCCAAATGAGATGGGAATTGGGCAGAGATTGCTTGTGCATCCATTTGACATATGTTCCCTATTTGGCAGCTGCAGGCGAACTAAAGACTAAGCCTACGCAACATTCAGTCAAGGAGTTGCAGCAAGAGGGCGTACAGCCTGATATATTGGTGCTGAGAACTGAGCATCATATCAGTGAGGGTATGCGCCAAAAAGTGGCTCAATTCTGCAATGTTGACCTTGAAGGGGTTATAGAAAGTGCAGATGCGAGAAGCATCTACGAGGTGCCATTGAATATGCAGAAAGAGGGATTGGATCGCGTGGTGCTGAAGAGACTCGGGTATGATCCTGAGACGACAATTGCCAATATGAAGGATTGGAACAAATTTTTGGAAAAGTTCCATAATGCCAAGGAAGTAGTGAAAATCGCTTTGGTCGGCAAGTATGTCTCGTTGCCTGATGCATATAAGTCGATTTCTGAGAGCTTGGCCCACGCATCGGCATATAATGACCGAAAATTAAAGATGGATATGTTCTTGTCAGACGACATTGATGAAGACAACGTGGATGAAAAATTGTCTGGCTACGATGGAATATTGATTGCTCCAGGTTTTGGGGAACGTGGCGTTGAGGGGAAAATTGTCGCAGCGCGTTTTGCGCGTGAACATGAAGTGCCATGCCTTGGAATCTGTTTCGGAATGCAGGTTATGGCGATAGAGTTTGCGAGAAATGTATTGGGATATATGGATGCACATACTGCTGAAATTAACCCGAATACAAGACACAAAGTGATTGATATGATGGAGGAGCAGAAGACCATTTTGGAAAAAGGTGGTTCGATGAGGCTTGGAGGTTATGCGTGTGCGCTGAAGCATGGAAGTAAGGCATCAGAAATATATGGTGTCGAGATGATTAGGGAAAGACATCGTCATCGTTTTGAATTCAATCATAAGTTCACAAAGGAATTTGAGGAGAATGGTATGATAATATCTGGAAGAAATCCAGAGACTGGGTTAGGTGAAATCATAGAATTGACCGAACATCCATGGTATATTGGAGTGCAGTTCCATCCAGAGTATTCAAGTACTGTATTAAAACCTCATCCTCTGTTTATGAGTTTTATTAAAGCAGTGATGGCACGAAATATTAAAGACTAATGGATAAACATACAATAATAGGTTTATTACTGATATTCGTAGTAATATTTGGATTTAGCTGGTTGAATAGACCGAGCGAAGAGGATTTGGCTCGTCGTCGGGCGGAGATGGATTCAATAGCCAGAGTGAAGGAAGATGCGTTGGCCCGTAAGATAGAGTATGAAAAAGAACAAGCTCGCAAGGATTCGTTGGCAGCAATCGGTGAGGAAACAGCTGATTCAGCAAGATTGATTGAGAAGTTTGGCGATTTTGCAAATGCAGGGTTGGGCGTTGAAAAGTTGACATCTATCGAAAACGGCAAGTTGAGAATAGTGTTCACCAATAAAGGCGGTCGCGTGAAAAGTGTTGAAGTGGTTGGAGAACAAAGGTACGATTCTACCGCTTATATGTTGTTTGACGGAAATGACGCAATGATGAACTTTACACTCATTGCACGTAACCGAATATTGAATACCAAGGATTTATATTTCACACCTATAGTATCAGAGACAGAGATTGGTCATAGAGTCGTAATGCGACTTGAAGTGGATCAAGAGCGTTGGTTGGATATTACTTACGATGTGCCTAACAATGAATATATGACCCAGATGTCAATTCAAGCACATAATTTGAAAGATGTGTTGGCGCAGAATGTCCAAACAATTGATATGCAATGTCAGCAGGCAATACGTCAAAATGAGAAAGGAAGGAAATTTGAGGTGAGGTATTCAGCATTGAATTATAGGTACACTGGTGACGATGCCGAACGATTGTCAGAGGGAAGTAGTGACAGCGAAGAGTTGAAAGGAAAGGTGCAGTGGGTGGCATTCAAAGATCATTTCTTCTCAACCATAATGATTGCTGATGAATCGTTTACTGGAACTATGGTTGAGAGCGAAGTGTTGCCTGATAAGTCAGAATATATAAGGAATCACAAAATGCAAGGGTCGTTGCAGTTTGACCCAAGAGGAGACAAGGCGACAACACTCAGAATATTCTATGGTCCTAACCAATACAAGGTCTTAAGAGGATATGACGATAATGCAGAAGAAGGCGAAGAATTAGAATTATTTAGGATTATTCCTATGGGTTGGAAGATTTTCAGTTGGATAACGACATTGATAATCATTCCTATGTTCAATTGGTTGGGTTTATGGTTTACGAGTTATGGCATAATCATCCTGTTGATGACGATTATTATAAAGATTGTGGTATTCCCATTGATGTACAAATCGTTTATGTCGTCAGCTAAAATGAGACTTCTACGCCCCGAAATAGAAAAGATTAATGAGAAGATACCGGCAGAGAAGGCTATGGAGAGACAACAGGCTACAATGGCACTGTATAATAAGGCGGGGGTTAGTCCGATGAGTGGATGTATCCCAATGCTATTGCAATGGCCAGTGCTTTTCGCTATGTTTAGTTTCTTCCCTACTTGTTTCGAACTTAGAGGGCAGAGTTTCTTATGGGCAAAAGATCTTTCGGCATACGATGCAATTGTTTCGTGGGATGCATATATACCTTTGATTACTCCTTATTTTGGAAATCATATTTCGTTGTTCTGTCTGCTGATGACTATAACTAACATTGTATATACGAAGATTAATATGGCAGGTCAGGCAAGCAATGACCAAACAGCAAAGATGATGAAGTGGATGATGTATCTGATGCCATTGATGTTTATGATAATGTTCAATAATTACGCATCTGGTTTGTCGTATTATTATTTTATTTCGTTGCTGATTACTATTTTCCAGACATATATGTTCAGATTGTTTGTAAATGAGGATAAGTTGAAAGAAAAAATGGCAAAGAACGCTGCAAAACCTGCAAAGAAAAAGAGTGGTTTCATGGCTCGGTTAGAGGCCGCTCAGAAAGCACAGCAACTTGCCATGAAGAAACAGATGGAAGAACAGCAGAGGAAACAATATGGGGGAAATGGCAAAGGGAGACATTAACCAAATGATTGATGACTCGAAGGTTCGCATAGTTCAATGGATAGAACAATAGCCTCCTAAGCTGTAGATCCGGGTTCGATTCCCGGTGCGAATACAAATTTATGAAAGAGACTTGACAGGAGGGGTAGATCCTTTTGCTGTCGGGTCTCAATTTTTTGAAAATAGGGTGTTATGATAAGTTTTAACGCAGACGATGTGAAGATGCCAAAATTTGGGCATAGAGAGGTCACTAAATGGATTAAAGCAGTTGCTGCCAGATATGGTTACAAGACAGGAGATATAGCATATATTTTTTGTTCTGACAACCGTATTTTGGAGGTCAATAAGGAGTATCTTGGACATGATTATTTTACTGATATAATCACGTTTGATTATACTGAAAATCAGAAAATCAACGGAGATATTTTCATTTCAGTTGATACAGTAAGTCGCAATGCTGAGGAATATAATGTGCCGTTTGATGAAGAACTGATGAGGGTTATGATACATGGGGTGTTGCATTTAACTGGTCAAGACGACAAAACAGATAGCGAGTTTAGGAAAATGAAAAGTAAGGAAGATGACGCTTTGAAAATGTTATGATAAGAAAATTGTTTATTTTATTTGTTGTATTCATTGCGGCAGTTACGACCCATGTAGAGGCAGCCAGTGATGATTGTCAGACTTTGACAACAAACAGGAGGTATGACAATTTGTTTATGAATCGCTGTTTTTATGATGACAAAATGGTTGGATATGAGTTCTTCTTTGAGATTGAGAATGATAGTATCGGACAGCGTAAAGAGATAATATTCATAATTGTAGTGGATGCTGAGAAAAAGAGTAAGCGTACCATTCCCACAGGCTTTTTCAGGTTGGGCGGAAAAGATTCAGTTTCGGTGAATACAATTGATTATTATGAGTCGAAGGTTAGCTATCTTGAAGGAGATTTACAACGATATGAGAGTCAGGACAGCGATGGCAGATTTGTGGCTTTCGAAACAATGAATGTCCAAATAAATAAATGTAAGGCAGGTAAATATGAGATTTTGATAGACTATAAGACAACAGAAGGAGAGGTCGCGAGTTATCGCTATTTTGGTAAATTGAGTTTCGAAAAGATGGGTGGAAAGTCAGTATATGAATTTGAACAACCAGATAAAAGCGTTATGAATTTGGAACTCACTGGTGCAGAAGTGAAAGTGGAAGACGATACTGGCTATGGGTCAAGAAGAGGGATAGTAAAATTGGAATGTGGCGAAATAGAGATAACATTGGAGGCTTATATGCCGATGGACGGAGTATATGGAAAGTACGAGATGAAGTACTCCAAAGCTCCATATGGGTTACTGAGGTCAAGAGGCGGTTTTTTCTATCGAGGATCATATTATATGACTGATCAAGTCTCAATTGAAGATAAATTGGATGGGGTGTTTTATTATCCTATATCTGGATATTTAGAAATTAGGGATGATAAGGTAGTATTTGAATTTGAATGTCATAATGGTGGAATTCTCCGTGGAGTGTATAGGGAAAAAATTGATATAAGGTGAAGGCGATAGTTTTGACATCTACGCAATATAGGGATAACAGTTATATGTTGAATCTGTTTACCGAATCAGCAGGAGTAGTAGCTGTGTCTGCCAGCATCGGAGGTAGATCATCAAAAGTAAAAAAGGGATATTTGATACCATTGACATTGTTGGATATTGAGTTGAAAGGAAAAGATAATGCAAAAGTTTGGCATGTGAACGATTGTTGTGTGTATAGAGTAAATAACGCATTGATGTTGAATCCAATAAAGATGCTTGTGTCGCAATTTCTTGCGGAAATGGTATGGAGAGCATTCCGTTTTGGTGGAGGAGATAGAATTATATTTGATTATATTGAGGAATCGATAATAGAGTTTGATGAATTGGAGAATGGTATTTCGGAATGGTATTTGGGCTTTCTTGTGAAAATGATGCATTATATTGGAATTATGCCCGATATAAGTGATTATTCAGATGGGTTTGTGATTGATATATCTGAAGGAAAGGCGGTCAGATATTGTTTTGGGGAGAAGTTGGATATAGATACGACAAGGTGTTTGGTAAAGATTCTGAGAAACGAAACATTTAGGTTGAATGAAAAAGAAAGGAGCAAAATGGTAGATTTTGTGGTTAAGTATTATCAAGTTCATATGGAAGGTTTCGGTGATGTGAAAAGCCTTGAAATATTGAGGAGCTTGGCAAAATAGAAGAGGCATCAATTATAATTGATGCCTCTTCTATTTTGCCAATTAAAATTCTGAGGTGAAGTGGAAGTTAATATGAGGGAAGTCGTTTTGAGCCATCTGGAGAAGATAGTTTGATTCAGCGAGAAATACATCACGGCCATCTTTGTCTTTGGCAAGGTAGTTGGCTTTGCGATGCATGAAATCGTCAAGTTGTTGTTTGTCACTGGATTCAATCCAGCATGCTTTGAATAGTGGAATGGGTTGCCAGCGACATTGAGCACCATATTCGTGAAGCAATCGGTATTCAATGACCTCAAATTGTAGTTGTCCGACTGTTCCTACTATTTTACGACCATTCAGTTGATGAGTAAATAGCTGTGCGACACCTTCGCCCATAAGTTGGTCAAGCCCTTTCTGAAGTTGCTTAGTCTTCATTGGGTCTGCATTTTCGATATATTTAAACATTTCAGGTGAGAAACTTGGAAGTCCGCGGAAGTGAAGAAGTTCGCCAGAAGTGAGGGTGTCACCGATTTTGAAGTTGCCAGTATCTGGAAGTCCGACTATATCACCAGCATAAGCTTCGTCAACGGTTTCTTTCTTTTGAGCCATAAAGCATGTTGGGGAAGCAAATTTGAAAACTTTGCCAAGACGTATGTGAATGTATGGTTTGTTGCGTTCAAATTTACCAGAGCATATTTTGACAAAGGCAATACATGAACGGTGATTAGGGTCCATATTGGCGTGAATCTTGAAAACGAAGCCTGTGAAAGGTTCCTCATGTGGGTCAACTGTGCGTTCTTCTGTGGTGACAGGAAGAGGTGCTGGCGCAATATCAATAAAGCAATCAAGAAGTTCGTTTACACCGAATGTGTTGAGAGCTGAACCAAAGAAAACTGGTGCAACGTCGGCATTGAGATAGTCTTGTTTTGAGAAAGGATTGTAAACACCTTCAATCAGTTCAAGGTCGTTACGAAGTTGCTCGGCATCATCTTCACCTACCATTTCATCGAAATCCTTGGATTTCACGTCAACGGCAATTGTTTCTGAAACACGCTGTTTATTAGGAGTATAAAGGTTAAGTTTGTCTTGATAGATGTTATAGACACCTTTGAATTTAGCGCCACTATTGATAGGCCATGATAGTGGACGGACGTGAATGCCAAGTTCTGATTCAAGTTCGTCAAGTAGGTCGAAAGGATTCTTGCCCTCTCGGTCCATTTTATTAACGAAAATCATAACTGGGGTTTTACGCATTGTGCAAACTTGCATAAGTCGTCTGGTCTGTGTTTCAACACCTTTGGCGGAATCTACAACGATTATAACAGAGTCAACAGCTGTAAGTGTGCGGAAAGTATCCTCGGCAAAATCTTGGTGGCCAGGAGTATCAAGGATATTGATTTTGAAATTGCGATATTCAAAACCCATTACAGAAGTTGCCACCGAAATGCCACGTTGTTTCTCAATTTCCATCCAGTCAGAAGTGGCAGTTTTTTTGATTTTGTTTGATTTAACTGCACCTGCAACATGGATTGCACCTCCAAATAGGAGAAGCTTCTCGGTAAGAGTTGTTTTACCCGCATCAGGGTGGGAAATGATTGCGAATGTCCTGCGGCGATTTATTTCTTGCTCGTACATTATTTATATATTTTTTCGGGCTGCAAAGGTACAATTTTTTTTTTGAATGGCAAAATATATTGGATTTAAGGTTCGATGAAAGGTTCGAAAAGTTTTTTTATTGTTTTACGATAAAATATTTGGTAAAATGATATAGTATTTGTAACTTTGCAGCGCAAAATATGGGTTGTATGGAAAACTCATCAAATAATAAGATAAAGAAAAGGTTTAAAATATTGTGCATCACTTTATTAGTGGTGTGTCTTGGGTCAATTGCAAATAGTATTCTCGAAGGTTGGTTTGGTGAAGGTGCACCAGGACATGTAAATATATATGAGTTTGATTTGGCTGGAGGGGCGAGAGTTTTGAGGGTGGTTTCGACATTGATGGTATTTGGAATGTTGTGTTATTATGTCCATTTGTTAGTATTGTTTGTTAAGATGATAAGAATATTGATGAGGACAGAGCCATTCGAAAATAGGGTGATAAGATATTCGCACCGGATAGGTATAGGATTTGTATGCCTATCGGTGATTGCAACGATATGGGGATTGTTGAGAGATATTTTAGTGATAAGGATAATTGGCATTGAAGATAAAATAAGCAGACTTTCCATTATTGACTGGGAGGATTTGGTAATAGGAATGATAGTGTTAGTGATGACATCAATTCTGAAGCAGGCAATATTGATAAAAGAAGAGAACGACCTAACAGTATGATAGTGGTGAATTTGGATAAGGTAATGTCTGAGCGTGAAATATCGCTTGGTGAGTTGTCGGATAAGGTGGGAATAACTCAGGCAAATTTGTCAATATTGAAGACAGGGAAAGCAAGGGCTATACGCTTTTCGACTTTGGACGAAATTTGTAAGGTGCTTGGGTGTCAGCCAGCAGATATTTTGGAGTATCGGAAAGAATGATGTGTAGTTTTTGTGGATATAGAATAGTCAAATATACAAATAATAATATTTTAATTTTTTAAACTATGAGACGGATTTTGTCTATGTTTGTTGTTACGCTTTTTAGCGTTGCAGCATTGTTTGCCCAGGCAAAAGATTATGGTCAAGGTTTGCAAGAGTATAAACTCAGCAACGGAATGACTATCTATCTCTGGGAGGATCACAATGTGGCAGATGTTCATGGCCGCATTGTTGTACGTGCAGGTTCGGTGGATGAACCATCAGATTACACTGGTTTGGCTCACTATTTGGAGCACATGATGTTCAAGGGAACTCAAACCATAGGTGCTTTGGATTGGGAAAAAGAGCAACCTTTGTATCAGGATATTATTGCTCTTTACGATCAACTCAATGCTTTCGGAAAGGCTCACGAAAATGACAAAAAACTTTCAAAGAAAGATGAAGAAGCACGTTTGGCAATCATTAAGCAAATCAACGAAAAGTCGCTTGAGGCTGCCAAGTATGGTTCGACTAATGATTTTTCGAATCTTACCGAGAGTTATGGTGGTGACAATCTGAATGCATTCACATCGTATGACCTTACAGCTTATCATAATGATTTTCCTGCAACTGCAATGGAAAAATGGATGAAACTGAATTCTGATCGCTTGATGAATCCTGTATTCCGCGCATTCCAGGCAGAGTTGGAAAACGTATATGAAGAGTACAATATGTATAACGATGATATGGGGACACATCAGCGTCAGTTCCTTTATGAACACCTCTATCCTGGGACTCCATATGATCGTGACGTAATTGGTTATGCAAATCATCTGAAAAATCCAAGTCTTTCAGCATTGATTAATTTCTATCAGACATGGTATGTGCCAAATAATATGTCATTGTTGTTGGTAGGTAATTTTAATTCTGAAGATGCGAAACCATTGATTGAGAAATATTTCGGTAGATTAGTGAAGAAAGAATTACCAAAGAGGACAGATTATGTTAGACATGATTTCGCCCAGGAAGATGGTAAAAAATATTCGAAATCTGTAGGGTATATGCCACAATATATTTGGGCATACAAAGGAATGCTGATGGGCGACAAGGATGCAACTGCATTCGAGTTCGCATTGTCATTGTTGAATAACAATCATGGAACTGGTTTGTTGGATAAACTGATGCTTGATGGTGAAGTAGGTGGAGCATACGTTTCGAACGATACTCGTAGAGTAGATGGAAAAATTATGGTTGTCGGTGTTCCATATTACGATATGGCTCAGGGTAAGTTTGATGATGTTAAGACAACTCAGAAACTTATCTTCAAAGAAATTGATAAGATTAAAGAGCCAAGTACTATTCCAGATTGGTTGTTCAATTCTGTAAAGGCTCAGTTGCTTCAAGGTCATAGAACGCTTAATGAATCGCAAGGCACAAAGATAAATATCTTAACATATTCGTTTGCATACGATATTTCATTGGATGAGTTTCTCAACGAGGACAAGATAATTGCTTCGCTTACTAAAGAGCAGGTAGCAGCAGTGGCAAAGAAATATCTTGATGGACCAAAAATATTGGTTGAGTTCAATGAGGGAGATCCAAAGAAGAACAAACTGGCTAAACCAGCAATTAAACCTTTGGACCCTCCAAAGGGACAAACTACCGAGTACGGAAAGGCATTCAAACAGATTCCTACTACTTCAGTCAACGTGACATATAGTAATTTTGGTGACGTTACTGATGAGAAAATTGCTGAAAATGTTAACTTGCATTATACTCCAAATACGCAGAATGACATATTTACTTTGACATTGAGATATGGTGTTGGTACACACGTGTTGCCAAAACTTGAGTATGCTACAGAACTTATGAATTCGGCAGGCTGTGTTTTGGAAGGAAAGAAACTTAATTCACAGGAGTTGCACCGTAAATATTCTGAGCTTGGTGCAACATATTCATTCGGAGTTAGTGATAGCTATTTCTTCATCAGCATTCAAGGTGAAGAGAAGAATCTTGATAAGATTATGTCGTTGGTCGTTCCTCAAATTATGTTTACTGACCTTGACAACAAACAGATAAAGAGTATGGTTTCGAATGCTTATTGGGGACGTTATAGCGAGAAGAAGAGCACAAATGCCCTTGCTTCAGCGTTATATGAATATATACTCTATGGCGAGCAGTCGAGTTTCATCGATCGTATTCCAATGAGTGAGTTGTATCATTACAATGTAACACCTGATGGTGACGTAGATGAAACATTCCTCATCAATAAGGACAATCTGACAACTACAATCCTTGAGGCAACAGGATATGCACTTGATATTTTCTATTGTGGTCAGAAACCAATCAGCGAGGTTAAACAATCTATGTTGAAGGCTCCAATACAGGAAAATATGGTAGCATCACAGTCGCCATTCTTCCGCAATCGTCAGACTTATGACAAGACACAAGTCTTCTTCCTTCACGACAGTAAGATGCAACAGGCAAAGATTTATTTCTATGCAAATGGAACAAACTATACCAAGGAACAAGATGTGCCTGCTGAGGCGTTCAATCAGTATTTTTCGGGAGGTTTCAGTGGCTTGGTAATGCAGGAAATACGTGAGAAGAGATCAATGGCATATACTGCATATGGTGCTTATGTAACACCATCTGTTCAGAATAAAGATGCTTATTTGATTGGATATGTTGGAACGCAGAGTGACAAGGTGCCACAGGCTATCAATGTAATGATGGATTTGATTACTAATATGCCAGATCCTGATGAGAAAGAAACAAGGATGCAGGATATCAAAGAGTTTTTGTATCAGTCCACATTGGCAGCTAAACCAAGTATGCGTTCAAAAGCTGCATACATCGAGGCTTGCAAGAGATTAGGTTATTCAGACGACCCTGCAAAGACCAACCTGCAAAAGATTCAGGATTTGACATATGAGCAAATCAAATCGTATTATGAGCAGAATATCAAAGGTCGTCCAATCACTATTATTGTCATTGGTGATCAGTCGATGATTGATAAAAAAGAATTGAAGGAGCTTGAAACCAAGTATGGCAAATTCCAGAAGATTAATACTGGTAAATTATTCAAGGGTGGTGTTGATGACTTATAATCAATAAATTGTTACGTCAAAAAGAAAGACGTGGCAATCAAAAAAACTGTGCGGAACTTTTCAAAAAAAGGTTCCGCACAGTTTTTTTGGTTTTTGTTTTGTGGATTGAAGATTTATTAGTAATTTTGCAAACTGCTTATTATGGGGTGGTATGTAATAATGTGAGCCTGAAAAACAGGATATTAGTTATTAGTTTATTTATATGAAAAAAGTTTTGTTTTTTTTAGCAACAGCTATGGTTATGGTAAGTTGCAGTAAAAAAGTAGAAGAAAGGGTAAATCCTTTTTTTACAGAGTGGGATACTCCAGAAGGAGTTCCACCATTTGAGCAGATTCTGACATCTGACTACAAACCTGCTTTCGAGAAGGGTATTGAAGAACAGAATGCAGAAATCGAAGCTATCATCAACAACACTGAGAATCCAACCTTCGAAAACACAATTGAGGCAATGGATACGACAGGAGAATTGTTGGATAAAGTTTCTTATGTATTCTTCAATATTTGCGAGAGCGATGGAAACGACAGTTTGCGCGCATTGCAGGAAGAGATATTGCCAATGCTCAGTGAGCATAGTGACAATATATTTATGAATGCTAAGTTATTCGCTCGAGTAAAGGCAGTTTATGATGCACGTGAAACAAAGGAATACACTCCGGTTCAGGCACGATTGCTTGAAGAGACGTATAAAGAGTTTGTTCGTAATGGTGTGGCTTTGACATCTGACAAGCAGGAACGTTTGCGTGAGATAAACAAGGAGTTGTCGAAACTTGAGACTAAGTTTACCAATAATGTATTGGCTGATCTGAATGCTTTCAGTCTTGTAATAGACAAGGAGGAGGATTTGGCAGGATTGCCAGAAGGTGTTCGCACTGCTGCATCTGAAAAGGCAAAAGGTCTTGGCAAAGATGGCAAATGGGCATTCGGGTTGGAAGTGCCAAGCTATGGTCCGTTTATGCAGTATTCTGAGAACAGAGAGTTGAGAAAGAAGATGTATGAGGCATACCATAATAAAGGAAATAACAATAATGAGTATGATAATAAGAAAGTTTGTCTTGACATTATAAAGTACAGAATAGAGAAAGCTCATTTGCTTGGATTCAATACTCCAGCTGAAATGATACTCGACAACACTATGGCAAAAGATCCAAAGATAGTTGACGAGTTTTTGCTTAAGATATTCAACGCTGGTAATGAAAAAGCAAAAGAAGAGTTGAAGGAAATGCAGGTTATTGCAGATCGTGATGGTGTGAAAATTGAGGCATGGGATTGGGATTTTTATGCTGAGAAACTTCGTCAGGAAAAATATTCAATGGACGAAAACCTTATTCGTCAGTATTTCAAAATGGAGAATGTACGCCAAGGGGTATTTGATCTCGCAGGAAAGTTGTATGGTTTGAAATTTGAACCTATTGCTGATGCACCTAAATTTAATCCGGAGGCAGAATGTTTCAGAGTTACAGATGAGGCAGGCAAACTGGTAGGTGTGTTCTATTGTGATTATTTCCCAAGAGAGTCCAAGAGAGGCGGAGCATGGATGGAAGCTATGCGTTTGCAATATTGGAAAGGCGGTAAAGAGATTAGACCAATTATTGTGAATATAGGCAATTTCACTAAACCAACTGCTACCACACCATCGTTGTTGAGTGTTGATGATGTAGAAACTATGTTCCATGAGTTTGGTCATGCATTGCATGGATTATTGGCTCAGAGCCCTTACAAGAAATTGTCTGGAACAAATGTGGCACGTGATTTTGTCGAGTTGCCATCACAGATAAACGAGAATTGGGCTTTCCAACCAGAGGTTTTGGCAATGTATGCAAAACATTATGAGACTGGTGAAGTGATACCTGATTCATTGGTACAGAAAATATTGTCTGTATCAACGTTTAATCAAGGTTTTATGACTACTGAACTTTGTGCGGCATCAATACTTGATATGAAATGGCATGAATTGAGTTCGATTGAAGGTATCGAGGACGTTTATGCATTTGAAGACAAAATGATGAGTGAAATCGGATTAATTCCTCAAATTTCATCAAGATATAGGAGCACATATTTTAACCACATCTGGGGTGGTGGGTATGCTGCTGGATATTATAGCTACCTTTGGGCAGAGGTGTTGGATAAAGATGCGTTCTCGGTTTTTGAAAAGAATGGTATATTTGACCCTATTACAGCTAAAGCATTCAAACATCTGCTCGAAAGTGGAAATACTGCCGATCCAATGGTTCTATTCCGTGAGTTCAAAGGGGGTGAACCAGATGAGACTGCTATGCTGAAAGGCAGAGGATTAATTAAATAAGTGGGTTCTATAAGATTAAATATTACTAAAAGGCTTACTGATGCCGGAGTAGTTGAGATAATATTGGCTACTCTGGTGTCGGTTTTGCTTTTCTTTTTTTCTTTGTTTTTCGGTACTGGTGGTAACGAAGATGTTGAATTCAGGATACTTGGTGTATGCGTTTTCAGTATGCCAAATGTTTTGTCAAGGATATTGGCATTACTGGTTTGGTTGTTTGTTGCCGTCAGATTGGTTTTACAATGCGAAAGATTACGCTTGATACCCGTAAGAAGCAAAATGCAATATATATTGATCATGTTGTTTGTAGCGAGTAATTGTGTGTTTCAGTTTTTTGATGAAACGATGGTTGCGTTACTATGTTTCTTACATGCATTGTTTAAGATAGGAGGTATGTATGGAATGAATGATGTGGTGGTTGATAGTTTCAAGGCATATCTGTTTTTGTTGGTGGCGGCTATATTTAAGGTCGAATATTTAAGTTTTATTTTGTTGTATCTTTTTGTATTGTTATTTTATAGAACATTTTCGTTTAGGGTGTTTTTGTGTTTGTTGTTAGGCGTGATTATGGTGGCATGGATGGTGTTCGGTGCGTGTTTTCTTTTTGATGGAACTGCTATATTGACAAATTATTTAGCAGGTATATTTAATATCAAATTAATGTGGGGAAGTTTTGGATGGACTGAGTATGTATGGTGGGGAATTTTTTGTGTGGTTGTTTTTATTGCAAGAATTTCAATGGATAATTCGAGTTATCGATTTGATTTGCAGACTAGGTTGAACAATACGATGTTTGGTTTGGTATTTTGGTTTTCGTTGGCGATGGAAATGATTTATTGTGGCTCTTTTCCCAAAATGATAATTGTAGGAGGTGTTTTAAGTTTGAGTTTGTATTTCAGCATGGAAGAGAGTAATTTTTCGAATATAATGTTTATTGCGTTGTTGTTGGTAATGGTTTCGCTGAGAGCGATAGTGAGTATAAATGGAGAAAATCCTAAGTTTATAATACCAAGGATTAACATTCCTGAAATTAAGGTGCCAGAGTTTGAAATGCCAGATCTGCCTGAAATTCCTAAAAGATGGAAATTTTGGTAGTAGATAAGATGGAAATTATAATATAATAAATATATGTTGGAAATTAAAGATTTACATGCTGAAATTGCGGGTAAGGAGATTTTGAAGGGATTAAATCTCAGAATTAAACCTGGGGAAGTGCATGCTATTATGGGTCCAAATGGTGCAGGTAAAAGTACGTTGAGTAATGTATTATCAGGACATCCTGCATACAGAGTGACATCAGGGTCGGTTATTTTTCATGGAAAAGATCTTTTGAGTATGCCAGCTGAGGTGCGCGCGCGTGAAGGATTGTTTATGAGTTTTCAGTATCCAGTTGAGATACCTGGTGTCAGTATGACAAATTTCATGAGAGCTGCTGTAAACGAACAGAGAAAATATCGTGGGTTAGAAGCATTAACTTCGGGAGAGTTCCTAAAGATGATGAAAGAAAAACGAGGAATGGTTGAACTTGACAGCAAGCTTGCTAATCGTTCGGTGAATGAAGGTTTTTCGGGTGGTGAAAAGAAGAGAAATGAAATTTTTCAGATGGCAATGCTTGAACCTTCATTGGCAATACTTGATGAGACGGATTCTGGTTTGGATATTGATGCTTTGAGAATTGTAGCACGTGGTGTGAACATGCTTCGTTCGCCAGAAAGGTCGTCTATTGTAATTACGCATTATCAGAGATTGTTGGATTATATAGTTCCAGATATAGTGGATGTGTTGATTGATGGAAAAATTGTAATGAGTGGAACAAAGGAGTTGGCTTTGAAATTGGAAGAGAAGGGTTATGATTGGATAAAGGAACAATTATGAAAGAACAGTTATTAAAACTATATGAGGAGGAGCGAAACCTTGTGGCAAAAAAATCGGCTGAAATTTTCAATATTGGTCGAGAAAAAGCTTACGAAAGGTTGAAAACTGTGGATATTCCGACTCGAAAGGTTGAACAATATAAATATTGTCCTTTGTTTGAGAAGTTTGACGAGGAGTGGGGAGTGAATCTTAACCGAACGTTATTTGGCCTTCATGCTGAAGAGATTTTTCATTGTGCAATTCCTGGTATTCGGGCAACAATTGGGTATATGATAAACGATGTGTGGGGAGCAAAAGAGGGAGAAATCAGTTTGGAAGATGGTGCTTTTATATGCTCGATGAAATGGGCTTCTATTTATCATAGTGAAATTTTGAATAAGTATTATGGCAAGACGCTGACTGACGAACAAGATGCGTTTGTAGCATTGAATGAGATGTTGGTTCAAGATGGATATTTGGTTTACGTCCCAAAGGGAGTTAAAGTGTTAGCTCCGCTGCAGATTGTAAATATGTTGTGGTCAGGTCGTGATATGATGGTTGTAAATAGAAATCTTGTAGTGGTTGAAGAAGGCGGCGAGTTGCAGTTGATCGATTGCGATCATGCGATGGATGAGAATAAATATTTTGCGTTGAGGATGAATGAGGTTAGTGTCGGTGAAAATGCAAAGTTTGTTTATACTATGATGGAAAGTACGCAGGAAAATGTTGCTAATCTAAGACGTTTTGCTGTGTCGCAATCGAAGTACAGCCGTACTACGATGGGGAGTTTTGGTGTTGGAAACGGAATGACGAGAAACCATATTGAAGTTGATTTGAATGGCGAGGGCGCAGAGACATGGCTTGGTGGTGTGTTGCTTACGAGGGAAAAAGAAAAGAGTGAGAACTATACAATAATCCATCATCATGTTTCGAATTGTAAGAGTAATGAATTGTTTAAATATATTTTGGATGGCGAGTCTGAAGCAGGTTTCAGTGGAAGAATAGTAGTGGATCATGGTGCACAAAAAACTGAGTCATATCAGACTAATAGAAATGTATTGTTAAGTAACAAAGCTAAGGTATTAGGACGTCCACAATTGGAAATATATGCTGATGATGTAAAATGCGGACATGGAGCTACTACTGGAATGCTCGATGAAATGGCAATTTTTTATATGCAGCAAAGAGGAATAGGTGTGGCAGAAGCTAAAATGTTGTTGTTGCAAGCATTTTCGGCAGATGTTGTAGAAAAAATCGAAAATGCGGCTTTGCAAGACCGATTGAGAATGATGATTGAAAAACGATTGAGGGGTGAGTCTATGGGTTGTGTAAATTGTAAAGTCAATAATTCTTAATTGAAAAGGAAAATGTTTGACGTTGAGAAAATAAGAAGGGATTTCCCAATTTTGACAGAGAAAGTTTATGGTAAACCATTAGTTTATTTTGACAATGGGGCAACCACTCAGAAACCAAAATGTGTGTTGGAGAGAATTATGCGTGCGTATACGACTGAGAATGGAAACATACATCGTGGTGTTCATTATATGAGTGAAATTGCGACCGAGCGTCATGAGGCGGCACGCGAAATAATTGCCCGTTTTATCGGTGCCTCAAGTAGTCAAGAGGTGATTTTTACGAGGGGAACGACTGAAAGCATAAATCTTGTTGCAAGAACGTTGCCAGATGTGATTTGCCAAAGAGGAGATGAGATAGTGGTAAGCGAAATGGAACATCATTCTAATATAGTACCTTGGCAATTGGCAGCTGAGAGATTAGGCTTAAAATTAAAGGTTATACCGATAACTGATGGTGGAGATTTGAGATATGATTTGCTTGACGAAATTATAACAGAAAAGACTAAGATTGTTGCCATTACAATGGTCAGCAATGTACTTGGTACGGTTAATGATGTTCGACAGGTAATTAGGCAAGCCAAGAAAGTCGGGGCAAAAGTGTTGGTTGACGGAGCACAAGCAATAGCTCATATTCATGTAGATATGAGAGCTTTGGGGGCTGATTTTTTTGCTTTTTCCGGACACAAGGTTTATGCGCCGAATGGTATAGGCGTCTTGTGGGGAAGAAAAGAGATATTAGAGATGATGCCACCATTTATGGGCGGTGGTGAAATGATAGACAGAGTGACATTCGAGAAGACTACGTATAACAAGCTCCCGTTTAAATTTGAGGCTGGAACACCTGATTACATCGGAAGTTTAGGGCTTGCTGAAGCTATCAATTATTTGGATAGAATAGGGCTTGACGAAATCAAGAATCACGAGAATGAATTAATGAACTATGCAGTAGAAAGGATATGTTCAATGAAAGGAATCAGGAGAATTGGTTCTCCTGAGAAGTGCAGTGGAGTTTTGTCGTTTCTGGTTGATAAAGCGCATCCGTATGATGTAGGGGCTATGTTAGATAAACTTGGCGTTGCTGTCAGAACTGGACATCATTGTGCTGAACCATTGATGGATAGATTTGGAATACCAGGGACGATTAGAGCATCGTTTGCAATATATAATACGAAAGAAGAGGTTGAAGTGTTTGCAAAAGGTCTTGAAAGGATTATTTCGATAATAGGCTAAAAATGGAAGAAAAAATCATTGATCCAGTACCAGTCGAGCTTATTGAGGCTGAATTGACTGAAGAACGTTTGCTTAGACGTACGAACAAAGCTAATAATCTGCTTTATGTTGTGAATGCTCATAATGCGCCTAACACAATGCGAGAGATAGGGCGTCTGAGAGAATTCACATTTAGAGCGGCGGGAGGAGGTACCGGCAAATCATGCGACATAGATGAGTTTGATACTATGGATGAGCCATGTCAGCAGATGATAGTTTGGAATCCTGACGCAAAAGAGATAGTCGGTGGGTATCGTTTTATTTTTGGCGACAAGGTTAAATATGATGAGAAAGGTCAGCCAATATTAGCAACGTCGCACTTGTTTAAGTTTTCGAGGAGATTTCTGAGGGAATATATGCCTTATGTGTTGGAACTTGGCAGGTCGTTCGTGACGCCAGAGTATCAATCCAGCAAGCAAGGGACGAAAAGTCTGTATGCTTTGGACAATTTGTGGGATGGAATGGGCGCTTTGGTAGTGCAAAACCCAAAAATGAAGTACTTTTTCGGTAAGGTTACTATGTATCCGTCATATGGAACTATGGGAAGGGATATGATTTTGTATTTTATGAAAAAATACTTTGGTGATAAAAACAAGTTGATAGTTCCTTATAATCCACTTAAGATGGAGACTCGGCTCACTCTATTGCAAAAGATATTCCCTGGATTATCGTTGTCGGAGAGTTACGCAACGTTAAAAAAAGAGTTGAAGAATATTGGATTGAAGTTGCCTCCTTTGGTGAGTTCGTATATTAGTTTGTCTGGAACAATGGTTTGTTTCGGGACAGCCATAAACGATACTTTTGGTAATGTCGAAGAGACTGGAATCATGGTAACAATAGACGATATATATGATGAAAAGAGGGAAAGACATATTCAGACATATCTCGATGAATTGATGGGAAAATTGAATATAAAACAATTGGGTGTGTGATGAATTGGACAATTTTTGTTGTTGCAATCGTTTTGGTCTTGTTGTTGAGTACGGCTGGTGTTTATGTTAGAAAAGTGAATAGAGAGCAACCTGAAAGCGAGGAGAAAAAGGAAATTCCTGCTGATTGTTGTGGTGCACATGCTGTATGCGAGAGAGATTCATTGTTGAGCAAGACTGATGAAATCATATATTTTGATGATGAAGAACTCGATGAATTGGCGGGAATTGCAGCGGATGAATACGATGATAGAGAATTAAAGATGGTTGAGGATGTGTTTTATACGATGCGCGAACAAGATGTGGCTGGATGGCTCAGGAGTTTGCAGTTGAGAAATATTGAATTGCCAGAACATATAAGAGACGAGGCATTGTTAATAGTAATGGAACGAAGAGAGTTAAGGTTGGAGAAACATGATAGAAAAGACTGAAATATATTCTGAATACGCTGTTTTAGTTGGATTGATAACTCCTCAACAAAAAGAGGAGAAGGCGAAAGAATATTTAGATGAATTGGAATTTTTGGCTGATACGGCTGGAGCAAAGATACAAAAAAGGTTTTTGCAGCGATTGGATTATCCGAACTCTAAGACTTTTGTAGGGGAAGGAAAATTGCAAGAGATTGCTGACTATATTAAGATGATGGAGGAGAGTGATTTTCCCGTTGGAATGGTGATTTTTGATGATGAGTTGTCGCCATTGCAATTGAGAAATATCGAGAAAGAGTTGAAGGTGAAAATTTTAGACAGAACTAATCTGATACTTGATATTTTTGCAAAGCGTGCTCAGACAGCATATGCTAAAACACAGGTTGAGTTGGCGCAATACCAGTATTTGTTGCCGAGATTGGCTGGTATGTGGACACATCTTGAACGACAGAAAGGAGGTATTGGTATGCGAGGACCTGGTGAGACGCAGATTGAGATGGACAAACGAATAATTCTTAATCGAATTTCTTTACTGAAGAAACAATTGCAAGCTATTGATAGACAGATGACCACGCAGAGACAGAATCGCGGGAAGATGGTAAGAGTGGCATTGGTGGGATATACAAATGTTGGAAAATCGACAATGATGAATCTTTTGTCAAAAAGCGATGTGTTTGCGGAAAATAAGTTGTTTGCCACATTAGATACAACTGTAAGAAAAGTGATAATTGACAATCTGCCTTTTTTGATGTCAGATACCGTTGGATTTATAAGGAAATTGCCAACTACGTTGATAGAATCGTTCAAAAGTACGCTTGATGAGGTTCGAGAAGCAGACCTGCTTGTTCATATCGTGGATATCTCTCATCCGAATTTTGAGGAACAATATGAGGTTGTCAACAAGACATTGTTGGATGTATGTAATGAACAAAAACCAACTATATTGGTGTTCAACAAAATTGATGCATTTACCTATGTTCCGCAAGATGAAGATGATTTGTCTGAGAAACGCAGAGAAAACTATAGTTTGGACGAATTGAAGCAGACATGGATGTCAAGAATGGATGATAATTGTATTTTTGTATCGGCTGGAAAGAAGTTGAACATAGAGGAATTGAAACAGATGTTGTATGATAAGGTTAAAGAGATACATGTAAAAAGGTTCCCTTATAACGACTTCCTGTTTCAACATTACGAATAATAATTTTCAAAACAATAGAATTATGAAAAAGACTTTGTTATTTGTTATGACGATTATGGTAATCGCAGCAACAATTGTTTCGTGTAAAGACAAAAAAGGCCCTGAACCACAGCAGAGTGATGTGCGAGATGCTTTTGTTGGCGAATACACTTTGGTGTTAAATGGAACTATTTCAGCAACAACTGGCAATAGTTCGATTGATGCAATTTTGCCTGAAGCGTTGCCAATAAACAATTTTGAGGACGTATTGGTTATAAGCAAAGACGAGTCCTCAGCCAATAAAGTCAATATTACCGGGCTTAGAGGATTGTATAATTGTTCTGCAAGTGTTAGTGGTAATGAGTTGTTTTTGGAGAGTTCGGTGAACAAGACGGAATTTGACCTTGGCGAAACGAGCGGTGTGGAGCAATTGAAAGGAATCACTATTCCAATTAATTACACGCTTGTTCATAAGAGTGCGAAGCTGACAGATAATGTTTTGGAATGGCATACTGACGGAACAGGAAGTGGTTCGTTCGAACTTCCTATAGTTGGTTCGTTGACGATAAGCGGTTCGGCTTCAATTGATAATACAGCTACTAAGAGATAAGTTGTGCTTTGGAGTTTGTTTTGGTCGTTCGCTAAGATAGGAGCATTTACTCTTGGCGGAGGATATGCGATGTTGGCTGTCATCGAGAATGAGGTTGTCGCAAAACGTCATTGGATTGCAATGGAAGATTTTGTGGACTTAGTGGTGTTGGCGCAGACAGCTCCAGGAATCTTGGCTGTAAATATATCTATCTTGACTGGGAATAAAATTGCAGGGAAACGTGGGGCAGTTGTGAGTGCGTTAGGTGCAGTATTGCCGTCATTCATAACTATTTTGGTGATAGCGATATGTTTCAGTCAGTTCCAAAATAATATTTGGGTACGAAAAGTGTTTAATGGTGTGAGACCGGCAGTCATTGCGTTGATAGCTGTTCCTGTATTTTCGTTGGCTAAAAGTGCAAATGTCGGTTGGAAGACGGTTTGGATACCGATTGTTGTGGCATTGCTGATATGGTTGGTGGGTGTATCGCCTATATACATAATTGTTACGGCAATTGTTGCTGGTATTGCAGTTCATTGGATTGAGAGCGAAAAAGGGAGGGAATAATGATTTATTTGGAACTTTTTTGGACTTTTTTCAAGATTGGGTTGTTCGGTTTTGGAGGTGGTGCAGCAATGTTATCGCTCATTCAGTTTGAAACAGTTGAACATCACCAGTGGATAACTGCACAGGGGTTTACAGACATGGTTGCAATAAGTCAGGTGACTCCAGGACCTATTGGAATCAATTCGGCAACTTATGCTGGATATTTGGCAACAGGCTCCGTCTTCGGCGCATTTGTAGCGACTGCAGCAATTGTCTTGCCATCGCTCATTATTATGCTTATCGTGGCTTCTATGATAGCTAAGTTCAAAGAAAATGAGTGGATGCTTAGTATTATGAAGGTGCTGAGACCAACGATAGTAGGATTGATAGCTGCGGCAGCATTGTTGTTGATGACGGAAGAGACATTCGGTGAAGGGTATGGAAATTGGAAGTCTTGGTTGATATTGGTTGTTGCTTTTTGTGCGATGAAATGGGAGAAAATAAATCCTGTATATTTAATATTAGGAGCAGGAGTGTTCGGCGTAATATTTTGTTAGGCGGTATGTGGAATGAGAGAAATATATTGATGATAGGCGAAGAGAAAATTGAAATTTTGAGGAATTCGCGTGTGTTGGTGGTGGGTGTAGGCGGAGTAGGTGCATATGCAGCTGAGATGATTGTCCGTGCTGGTGTGGGAAATATTGTGATTGTGGATTCTGATGTGGTGTCTGAGACGAACATCAATCGGCAATTAATAGCATTGCACAGCACCATCGGACGTAAGAAAGTGGATGTGCTGGCAGAGAGGTTGTTAGATATCAATCCCGATTTGAATATTGAGGTTATTGGCGAATATCTCAAAGATGAGAGGACGAATGAGGTGTTGGCGATGGGACATTATGATTGTGTGGTCGATGCGATTGATACGTTGGCTCCTAAAGTGTTTTTGTTATATCAGGCGCATGAGATGGGAGTACCTATTGTCAGCTGTATGGGTAGCGGAGGAAAGGTAAACCCCATGATGGTGAAGATTGATGACATTTCTCGGTCGAATCATTGCAAATTGGCTCGAATGGTCAGAAAAAGATTGCATCATTTGGGTGTTTCGGAGGGAATAAGGGCGGTTTATTCGGACGAAGTGGTGGATAGGGGTGTGGTTGAAAAGACCGAAGGTGAGAGAAATAAGGCGTCGAATGTAGGAACTTTGGGGTATATGACGGCTGTATTTGGCTGTTTTGTGGCAGGCGAAACCATAAATCAGATAATACATTTGTAAAATCGTAATAAATAGAACTTACCTTATGATAAAGGTTGAAGGTGTAATTAAAAGATTTGGTAGCCTGGAGGTTCTGAAAGGTGTGGATTTGGCGGTCGGTAAAGGCGAGATAGTGAGCCTTATGGGACCTTCGGGAGCTGGAAAAACGACTTTGTTGCAGATTATTGGTACTTTGTCTTCTGCAGACGGAGGAAGGGTGATCGTAGATGGTGTGGATGTTTTGTCGTTGAAGGGAAATGCTTTGTCGAGGTTCCGAAATGAGAGGATAGGTTTTGTTTTTCAGTTTCATCAGTTGTTCGCCGAATTTACGGCTGTTGAGAATGTTATGATGCCAGCATTGATTGGAGGTAAGGATTTCAAGACGGCAAGGCGAGATGCGATGGAATTGTTGGAATATATGAACTTGAAGGAGAGGGCTGAGCATAAACCTAACGAATTGTCAGGTGGCGAGAAACAAAGGGTCGCTGTGGCGAGAGCGTTGATAAACCATCCGGCCGTGCTTTTGGCTGATGAGCCATCGGGCAGTCTTGACTCAAAGAACAGAGAAGAATTGCAATCACTGTTCCTGCAGTTGAGGGCAGAGAGGGGACAGACCATTTTTATTGTGACGCATGACGAGGAGTTGGCGCGACAAGGCGACAGAGTGGTAAATATATTAGATGGTAAAATAACGAATTGATTTCTATTATGTTTGAAGATATAAGACCATACGAGGGTGCTGAGATTAGACGAGTGATTGAAGAGTTGTGCAACGATGTTGAATTTGTTGCATTGGCATCTAAAGTCCCAACTTTCGATGTTGACAGATTTAGGGCTTCGGCTGCAAAATATGCAACTCTGATTGAGTTTCAGCGCGATTGGGAAAGACCTTTCTTGGAATGGATGGTAAAACGCAATTCTGAGGGGTTGACTATGTCAGGGACAGAAAATCTGTCAAGAGATGAAGGACAATTGTTCCTAACAAACCATAGGGATATTACGGTGGATCCGGCATATTTGGCATTATCATTGATACAGACGATTGACGATACCTGCGAGATAGCGATAGGCGACAACCTATATGTACGACCTTGGATTGAGAAATTTGTAAAACTCAGCAGGAGTTTTACAGTCCGCAGAAACCTCACACGAGGCGAGATGGTGAGGGCATTTGCTGAATTGAGTCAATATGTGCGTTATTCTTTGACCGAGAAGAGAGCTCATATATGGATGGCACAGCGTGAGGGAAGGTCAAAGGATGCAACGGACCTAACTCAAGAGAGTTTGATCAAGATGCTTGCCATGAGTGGTTCGGGAAGTTTGATAGACAATTTGCTGAATCTTAATATTTGTCCAACGACTTTGTCGTACGAATTCGACCCTTGTGACTATCTGAAGGCTGGCGAGATGCAGATGAAAAGGGATAATCCTAATTACAAAAAAAGCCCTATGGACGATTTCATCAGTATGAAAGAGGGTATAAATGACAATCATGGAAGGATTCATATTCATTTTGGAAAGAATCTACGTGACAAATTGACGGAAATAGGAAGAAATGTTGCAAACAGAAAAGAGCAGGCAGAGGCAGTCTGTCGTGCTTGCGATTGCGAAATACATGGTAACTACGTGTTATATCCAATAAATTATTGGGCATACGAAATGAGATTTGGCGATAGAATTTGGGATGGTGATTACGGAATGAGCCGTGAATATTTAGAAGGTCAATTGGCGAAGATTGATATAGCGAATAGTGATGAGGAGTTCTTGTGGGCAAAATTGATAGAAATGTATTCAAATCCAGTATTGTCATATTTGAAAACAAACAATTAATAACAATTTAATATTTATTTTTATGAAAGGACATCCAAAAGGGCTTATTGCGGCTGCCCTCAGTAACATGGGCGAAAGGTTCGGTTACTACATCATGAATGCCGTTCTTCTGTTGTTTCTTGTCTCTAAGTTTGGTCTTTCTGACGACACAGCAGGTGTCATTTATGCCGTATTTTATTTTGGTATCTACGTATTGAGCCTTGTCGGTGGTATCATTGCTGACCGTACGCAGAACTACAACCGCACAATTCAGTGGGGTTTGATTATCATGGCTCTTGGCTATGTTTGTATGGCTATTCCATTGTTCAACTCGTATGGCAATCAGGGCGAATGGTGGGCAATTCTTGTCTTTACCTGCTTTGCTTTGTTGATGATTTCGTTTGGTAATGGTCTCTTCAAAGGTAACCTTCAGGCTATTGTCGGCAAGATGTACGACGAGTTCGAGGCTGAGGCTGCAAAGGAGGGCCCTGAGGCTCTTGCTGTTGCAAAAGGCAAGCGTGACTCTGGTTTCCAGATTTTCTACATGTTCATCAACGTAGGCGGTCTCTTTGCTCCATTCATTGCACCTGTTCTCCGTCAGTGGTGGTTGACTAAGCACAACTTCATCTACAATTCTGATATGGCAGGTCTTTGTCATAAATTCCTTGAGGATGGACAGTTGACCGAGAAGTTCACCGAGACTTTCAGTGCATCAGTTGTTGACCCTTCTGCTGTTACAGACATGACCCAGTTCTGCCTTGAATATATCAATGTATTCAACACTGGTATTCACTTCTCGTTCATTGCATCTGTTGCTGCCATGATTATCTCGTTGGTAATCTTTCTCTGCAACAAGAAGACCTTCCCTCAGCCTGCAAAGAAAGAGGCTGCTCAGGTTGTTGAATATACTGCTGAAGAGAAGCGCGCTATGGCAACTGAGATCAAACAGCGTATGGCTGCTCTATTTGCAGTTCTCGGCATTGCTGTTTTCTTCTGGTTCTCGTTCCATCAGAACGGACAGTCACTTTCAGTTTTTGCACGCGATTTCGTTGCAACTGACTCTGTTGCCCCTGAAATCTGGCAGGCTCTCAACCCATTCTTCGTTATTGTGCTTACATTCCCTATCATGTGGTTCTTCCAGGGTCTCGACCGTAAGGGCAAAGGTATTTCAACCCCTCGCAAGATTGCCATAGGTATGTTCATAGCCGGTTGTGCTTATCTCTTCCTGACGCTTTATTCTGCGAATGCAGGTTATCCTTCAGGAACAATATTCCGTGATGCTTCCGAGTCTGTACGTTTAGAGAATGGTTGGGTGAAGGCACAACCTTGGGTTCTCATTGTTACATATTTCTTCCTTACAGTGGCTGAGCTTTTCATCTCTCCTCTTGGACTTTCATTCGTTTCAAAAGTTGCTCCTCGCAATATGGTTGGCCTTTGCCAGGGTCTCTGGCTTGGTGCTACCGCTATCGGTAACCTCTTCATCTTCCTTGGTCCTAAGATGTACAATGCTTGGTCAATCCAGTACTGCTGGCTTGTATTCCTTGTGATATGCCTTGTTTCTATGTCTGTAATGCTTGGTATGGTTAAATGGCTCGAACGTGTGGCTAAATAATAATAACAGTTATGTTCAAAGGACAACCAAAAGGATTATATGCTTTAGCACTTGCCAACACGGGTGAGCGCTTTGGCTATTACACGATGCTTGCCATCTTTGCCCTCTTCCTGCAGGCTAAGTTTGGCTTTTCGTCAGTTACAACCTCCAACATCTACGGAGGTTTTATGGCATGTGTCTATTTCCTCCCTATCTTCGGAGGCATGCTTGCCGACCGCTTTGGTTATGGCAAGATGGTGACATGGGGTATTGTCGTAATGTTCATTGGCTATCTTGCCCTTGCTTTCCCTGCTCCGCAGGGTGCAGTAGGCTTGGCTGCCATGTTTGCGGCACTTTTCTTCATAGCACTTGGAACAGGTCTTTTCAAAGGCAACCTTCAGGTGCTTGTAGGCAACCTCTACGACGACCCTAAATACTCGTCTAAGCGCGATGCTGCTTTCTCGATATTCTATATGGCAATCAACATAGGTTCTATGTTTGCACCTACAGCTGCAACAAAGATTACCGAGTATTTTCTCACAAAGGCAAACCTCACTTACGAGGCTCAGATTCCTCAGTGGGCTCATCAGTTCCTTAACGGCACAATTGAACCTGAAGCTCTCACCCAGTATCAGGCTCTCGCCGAGGCACAGGGTGCCTACAATGGCGACCTGCTGGCTTTCTCGCAGTATTATATCGACTCACTCTCCGGCGCTTACCATTGGGGCTTTGGTGTCGCATGTGTTTCTCTGATTGCCTCTATCCTGATTTATGTATGCTGCCGTCCTTGGTTCAAGCATGTTGATGTCAATGCCAAACAGGCAAAGGTGCAGGGTGCTGCCATCGAGGTTCCCGAGATGTCTGCCAGGGAGACTCGCGAGCGCATCGTCGCTCTCTGCCTTGTCTTCGCAGTGGTTATCTTCTTCTGGATGGCGTTCCAGCAGAGTGGTCTCACGCTCACCTACTTCGCACGCGACTATACTCAGCTGAAAGGCATCACAGGTTTCACTCGTTTTGGCTTCAACATCCTTAACCTCGTGATGATTGTGATAGCAGTGTATGCGCTCTTCTCTCTCTTCCAGTCGGAGAAAGGTTCCACCAAGGTCATATCAGGCATCATAGCCGTCCTTTCTCTTGTGGGGGCATGGTGGCTCTATGGCGGTATGCCAGAGTCGATGGATATCCTCCCTCAGACGTTCCAGCATTTCAACCCATTCTTCGTCGTGGCCCTCACTCCAGTGTCGTTGGCAGTCTTTGGCGCACTTGCCAAGAAAGGCAAGGAACCTTCAGCCCCTCGCAAGATAGGCATTGGTATGATTGTGGCGGCTCTTGGCTATCTCGTCATGGTATTTGCGTCCATCGGAATGCCGACTCCTAATGCCCTCTATGCAGGTGCGCCAGTTCAGTTTGCATCGCCTGAATGGCTTATCGGCACATATCTTGTCCTGACTTTCGCCGAGCTCTTCCTCTCACCTATGGGAATATCGTTCGTTTCGAAGGTTGCTCCTCCAAAATACAAGGGTATGATGATGGGTCTATGGTTTGCTGCAACCGCCATCGGAAACTACCTCATGGGCGTTATCGGTATGCTCTGGGGTTCTCTTCCATTGTGGGTGCTTTGGACAATCCTCATCGTCCTCTGCTCGATAGCGGCAGTGGTAATCTTCTCGCTTATGAAGAAGCTTGAGAGATTCTGATGCAGCAGTGGCTAAATAATTGAACTATGGCAGACAATTATCTTGAAAATAAATACGAGGAGTATCTTAGGAAGAAGGCAGAGTGGGAGAAAAAGCGTCAGAAAACCAAGATACACAAGACTTCGTAATTCTATTTGAATGGCTATGTGACCCTAATTAGTCGCCTGACTTCATCACTTTTTTGCGCCATCACATAGCGTAGAATGAAAATCAACAAG
>JAKSNU010000011.1 GCA_024399535.1 Paludibacteraceae bacterium
TTTAAATTTCGGATGCAAAGATAGCATATAATAGTGCCAATTTGCGGCACACTATAAAAATTTATATCTTATGACAACTTCGTTCGGAAAACACATTCCCATTGGCGCAGGTATGTGGTTGCAAATTTACAACTATTTTTTTTATTGGACAAACGTTTCTGAAAATTTTTTGATTATTGCTTTTTGAAGTTGGATTCTCTGACCATAATCCGACTATTATTTGAAATAACAAAGCAACCTAACTTTGACGTTATATACGGAACATAAAAAATGGAGATTGTAAACGCAAGACGGTCTTTCCACAAATCGGTCAAAAGAAAAACCATATACATTGGCAGAGTCAGCACACTCTCATTGTGTCCAATATATTTTCACTGAATTATCGCAAAAAAAACATGTTCCGTAAGACAGTTCACACCTCGGTGAACCCAAATTTCAAACCGTCAAACAAGCCAGTATCGATGAGCTTCAACTCGGGTATTACAGGCAATGCCATGAAAGCCAACGTCATGAAAGGAGCCTTGAACCTACACCCTATCGAGGCTGCCATTGCCTTAAGCTCGTTATGACGCCTGCCCAACTCCTCGCCATGCAATGGCGACATGAGTCCTGCTATTGGCAATGCTATGTCCTCTACCCTATCGCCATCGGTGACACAAAATCCACCTTTGGTCGCAACCAACCTGTTGATTGCCATAACTATTTCACGATCAGAACAACCGACGGCTATAATATTATGACTGTCGTGAGCTATGGTCGAAGCGAGAGCACCGCGTTTCAGCCCAAAACCTCTGACATACCCTATCGCTGGTTTTGCTGCCTTATAACGATTATAAACCACTATTTTCAGAACATCGTTTTCAACGGCAGGCACACCCCTGCCGGCATAGGTATAGAGCTGCCCCTCCTGAGCCTCGATGACCTTAACCTCCCTATGGTCGGACTGAGCAGCAAGGTCATCGGCACACAAAGCCTTAGCATTGAAGTTATTGATTATCTCCTCGTCCGCACAATCAATGACAACATCATCACTTTTGCCATCGAACACGCAATATCCGTCGATATAGGTCGCAAGGACCTCAAAGCCGTTCAAATCCCGAACCATTATAAAGTCCGCCCTATCTCCCTCAGCAAGCAAACCGACTTTCATTCCGTAATGCCCGACAGGTGCAACGGTTGCAGCCGTAAGTACATTCCATAGCGGCATTCCTTTAGCAATGCAACGTGCCGCCATCTCGTCAATATAGCCTGCCGCCAACTCGTCTGGATATTTATCGTCGGTGCAGAACATCAACATTCCCATCCAACGGTCTTCCACAAGCAGTGGCATCAGGTCATTGAGATTGCAAGCTGCCGACCCTTCACGAATCTGTATCTTCATACCCATTTTGAGCCGTTCACGCGCCTGAGCGATGTCAAACATCTCATGGTCGGTCGTTATCCCCGCTGCAATGTATCGCTTAGCATCATCGCCTGCCACACCCGGAGCATGTCCATCAACGACTTTGCCTGCCTCAAGCGTATATTTCACCTTATTCACCACTTCGTCTATGCCGAACAATATTCCGGGGAAATTCATCATCTCAGCCAACCCATAGAATTCGTCACGAACGACCATTTCACGCACATCGTCGGAAGTTATTCTCGCTCCAGCAGTCTCGAAATCAGTGCATGGCACACACGATGGCACTCCGAAACTGAACTTAAACCTCGTGCCTGCTGCCGAGTTGAGCATATATTCTATACCCTCCCGACCCATGACATTTGCTATCTCGTGAGGGTCGGTCACCACAGCAATAGTTCCCCGACGGACAGCCATACGTGCAAAATTGCGTGGCGTCATCAGCGTTGACTCAATATGAACATGAGCATCAATAAAGCCAGGCATAACATACGGAGCATCCTCCCCGACCTCGCATTCGTTTATTTTACTGATAATTCCATCTTCGATGACTATTTCGCCACCGAATATCCGTCGATTACGGACATCGACAATATGACCTTTAATTTGTTCCATAATGATACATAATTCACACTGCAAAATTACATATTATTTTCCGAACTGACAAGTCAGAAATAAAAAATTTTGAAAATTCTTGTCGTTCCGCAAAATATTTTGTACCTTTGCGACCTAAAAAAAACGACTTCAATGGACATGAAATTCATTTTACTCATAGCACTATCGGCACTTATGATTCAGTGCAAGAACACATCTTCGTCAGAGACCGACACAACTGTAACCATTATGCAGACTGACACTGCCGCCTCGTCATTGTCAATCCAAGCCCCTACCCGCACCAACAGCCAAGCAGACGCTGAAATACTATTCGCCGAGGCAGGTGAAGCCTATAGCCAAAACGATAAAGCAAGAGCTTTCCAACTATGCAAGCAGTCAGCAGAACTCGGAAATGCAAACGCCCAATTCAATCTCGCAATATTCTATTACAATGGCGACGGCACATCGCGCGACCTCGCCCAGACAGTAGAATGGCTCACCCGAGCTGCCGCACAAAACCACCTCCAGGCAATCATCCAACTCGCCGTATGCTACGAACAAGGGATAGGTGTCAAACACGACGATAAACATGCAACCGAATACTACGAACGGGCAGCAATCCTCGGTGATGCCAATGCACAATATAAAACAGGACTCGCCTACTACCGCGGTATAGGAGTCATTCCAAACTATGAAACTGCAGTAATATGGTACACAAAAGCCGCCAATCAAGGTCATTCAGAAGCAGAAAACGAACTCGGCATATGCTACGAAAACGGACTTGGCGTGCATAACCTTGACACCAAGGAAGCTCTCAAATGGTACAAACGAGCTGCGAATAAGGGCAACGAAACAGCCAGGAAAAACTATGAACGTCTCTCGAAATCAGATGGGGAAATTTTTGTACCTATGTAATCACGCCATACAGCACCCATAAATCGCTGATTAAAGGCAAGAACCGACAATTCAGCATTTTTTTCTTCATTTACACGAATATTTTTTTGTATTTTTATCAATATCCCAATTTTTTTTTGTAACTTTGCACTTCCAAAAACAAACTGAAATTAATTAAACACAATATCAGTTATGGATCTTTTGAATTTCGCGTATGTCGTGCTTGTCGTATCAGTCATAGCGCTGACATTCGCTTTCATCTTCTACAAGCAGATGAAGACAAAGGATGAAGGAACCGACCTGATGAAAAAGATTGCCGCACACGTTCGTAAAGGCGCAATGGCATATCTGAAACAGCAGTACAAGGTTGTATTCATCGTGTTTATCGTTCTCGCCATCATCTTCTTCGTGATGAGTATTTTCCATCTTCAAAATGGAATTGTATGGTTTGCCTTCCTTACGGGCGGTTTCTTCTCGGGTCTCGCAGGATTCTTCGGTATGAAAACAGCCACATATGCTTCGGCACGTACGGCAAACGCAGCACGCCAATCACTCAACAGCGGTCTTCAGGTGGCATTCCGTTCAGGTGCAGTCATGGGACTTGTCGTTGTAGGTCTCGCCCTACTCGATGTTTCGCTGTGGTTCATCGTGCTCAAGGGCACAGGACTTCTCGAAATGGTCGGTGCACAAGCTGACCTCGTCACCATCACCACCACAATGCTTACGTTCGGTATGGGTGCTTCGACACAAGCTCTCTTCGCACGTGTCGGCGGTGGCATATATACAAAAGCTGCCGACGTTGGTGCTGACCTCGTAGGCAAAACAGAATTCAATATTCCGGAGGACGACCCTCGCAACCCTGCAACAATCGCTGACAATGTAGGCGACAACGTGGGTGACGTTGCAGGTATGGGTGCTGACCTCTACGAGTCGTACGCAGGTTCTATCCTCGCCACTATGGCTCTCGGTGCTTCGGCATTCGCCACTGCGGCAGCTCAAGGCAACGAGGCGCTGCAAATGAAAGCTGTCCTCGCCCCTATGCTCATCGCAGCTGCAGGTGTAATCCTCTCAATTATAGGCATCTATTTGGTACGCACCAAAGAGGATGCTGGCATGAAGGAACTACTCGGGGCTCTCGGACGTGGAACAAACACGGCTGCAATACTGATAGCAGCTGCCACATTCGGAATCTTCGCATGGCTGTTCGGAACTGACACCAATCAATGGTGGCAAGTTTCGCTGTCAGTAGTCATTGGTCTATTGGCAGGTGTCATCATCGGCAGGGCCACCGAATACTACACGTCGCAGACCTATAAACCAACACAGAAAGTTTCAGAGAGTTCAACAACCGGACCTGCCACAGTGATAATCTCAGGTCTCGGACTTGGAATGATTTCGACAGCTATCCCTGTAGTCACCGTAGGCGTAGCAATCGTTCTCGCTTATCTCAGTGCCAACGGTTTCAATACAGAGTTCACTCCAGAGAATCTTTCAATGGGTCTTTACGGCATAGGTATCGCAGCTGTCGGTATGCTTTCGACTCTCGGTATCACTCTCGCAACAGATGCATATGGTCCAATAGCCGACAACGCCGGTGGAAATGCAGAAATGAGCGGTCTTGAACCTGAAGTCCGCCGTCGTACAGATGCTCTCGATGCTCTTGGAAATACCACTGCCGCCACAGGCAAAGGCTTTGCCATTGGCTCGGCAGCTCTCACTGCTCTTGCCCTCCTCGCTTCGTATGTCGAGGAGATTAAGATTGCGCTTGTCCGCATAGGCGAAGACCTCCCTAACGGAATCTCGGCAGCTGAAGCTTCGCTCGTAGATTTCATGAACGCATACAACATCAACCTCATGAACCCTATCGTTCTCGTAGGTGTATTCATCGGTGCAATGATGGCATTCCTGTTCTGCGGAATGACTATGAATGCAGTCGGTCGTGCAGCACAAAAGATGGTTGAAGAGGTTCGCCGTCAGTTCACTACAATAAAGGGAATCCTCGAAGGCAAGGCTGAACCAGACTACGAGCGTTGCGTTTCAATTTCGACTAAAGGCGCACAACAGGAGATGCTCCTTCCTTCGATTCTCGCTATCGTAGTTCCTATCATCACTGGTGTGGTGCTTGGCATTCAAGGTGTTCTCGGACTTCTCATCGGTGGTCTCTCGTCAGGCTTCGTGATGGCAATATTCATGGCTAACGCAGGTGGCGCATGGGACAATGCAAAGAAATATGTCGAGGAAGGCAATTTCGGTGGTAAGGGTTCTGACAGTCACAAGGCTACAGTAGTTGGCGACACAGTGGGCGATCCTTTCAAGGACACTGCCGGTCCTTCGCTGAACATCCTCATCAAACTTATGAGTATGGTTTCAATAGTGATGGCAGGTCTCACAGCTTCGTTCCATCTGTTAGGATAAAATCAATATACATACTCCATAGACATTTATGTTCTGCTGGATAATTATTGTCCAGCAGAATTTTTTATAATATAGGTACAAGTATTTCCCCGCCACACCCAACGAGATGTCGCTACTTAGACGGTGAAGAATTGAAAGTTATTTGAAATAAAAAATAGGCAGTTCTATCACAATAGAACCGCCCATTTTCAAGAATATATCTATGGATTTATCCCAAAAGGATTTCCATCATAACACGTGCACATTTAGCCACTGACGAACCAGGACCAAATATTGCTGCAACGCCAGCCTTATAGAGGAAGTCGTAGTCCTGAGCAGGGATTACACCACCTGCGACAACGATAATATCCTCACGACCGAGACGTTTGAGTTCAGCAATAACCTGTGGCACGAGAGTCTTATGACCAGCTGCCAACGATGATACACCGAGAACATTTACATCGTTCTCGACAGCCTGACGAGCAGCCTCTTCAGGAGTCTGGAACAAAGGTCCCATATCAACATCAAAACCACAGTCAGCATAACCTGTTGCGCAAACCTTTGCTCCGCGGTCATGACCATCCTGACCCATCTTAGCAATCATAATACGTGGCTGACGACCATTCTTCTTAGCGAACTCTGCCGTCATCTTTGAAGCCTCAACGAAGTCTTCATCGTTCTTTGTTCCTGCTGAATACACACCCGATATTGTTCTAATTGTTGCTTTATAACGTCCTACTACTGTTTCGCAAGCGTCTGAAATCTCGCCCAATGTTGCACGAACTGCTGCTGCCTTGACAGCCAAGTCAAGCAAGTTGTCAGCCGACTTCTTACCCTCGTTGAACTCTTTTACACAAGCAGTTATCTTAGCCAAAGCTTCCTTGACAGCCTTCTCGTCACGATGAGCTCTCAAGTCGTTCAAGCGTGCAATCTGGTCCTTGCGAACCTCGGTATTGTCAACCTCAAGGATATCAATAGGGTCCTCATGCTCCAAACGATACTTGTTGGTACCAACAATAGTTTGGACACCAGAGTCGATACGAGCTTGAGTACGAGCTGCTGCTTCCTCAATACGCATCTTAGGAATACCTGTCTCGATAGCTGCTGCCATACCGCCAAGTTTCTGAACCTCTTCGATAAGTTCCCAAGCCTTCTCGGCAAGTTCCTGTGTCAGGCTCTCAATATAGAACGAACCTGCCCATGGGTCAATCTCCTTGCAAATCTTAGTCTCTTCCTGAATGAATATCTGAGTGTTACGAGCAATACGTGCCGAAAAATCGGTTGGCAAAGCAATAGCCTCGTCAAGCGCATTGGTATGCAACGACTGAGTATGACCAAGAGCTGCACCCATAGCCTCGATACATGTACGGCCAACGTTGTTGAATGGATCCTGCTCGGTGAGCGACCATCCAGAAGTTTGGCAGTGAGTTCTCAAAGCCAACGATTTAGGATTCTTAGCTCCGAATGATTTCACAATCTTTGCCCACAACATACGAGCAGCACGCATCTTGGCAATCTCCATGAAATGGTTTGTACCAATTGCCCAGAAGAACGAAAGACGTGGTGCAAATGTGTCGATGTCCATACCAGCATTGACACCTGCCTTCAGATACTCCCAACCATCAGCCAAAGTATAAGCCAACTCAATATCAGCAGTAGCACCAGCCTCCTGCATGTGATAACCAGAAATTGAGATTGAGTTGAACTTAGGCATGTTCTTTGAAGTATATTCGAAGATGTCGGCAATAATCTTCATCGAGAATTTAGGAGGATAGATATATGTGTTACGCACCATGAATTCTTTGAGGATATCGTTCTGGATTGTACCTGCCATCTCCTCAAGTTTAGCGCCCTGTTCCAAGCCAGCATTGATATAGAAAGCCATAATAGGCAATACAGCGCCATTCATAGTCATGGAAACTGACATCTTGTTCAATGGAATACCATTAAACAACACTTTCATATCCTCCAATGAGCAGATAGAAACACCTGCCTTACCTACATCACCTACTACACGTGCATGGTCAGCATCATAGCCACGGTGGGTTGCAAGGTCGAACGCAACTGACAAACCTTTCTGACCAGATGCAAGGTTACGGCGATAAAAAGCATTAGACTCGGCAGCTGTCGAGAATCCTGCATACTGACGAATGGTCCAAGGACGCATAGGATACATGCCAGAATATGGACCACGAAGATAAGGAGCGATACCAGAAGCATAGTTCAAATGCTCCATTCCCTCCAAATCCTCTTTGGTATAAATACCTTTAACGGGAATCTGCTCTGGTGTGAGCCAATTCTCCTTATTGCAACCCTCTGCTTTCGAAGGTGCAATTGCCTGAATATCTATATTATTGAAATTAGGTTTCATAACTTTCGAAATTAGAGTAATTGTTTGTTAAACGCTTTCAAAGTCTCCAATACGTTGCATTTTACGTGGATGAAGTTCTCTATGCCCTGAGTCTTAAGGTCGTCCATACATGCTGGAGCACCAGCCACGATGAAGATTTCCTTTCCATCACCGATAGCTTTCTTGCATGCTGGAGCAAGCTCAGCATACTCATCGTCCGATGAACAGAGAACAATGATGTCAGCACCTGCCTTGCGAGCAGCAGCAACACCATCCTCGACAGTTTCAAAGCCAAGGTTGTCGATAACCTGATAGCCAGCACATGCGAGGAAGTTGCAAGAGAACTGTGCACGTGCAAGACGCATAGCGAGATTACCAATAGTGAGCATGAATGCCTTTGGACGTTTTCCGCTCTTCTCGGTCTCTAATCTGAGAGCCTCGAATTGCTCAGCAGCACGCTTCATTGGCAATGCCTCAAGTTCAGACTTCTTGTCGTTGCAACCGCACTTGCAGCCACAAGTCTGAGGTTCAATCTTTTCAGCAGCCATTTCGTTGAAGTTAGGGAATTGGTTTGTACCGAGCAAAACCTCTTTGCGTTTCGAAACATTATCCATTCTCTTAACCTGCGTAGCCTTGATATCTTCAACAACCTTGCCATTAACAATCATCTCGTACATACCTCCTGCAGCCTGAATCTCAAGGAAACGACGCCAAGCCTCTTTAGCTATTGACTGGGTCAAGTTCTCAATATAATAAGAACCACCTGCAACGTCGGTCACCTTATCGAAATGAGACTCCTCCTTGAGCAGCAACTGCTGGTTGCGTGCTATTCTTTCAGAGAAATCGTCAGATTTCTTGTATGTTATATCAAATGGATTGACAGTCATAGAATCAACGCCAGCAATAGCTGCACTCATAGCCTCAGTTTCAGACCTCAGCAAGTTGACATGAGCGTCATAGATTGTCTTATTGAATTTAGTAGTCTCAGCATGAATCTTCATCTTGCAAGCGCAATCGCACTCTGGCTCGTAAGCCTTGACAATCATTGCCCACAACATACGAGCGGCACGGAATTTAGCAATCTCCATAAAGTAGTTGCCACCGATACCCATATTAAACTTGATAGCACGTCCTGCGCGAACAGATTTGATACCTGCCTCAGTCATGAGAGTCATATATTCAGCACCCCAAGCGAGAGCATAACCAAGTTCCTGTGCACAGAATGCACCTGCATGGTTCAAAGCGACAGAATTAACTGCTACGACTCTGAACTCAGGCATACACTCAGCAGCCTTGACAGCAGCAGCGATATGTGTTGTCATCTTCTCGCGCGAAGGTTTGCGTCCCTTGACGAGCATATTCTTCATTGGGTCGCAGTTTACTGAACCATGAACCTTTTCGAGGTTTACATTGTTTTTCTTGAAATACGCAACGAGGAGATTAATCAACTCCTCAGACGAGCAAGGGCAGATGTTGAAGTTCAGTTCAACACACTCTGGACAAATGCCATTCAACAAAGTCTCGATAGTCTCAGCCTTCAAATCGTCTTTGCCAAGACAGAAACCAAGCGAATTGACACCTTTATTCAGAACATCCAATGCTTTAGCATTTGCCTCTTTAGGGCAATCAACACAGATATTCTGACGGACCAACCACTCGTTGCACTCTTTTGTGCCACGTACAAATGGGAATTTGCCTGGAGCAGAATCAAGGGTAGCCATACCCTTCACATCTTCCTGGCGATAGAAAGGATTTACATTAAATCCCTCGTCTGTCCTCCAAATGAGTTTCTTCTCAAATGGAACACCTTTAAGGTCGGCTGTAATCTTCGCCATCCACTCTTCGGTAGATACTGCTGGGAAATCAGCCAACAGGTTTAATTTTTTTCCTGCCATAAGTAATTTATGTTTGTAATATAATTTAATTCTATGATTGCAAAGATACAATATTTTATCTATTCAGCCATCGCTACAGCCAATTCTTTTTCCACATCAAACTTATTGCCGATAAACTCTGGCTCAATACTTATGCAATACAGATTACTCTTCAATCTATCAGGCATTTCGTCACATGCCGAAAGTCGTGCCAAATCTTTCTCTGTCGTGATTACCATTTTGTTTTCACCCTCAAGATTCTCAAAACACCTTATCATGTTCTCAAAATCTCGCGTTTCATAGTAATAATGGTCGCTAAATCGCATATGTTCCACCTTCGCCCCAAGCGACTGCAAATGACGTTTGAGATACAACGGACGTTCTATCCCAGTCACAAGCAAAACGTTTGTCCCTTTCAAATCGCTCTCGTCAATTTCAATACCTGTTTCCACTTTGACAGGTTTTTCATACTTGAGACTCGTAAAATATAGTTTCTGAGAACTCAGCAGACTGAGTTCAGTTCTCATAGTCATTTGTTCAACAGGCTTCAGAGTCTTCGGACATTTAGTGACTATCACCACGTCTGCCCTATCCATACCATTGACTGACTCGCGCATTCTGCCTAATGGCAACATTTTCTCCTCAAACGGCGAATAATTGCAATCAAGCAGCAATATGTTGATTGTCGGAATTATCTTCCTATACTGATAAGCATCATCGAGTACAACCACATCAGTCTTGGTATTATCCTTCAGATATTGCAAAGCCCGACGTCTGTCAACATCGACAACGACAATCATTTCAGGGAATTTATGTTTTACCTGCACAGCCTCATCGCCTATGTCGGCAGCAGTAGAATTAGCATCAGCAACAACCAACCCCTTAGTGTCGCGCATGTAACCGCGGCTGAGATATGCCACATGATGTCCGGCATTAAGCAATTCCCGAATCAAAAATTCAGAATGCGGTGTCTTTCCTGTTCCACCGACAGCAAGATTTCCAACAGAGATGGTAGGCAATATAGTCTCTTCGCTTTTTATTATTCCAAAGTCGTATAGGGCATTCCTGACCGAAACACCAAACTTATACAATACAGACAATATAAATAATAAAACTTTTCTCATCCAAATATTTTATGTAATTCGTCAAACCTGTCGACACTACCATCTTCCCATTTAGCAAGTTTCTCTCTGATGACGGCAACATCCTTTGCCTTAGTCAAATCTTTATTTTTTGAATAGAATTTATCTGCATAGCATACGAGTTTCTCCTCCAAAGTTTCAGGCATCATATCCTTCTCGGGCAATGGGTAGTGCATACGCTTTATGTATTCCGCCGTAAGACCAGTGCCTGTATGACACTCACACACACGTGCGTGACGCTCAAGCCCTAAACCTCGCAACAGTTCTGCACCCAATGCCCCATGCTCGATATATAGATGAGTTCCCATACATTCAATGGGCGGTGCGTAAGTATAGAAAATCCCTATATCATGAAGCATCGCTGCCTCCTTGACAAATTCAATGTCAATGTCAAGTTCAGGGTGACGGATTGCACACTCAATAGCCTTATCTCGCACACACTCGCTATGGATGACAAGTATATTATACAATTTGCATCCCTCCGGATAATATCTCTTTATTATTTCGTATGCATCAATCATAGTTCAACTTTTTTCATGCGGAAATAGCTCCATATCCAGAAACCGATAGCCACGGCAAGTTGTCCGAATATAAGTCCGTATAATATTTCCTTAAAATATAGCATTGTCTCGGTATGAGTCATATTTTCCAATGGAGTGATTATCACACTGAGGAAATTAAATGATACAGTTGATACAAAAATACTCAGTACTTGATTTACACCCCACAAAATCAACATTCCAAAGAGGAATGGATGTTTGCGGAAAAGAGTTGCACAGAATGTAAACCATGCGCTATGAAAAAACAGTGAAGCCACTATAACACAGACGGAAAGGGAAATTATGACAGAATAATCAGAATCCATTGTTAAGCCAAAATTTCTCAGGACATCGATTAAAGAAGTTGATGATACCTCTGTCAATGTAAAATGGCCTGTCAAAGCATATTGTAAAGCATCAGCGATAAAAAATGCAACAACAGCCTCAATGACTGAGAAGACAAAAGCAAAAGTCTCGGCTGCAAAATATTTCTCCAAAGTAGTTGCCGGAAGCACAATATGGGCAATCTGCGAAGTCTTGGTTTTCATGAAAGGCATTGAGTGAGCTGACTGATAAGCTATAGCAAGTACTGTAACGGCAACAAACATAATTATCTTGTACCAAGAGAAGAACACGACAGACCCTTCGCTAACAGCAGAATTAGTTTCGTCATATGACATCATAATGTTGATTTGCCAATTCACAATCCAGAATATAAAGAAGAGCAAAATAGCCATCACAGCCGTAAAGCCTACCTGACGACGCCAATCCTCAACAAACTGTTTGCGACATACCAATAAATATCTTGAGAATTCAAACTTTTTCATAAGGCAATCGATTTAGAAGAGTTTTGCAATATCATCATTAAGCAACACTGCATTGAAAAGCAGTTCAAGTCGCATAGGCGACATCTCGCCGGTCTCGTTTTTAGTGACGGTGAAATAGCCACCCGCGAATTCCTGTTTGTAAAGTGGATTCTCATCATTCACACCAAACCTCAGCACTTCGCAGATGCGTTTCACTGGTTGCTGAAGCAGCAGTCGGTTCTTTTCGAGAATAACGACCTCTTCTATCAGGCTCTCCACATCTCCTACCTGATGAGTTGAAATAATGATGGTACGGTCAGGACGCATTCCTGTCTTCACCAACTGTCGGAACTGTTCTTTTGAAGGTATGTCCAGACCATTGGAAGGCTCGTCCATTATCAAGTATTTAGTATTGCACGCCAAGGCAAAGCACATGAATACCTTCTTTTTCTGACCCATCGAAAGTGCTTTCAGATTAGGATTTCCCTCCATATTGAAGAGGCGGAGGTTACGCTCCATGTCAGTCTGCGAGAAATTAGGATAGAAAGGAGACGTATATTTGATGTACTGCTCGAGCGTGCAGGCAGGCAATTCAAACTCCTCTGGCACCAAAAAACAATCTCTCAGCAACTCTGCATAGCGTTCCGAGGCATTCATACCATCTATTGTCACGAAACCTGTACGAGGCTGAAGAAGTCCCATGAGAGTATATATCAAAGTACTCTTACCCACACCGTTACGTCCCAACAAGCCATAAACATGACCTGCCGACAACTCAAGATTGAAATGGTCAAACACCATATCTTTTCCCTTCTTGTACTTATACGAAAAGTCTTTTATCTCTATCATAACAAACAATTTCCTTTGAAACCGCAAAATTACAAAAAAACATCGACATACACAACAAAAGCAATGGTTAATTTTTATTAAATAAAATTCTTTCGCTTCTTCTCGCTTTTTCCAGTTTTTATTTGTAACTTTGCGGCAAATTTGATTTGCAGATTTTACCTATATGACAAAACGTATTTTAATTGTATTCCTGACGTTACTGAGCAGTTTTTATATTACAGCCCAAAATCCATTTTCAGTCTCTACACCAGACCATTACACTATACTTACAGGCACTCAATATCGTCTTGATGGTCTGATTATCTTCGACAAAATATCTGTTGGTGCTCAACTGATTTATACAGGTACAGGTAATTTTCAATGGTCATATTCTGTCGGTTCAGACACCTACACATCAACAATGAATTCTGTAGATGTCTATCCAAACACATTATATACAGTTAAGATTAATGGGATTTCACGCTACCATGTCTATACTCTCGACTATAGCGAATTCCCATCATCGTATCAAGCCATCAACATTTCTGAAGACCCTCAGACAGTTTGCGAATCGCTCAATCTTGAAATACTCTGCGACATTACACCTATATATTATATTGACTCGTTAGGGCAAAGAACTTTCCTCCCTCGCACATTCACCCTGCAATACACAACATCAGCTTGGGATGGCACATCGTGGAACGATAGTCTTGCCGTTACTACACTTACGCCATCTTCCTCGCCTATCACAACGTCAGTAGTAGCTCCTTTGAAAAACACCTACTTCGAATTCTTTGGCGATGATATTTCAGAGCAACTCGGCATAATTTCGGATACACTATACTCCGACCTCTATATAGCCAAGGCTGTCCAGATTCACCCTAAAGGCGAAGTTATCGAACGTAATGCAAAAAACGAAAAAGACCGCACAACACAAAATTCAATAGCGGGTTCTTCGCCTCTCGTAGTACAATTCACCGCTAATGCCAACCCTGCGGATAACCTCTATTATGAATGGATTATTTTCAAGACAACCAATCCAGAACTATATCAACGGTTCTCTGACCCAGAAGTGAATTATACATTCAAGGAATCTGGCGACTACATTGCTCGTCTCAGGGTCAATAGCGAATTATGCTCTGCAACTGATTCTCTCAACATCAAAGCCCACGACTCGTTTATAGATGTTCCAAACGTCTTCACACCTAATGGCGATGGCATAAATGATGAATTCCGCGTTGCATATAAATCGCTCAAAAGTTTCGATATTTGGATTTACAACCGTTGGGGACGTCTTGTATATCATAGCACCGACCCTGGTTCTGGTTGGGATGGCACCATCAATGGACGTCCAGCCTCGACAGGTACGTACTATTATGTAATCAATGCTTACGGCTCAGACTACGACAACAAGAACAAACCTATGCACTACCGCCTTTCGGGCGATTGCAACCTGCTAAGATAGACACAATAAAAGGCTGACCTTTGTAGTATAAATGGTCAGCCTTTTATTATGTTTATGCAGTTTTCCGAGAACTCAATCCATCAACTTTTTCAACAATTGTTTAGCATCAATTGCATGAGAAAGTATCCCACGAAGTTCTTCTATCTTGACTCTTTCTTGTTCCATAGAATCACGATGACGTATTGTCACACATCCATCGTTCAATGTATCGTGATCGACTGTTATACAGAATGGTGTTCCAACAGCATCTTGACGACGATAACGCTTTCCTATTGAGTCTTTCTCGTCATATGCACAACGAAAATCGAATTTGAGGTCATTCATTATCTCACGTGCTTTCTCTGGCAATCCGTCCTTCTTTACAAGTGGCATAATACATACCTTGACAGGAGCAAGCACAGCTGGCAAGTGCAAAACAACGCGACTTTCGCCTCCCTCCAATTGCTCTTCCTCATAAGCGGAACAGAGAACAGACAAGAACATTCTATCAACACCAATAGAAGTTTCAATAACGTACGGAGTGTAACTCTCGTTCAATTCAGGATCGAAATACTTAATATTCTTGCCACAATATTTCTCATGGCTTGTCAAATCGAAATCTGTACGAGAATGTATTCCCTCAACCTCCTTAAATCCGAAAGGCATCTGGAACTCAATATCAGTTGCCGCATTTGCGTAATGCGCCAACTTATCATGATCGTGAAAACGATATTTCTCATCGCCAAGACCAAGAGCTTTATGCCATTTCAGACGGAATTGTTTCCAATAGTCAAACCATTTCATCTCATCACCTGGACGAACAAAAAATTGCATTTCCATCTGTTCGAACTCCCTCATTCTGAAAATAAATTGGCGTGCAACTATTTCGTTACGGAAAGCCTTTCCTATCTGGCATATTCCAAAAGGTATCTTCATTCGTCCTGTCTTCTGCACATTCAAGTAATTTACAAATATTCCCTGTGCAGTCTCTGGACGAAGATATATCTTGGTCGCACCATCAGCAGTTGACCCCATATCGGTCGAGAACATAAGGTTAAACTGCCTAACCTCAGTCCAATTTTTTGTTCCTGAAATAGGACAAACTATCTCGCAATCAACGATTATCTGCCGCAACTCCTCAAGATTATTGTCTTCTAATGCCTTAACAAAACGTGCATGTACGTCATCGCGTTTTTTTGCATATTCCAACACTCTCGGATTTGTCTTAAGATACATTTCCTTGTCGAAATTTTCGCCAAAGCGCTTTGCAGCCTTATCGCACTCTTTTCCTATCTTCTCGTCATATTTAGCCAAATAGTCTTCAATCAGCACGTCAGCACGATATCTTTTCTTGCTATCCTTATTATCAATCAGAGGGTCGTTGAAGGCATCTACGTGACCAGAAGCCTTCCATGTCGTTGGGTGCATGAATATAGCTGCATCTATTCCGACAACGTTCTCATGAAGCAACGTCATGCTATCCCACCAATATTTCTTGATGTTATTCTTCAGTTCAACACCCATCTGCCCATAATCATATACAGCTGCCAATCCATCGTAAATTTCACTTGATGGAAACACAAAGCCATATTCCTTGCAATGAGCTACGAGTTTTTTGAATACTTCATCCTGCGATGCCATAACTTATTTTCTGATGAGTTTAAAAGTATCGTTCAACGACTCGCCAGCGACCTTCACGATATATGCTCCTGGCAAAACATCGCTCAAATCAATATTGATGTTGTCTCCAGGCTGAACATCACTCATTATATTATTATATATAGTTTTTCCACTGAGGTCAGTAATAACAATATTAACCTTAGAATCTGAAGCAGCAAAACCTATGTTCAGTTCACCATCAGTTGGATTTGGATATACTGCCAACACTTTTGGTGACTCTGGATTCTGAACAGAAGCATTAAGACCAAGAACCCACAACAAACCTTCGTAAGCATTGAGTTTGCCATATCCGACCTTGCTATTAGGAACATCCTTACCAATTTGGTCATCAATAATTGCAGTATTTCTGAATATCTCTTTAACTTTTGCTTGATCCAAAGTTGGGTCTGCTTCAAGCCAAGTTGCCATCACACCTGCACAATAAGGACTTGACATTGAGGTTCCCTGCATATAACCATAATAATATTTGTTACCATTAACTACCACCTCTTCAGCTCTGCTTGACGATAATGACGAACAATCAGGAATTGATGATACCAAAGTCTGACCAGGTGCACAGATGTCTGGTTTGATACGTCCATCAAGTGTAGGACCCATTGACGAGAAAGACGACCTTCCGCCAACTTTCTGACTTGGATATTGTGCATACGAGGTATAAGAACCTACAGAAATAGCGCCATTAGCCACACCCATTGGCTCGCCAAGTGTCATATCAGTACTACCATCTGTCCAACCATCTCTCTTCATACCATAGTTGGTAAACGTACAATAATCTTCAGTTGACCACATATTCACCTCGCCAGCATTCTTGCCATAAACCAAAATTCCAACCATATGACGATCAGGGATATCTTGAGAAAGATTGGTAGTTATAAGATAGTTACCTCTATTGTTATCAGGATTGATTGACTTTGCAATTGAAACTGTCACATTCACACCAGAACTGGATTGTTTCAAATTGTAAGTATAGACATCTTTTGGCAAGTCGAATGTAACTGTATCAGTTTGACATACAAACTCTTTTGTATCCCTATTATAAACAACCACTTGTATTGCAAACTGCTTATTCACTTCACCCCATACGTCAACCATAGCTATTTTTGCAGACTCAGAATACGTAAGGAATGTCTTTGCCACTGTATCAAGATCTTGCAAAACCAACTTAGCATGTTCCTTGACATCACCCGAATTACTTGCAGAACCGCAAATCAGCACACCAGGTCTTGTCGCCAACTCGTCAATAACCTTGCACTCAGTCGATGTGCCATCATGTGGGCCAAGAAATCCACCCATACTTACATTAACCACGCATGGTTTCCCAACAGAGTTAGCATAATCCACAATGTATTTGATACCATCCGACAACGATGTTGACGAACTATTATACATTGTCTGAACTGCAGATACCATCACAAGTTCAGTCTCTCTTGCTATACCATAATTTGGATTCTCCATACATGCTCCAGCGGCAATACCAAGCACATGAGTTGCATGACCAGACGATGGTTGACGGAAATCGTATTTCTGCCCGATAATAGCAGATTCCGAAGTATATTCAGCACCATAATCGAAATTTTGAGGATGTGTTCCTCCTGTCGAATTCTGGTTCCAATATCTCTTTATACGATAGTTCTGATGGTTAGTATCATAGAAATTAGGATGATTAAGTTGTATCTCTGTATCTACAATACCTAAAACGACTCCTCGTCCGAGATAACTCTGCGACAACTGGCCACCTCCATCAACTACCAACTGTGCGAGACTCATAGGTCTTGCTTTGCTCATTTCGAATTTCAATGGCGTACCTGCCTCAACATACTTGATTGCAGGATCATTTGACAAAGCCTCCATCATATCAACTGGCACTGCAGCCGTAACCATTGTGAGTTTGTCATATTTAGCATGCAAAACCACGTCATATTTACTCAGTATGCTTTCATCAACTGAAGAATTGAAATGCACATAGCAATCCACCATTTCCCTATTATTCTCCATTCTCGACAACCCATGCAACATGCCATTGTCTGCTACCGCCATTTTCTTTTCGGTAACCAAAGTTGCTGCCAAACTTGACATTTTGCCCTGTGCCATTACGCCACCAAGCGCCATTACAGCAGCCGCAACCGTAATAAAAAATCTTCTCATATATCAAAAATTACTTATTTATTTTCGTGCAGTGGTTTAAGTTGTTTGCCCGCCTCAACAGTCTTCATTCCAGGCTGATTGATAAGTGTTGGCAACAATGCCAATGGGCAACGGAATGAATATATGCCAGTAATCATCTCATTCAAAGTAATACCCATTCCCTTCAATTTTTCAGGGTCAAAATTTTTAGTTGCATCTTCTTTCTTCGAATCAACTTGTATAAAACCAGTTAATACATATTGGTTGCCAGCTTTGACAAGTCCATAATAATCAACCATTTCCTGTGTTGGCTTATACTTTTTCAAACTCTTTCCACTCTGTTTAACCTCGCTTACAAAATCATTCCAAAACACCTTGAACTGATTTGAAAATCTTGCAGTTTTTGGCAACTCTTCGCTGAGTGTCGATACCTCGCCTGCCTTCTTGGCAGTGCTGCAACCTGCCAGCATAACCAGACAGGTCAACGAAAACAATACCTTTTTCATATCCTTGTTTTTTTATACATTTTTCAATTGCAAAGTTACAAAATATTTTTCACTCCCACCAATAAAAAAATCATCTTTTTTTCATATTTTTCATTTACCACATATTAACAGTTTCCAACACCTCTCGCCTTTACTACATGCCACTCTCGCATCTACCCTAACACCAACAACCCAAACAACATTTCCACAACAATCTTCAACCACCATCTGTCGCTCTTTTTCAACTATGTCCATTTTTCTCTCTGTCAACAAATCACTCACCTTTTTCTTCCCTTTCATCCCATAGGGAATCATCCAATCGCCCACCTTCCAAGGTCTGAGTTTCAGAGGCATCATAGTCCTATCCATACTCACATATGCATAATCTTTCCCAGATCGCATGTCTTCGACATCAACTGCCTCTTCGACTCTGAGCTCTATTTCTTTTTGAACACACTCGCTATATAAATACACTTTCACCTCACCTCTATTCACCACTGCCACACCTTTTTTGCTTTCAAATCTCTGGCCGCTACCTCCATTTCCGACAACATTTACCATCGACTCAATCTGCTGATGACTGAACTCCAAATTCTTCACCTTTTCATACACCCTGCATCTAACGCTCTCTCTACCTTCCAAATCATCTTCAACAGACCTCAGATTCGCCATTGTCCTCGCCATTGTCCTAAGAAACGATGGGTTCATCTTCTCCATCTCAGGCAAAATGTTATGCCTTATCCTATTCCTCCTATACTTCACATCGCTATTCGTACCATCTGTACGCCAAACTTCACCTTTCTGACGCAGGAAATACTCAATCTCACTTCTTTGAGTTTCAATCAATGGTCGTAACACCTTTCCATTCTTAAACTTTATTCCCGTCAAACCTCTAAGTCCAGTTCCCCTGCTGAGGTTTAGAAAGAATGTCTCAACTTGATCGTTAAGGTTATGCGCCACCACGACATAATCACAGTCGTACGTTACTCTCATTTTTTCAAACCAATCATACCTCAGCTCTCTGGCAGCCATCTCTATCGAAATTCCCTTTTCTTTCGCATACCCGTTGGTATCAAAATCTGTTTTTACAAACTCAACGCCCAACCGTTCTGCCAAATTAAAGACAAAATGTTCATCCTCGTCTGACTCTTCGCCACGCAAATGAAAATTACAATGCCCTACGACACAACGATAGCCCAAATCAGTCATTTGCACAAGCAAACTGACCGAATCAGGTCCCCCACTCACTCCGACAAGGAACTTCATATTGTTTGCCCCATCAGGCAATATAAGTTTCATAAAAAATTATATAGACAAGAATATCAATCCAAACTCTTGTTCATAGGGAAAATAGCCGCACCTTTGTTCATATTTATTTCTCCGAACTGCGACTCATATTTTTTGATGTTATCTTGCAATGCTGCCATCAATCTTTTAGCATTTTCAGGGGTCATCAGCACTCTGCTTTTCACCTTGGCTTTTGGTGCTCCAGGTGTCATAATCAGAAAATCGACTATAAATTCACTTGTTGAATGAGCTATCACTGCTAAATTTGAATACACGCCATCAGCCACTTCGGGTGTAATTTCAATCTGCAATTCCTGTTTTTGTGTTTCCATATTTCATGAATTATAAAAAAATTCTTCCAAATCTCGCCTCTCTTTTTTTGTTGGCCTTCCCGTACCCTTTGCCCTATTATTAGCCTGATCGACTTTTAGGACTTCCAGTAACTCCTTCATTTCCGGTGTCGTGACATCTCTCACATAATCCACAACAAGTTTTGCACCGATTCTGCCAGTAGGGAGACCTAAGACCTCATATCTATACACAATAGGAGCTTTTCTGACAGACACCACATCACCTATTTTCACTTCTCTTGACGATTTCGCCTGCACATCATCGACCATTATTTGTCCTTTCTTGCATGCCTCTGCCGCCAACGAACGTGTCTTGTATAGCCTCACCTCCCAAAGCCATTTATCAATCCTGCAACCCATCACTTATTGTTAAATTGATTCATAGTAATCTGCAACCCCGCCAAACAAAAGCTTTTGATTATCTCGCACACAACTTCTATTCTCTCCTTTTTCAACTTCTCATCTTCCGCTGAAAATTTTCCCAATACGAAATCAATCTGTCCTCCACGATTGAACTCACTTCCTATGCCAAATCGCAATCGTGCATATTCTTGAGTTCCTATCATTGCCTCTATATTTTTCAGTCCATTATGCCCGCCAGCACTTCCTTTCCCTTTTAATCTCAATGTTCCAAAGGTCAATGCCAAATCGTCAACAATAACCAGCAGTTGTTCTACACCTATTTTCTCTTGCTGCATCCAATATCTCACAGCATTACCACTCAGGTTCATATATGTCGATGGTTTAAGCAAAACGAGCTGATGCCCTCTCAGCTTAACTTCCGCCACATCGCCATACCTCTTGGTTGTAAAAACAACATTGGATGCCTCAGCAAAAGCATCCAATGTATCAAAGCCTATATTGTGACGGGTATGAGCATACTCTTCGCCGATGTTACCCAACCCTACAATAAGATATTTCATAGAACGATTTATCGTTATTAGGCCTCAGCAGCTGCTTTAGCACCACGAGTCATCTTAACACTGCATACAACAGCATTTGGAGTAGTCATAATCTGCAAACCTTCAAACTGAAGATTCTTAACCTGCAGAACTTTGCCCAAACCGAGGCTCTCAACATTGACAATGAGCTTCTCAGGCATATCTTTAACCAACGCTTTAATTTTCAATTTACGCATATCAAGCGAAAGCTTACCACCAGCCTTAACACCTTCTGCCAAACCTTCCAAACGAACTGGAACCATCATTACAATTGGCTCTGCCTCGTTGATTTCAAGGAAATCCATATGGACAATTCTATCTGAAATTGGGTGGAACTGAATCTCTTGAATGATTGCCTTAGTTGCTTTTCCATCAATTGTCAACGCAACCTCAAAAATCTCGTGAGTGTAAACCAATTTACGCAAATCAGACTCTTTGCAAGTGAAATGCACATTCTGTCCCTGACCATAAAGCTCGCATGGAATCACTCCATCTTTGCGAAATGCTTTTGCTGCTTTTTTACCGAGTTCCGATCTTACAGAACCCTGAAGTTCAAATACTTTCATAATATTTTTTTGTGTTACTCAAAATTACGGATACTTCTCCCGGGGATCCGTATTTCCCATTACACCTCGGGCATTCTCTCTTAACCCGAAATCGCCTGCAAAGTTACAACTTTTTTTCTCCCCCACCAAACTTTTCCTAAATTTTATTTTATGATAAGTTCTGCTTCACTTCTGTTTGTTTTTCATTCTTGTTATGGCATCATTGACTTTCATCTCTGCCAATGTACCATCATCTGTATCAAATTGGCTCAAATCGTACTCTCCATTCTCTTTTTCTTGTAGTTCTTTCTTCAATTTAATTTTCTCATACTCAGCCTCATATTCTTTTGGGCATATTGTTCCTTCGCCCGAAGCCAACAATGTCACTTTAACACGAGTATCCAAATCATTATCATATGTGACACCCCAAATGACATCCATATCATTTTCCATCTGATCAACAAACTCACGTATCTGATCGACTTCACCTCCCTCGATAGCATAATCCTCCGAACAATAGAAATTCAACAATATTTTCTGCGACTTCCATATATTCTTATTATTCAAAAGCAACGATGACTGAGCATCAGCAATAGCGTTTTTGATTCTTTCTTCGCCATCACCTTCGCCAGTGCTGATAACCGCCATTTTACCAGCCAACAGCGTTGTTTTCACATCAGCGAAGTCAATATTTATATATCCAGGAACATTTATTATATTCGATATACTCCTCGCTGCATTGAGCAAAACGTTGTCGGCAAATTGGAAACAAAGTGGTAATTTGAAATCCTTGAACTGTGTGAGTCGCTCATTGTTAATAACGAGCAACGAATCAACGTATGGTGTCATTGTCTCAATCCAACTCAAAGCCTTTCTGATTTTCTTTCTCCCCTCAAAGGCGAAAGGAATTGTCACAATTCCCACAACTAATATTCCCATTTCTTTTAGGATACGCGCTACGACTGGCGAAGCTCCTGTGCCAGTACCACCACCCATACATGCAGTGATGAATGCCATCTTTGTTCCGTCGTTTACAGCCTGTTTTATCTCGTCTTCTGCTTTTAATGCTGCTTCTTCTGCCACACTTGGTTCATTACCAGCTCCCAACGAAGCAAGCGCTATTTTGTGCTCTACTGGCGAATTGTTCAAGTCTGTTGCGTCTGTATTTATCAGCAGGTACGACACTCCTTCCAATCCACTTTTGAACATATTGTTTACAGCATTTCCTCCACCTCCCCCGACGCCTATTATCTTGATTATAGGATTTTTTCCTTTCACATCGTTGAATTCATTTATTATGCTTTCCATAATTTCAGTGGTTTTATTAGTTTATAATTCAAATTTCAAGACTCTTCATTAGGAAAATTCAACAACAACTGATTTGCAAAATCCCTAAATGATTTTCCTTTCTTTTTGCGTCTTTTTTTATTATCCTCACCGCTATCATTGACATCTTTTTGCTCAACTATTTCAGCAACAGGAACCTCAACCTTAGTCTCAACAACGCAATTCTTTTTTGCAAACGCAGCCATTCCTATTAGTCCATAATATCTTTCGTCTGCATATTTATTACTTGACAAGACATCACTTGAATTTGCCGAATGACATACACAATCTATCATTTTACCTATAAGATCTTTCATTCCGTCGAATTCTACAGTCTTTCCCGTTATTACTACATTCTCACGTATCTCATTCCACGTAATAATACTTTCAACCCACTTCTTTCCGAACGTCAGTATCTCCTCAAGACGGCATTTGAGTTTCTCCATCATTTCCTCACTGATAATGACTTGTTGACCATCTACTTTGAACGCTTTTGGTTGAAATTTATCTTTGTAATTCAATTTCCCCATCAATCCTATCGCAGCTGCCGAAGATAGCTTGCCATTATTGAAATCATGTATCAAATCCTCTTCACCGAACGGCACTACAGCCATTCCTGCCAACTTGTCGTTTTTGAGAACCGTAAACGAGCAACAATCGCTGTTTACACTGACCACCAAGCAGCCGTCAATTCTTTGCTGCTCTGTTGTTACCACCATTGCCCTATGCACTGGTGTAGGTAGAACATCATACATTTCAATTCCTGCAGGTGCGAACATCACATAATCCCTGTGAAATTTTTCTGCTACATTCACTGCAATGCTATGTTTTACTATTTTCTTCGCAAGATTTTCTGTTATATTGCTGGTTGCTACCCCATCGCATTCATACCCGACATCATACATAGCAATCAGGTTTTTACCAGCCTCATTAGCCGCTATGTCTTCCAGCATATCCAAATCGTTCTTACGTGGGTATCTCCGTATGTCGAGTTCGTGAATTGCCGTAATCTCACGACTTCTCATCGAACGGCATTCTATGCCCATATAGAACCCTGTTATCTCACAATTTGGCAATTTGTTTACCATCTTCCCCTTCAATTTCGACAATGCCAATTTCAATCCATTTTCATTCATCACCACACCACATTTTACCACATCACTCTCTAAAACCTCTGACTCCACACCTATAGGAGTCACCTTCCCATCAGCACCTCTTTTTGAAGCCATCATGTAACATGTCTGTCCTTCAACACACACCGTCAAATAAATATTCTCCATAATATTAAACCTATTTATAATTAATTATTATCCTATTTAGCATCAAGTTATTTTGCTACTACTTGACCATAAAAATCTATATTCAGTTCCTTGAAATTCTTTTTCCCGCATTTTGTATCCCAAAACCTTACCAACTTATCAAGTTTCTGCTCATATCTGTCCGTCTTGCCAAGTGTCACCATATATTTGTGCGAATTGGCATACATTCTTACAACATTTCCTTTATCTATATCAAACTTTGTAAATTCGTCTTCCAGTTTTTCCTGACTTTTGATATACATTATAAGTTCGTATAACGACCCTTCTGCGAAATCCAACGGCACTTCGCCTGTCACCAATACTTCACCATTCCAATTTAAATCCACATAACCCATCTGCCTGCCTTTCTTGTCTATGCAGTAATTATCGCCAAATTTATTATTCACTTTGAACAAAGGTATCCTTGCCTTAACGTGAATATTCAGCACCCCTCCATTATCGAAATAGCATTCAGTATTGTCAACCATCACCATCGAATTTATCACCTCTTCAATTTGCGACAAATTTGTAGATTCTCGCGTCAACCCATCAAGTTTCAATCCCCTCTGTTTCAAATAACGGTTCACGTCGTCTGAGGATATCAAGTTGCAGCTGTCGGCATTTATTATTTCAATCTTAACCTCGCCACATACCACTTGACGTGAATCCTCCTTTCCTCCTGATATTCCACATATCAACCCAACGAGCATTGCTACCGCCGCAATTGAAACGCCGCAAATTATCAATATTTTAACCCATTTCTTCATTGAATAATTATTTTATTCGTCTGTATCACTTGCCTATTTTGAACAATCCGATATCGCCTGCACCTACTGTCAGCAGCACATCCCACTCCATCTCGTCAAGTGTCGTCTGCAATTCCTTCAACGACGACAAATGTTTCACTTTTGACGTCAGTTCATCGTAAATTATCTTTGATGTAACCCCTTCTATTGGAGTCTCCCTCGCAGGGTATATATCCAATACCACCACCTGTTCAGCCATCGACAATGCTTTCGCAAATTCCTTGTAGAAATCTCTTGTCCTCGTGAACAGATGAGGTTGAAATGCAACAACGATTTTCTTCCCCTCATAGAGCATATTCACCGATTCAATGCTTCTCTTCAGCTCGTCAGGGTGATGTGCATAATCGTCTATATGCACTTTTCCGTCTGCATTGTATTTCACTTCGAATCTCCTTTCAACACCCCTGAAAGTCATCATCCCGTTCTTTAATTCATCGTCCGTCATTCCGCATATCACGCCTACCGCCATTGCTGCCACTGCATTTTCCACATTCACCATCACAGGCACTCCGAGTTCAACATCTCTCACCATGCCCTCTGGATATACGAAATCAAACAATATCTTACCATTCCCTACTCTTACATTTCCGGCTCTGAAATCAGCGCTATCGCCTCCTACAGAATAGGTATATTGTCTGACGTTTTCCCTTGCACGGCATTCCAATTGTACGTCCTCTTTCTTCAACAGCGCTCCTCCTTCCACTATAAGCGAGGTGAAATGGGCAAAAGCATCTAAATAGGCTTCGTGAGTACCATATATATCCAAATGGTCAGCGTCAGTAGCTGTAACGACTGCTATCCATGGTGTCAGCTGATGGAACGAGCGGTCAAACTCGTCTGCCTCAATAGCCACTATGTCTGTACCATTCTCAGCAAGCACAAGGTTGCTGCCGAAATTCCTTGATATTCCCCCGAGAAAAGCACTGCAATCCACATGACTATGTTTCAGCAGATGAGCCACCATAGTCGATGTCGTTGTCTTGCCGTGCGTTCCTGCCACACATACACCTCTCTTCTCACGCGTAATGTCACCGAGCACTTGCGCTCTTTTTTTCATCGCTACGCCTTTTTTCTCAAAATAACTGTAATAGAGATTATCCTTCGGCACTGCAGGAGTCACAACGACCATTTCGAAATCCCTCTTTCTTAGCATTTCGATATAATCATCCTTCTCTTCGTAAACTATATGACAGCCGTCAGTTTCCTCCAACTTCACACATAGTTCACTCCGCGTTCTGTCGTATCCCCAAATGTCGTACCCTAAGAATCTGTAGTAACGAGCCAATGCGCTCATACCTATACCACCTATTCCGAGAAAAAAAACATTTTTCATATTCTGTTGTTGATTACTTTTTCAATCTCATCTACTATTTTTCCCGCTGAATCCCAAATAGCGTATTTAACAATGTTTTGGCTTAACATCTTTATTCTATCGTCATCATTCAGCAAAGTGAGTGCTGTGTCAACGAGTTCCGCTCTTGCATCTTGGTCTTTTATAAGAATTGCCGCCTCGTTTGTACTGAGTGCCATAGCATTGTGCGTCTGATGATCTTCAGCAACATTTGGCGAAGGGACAAGAATGCACGCTTTGCCCAACAAACAAAGTTCGGATATCGAACTTGCTCCCGCTCTCGAGATAACCACATCAGCTGCGGCATAAGCATAATCCATCCTCTTTATGAAATCGGTGATTACTATATTGCCGTTACCTTTGTCATATTTCCTATAGGTCGATTTACACTCCGTATATTCGTATTTTCCAGTTTGCCAAATCACCTGTATGTCTGACTCTGTCAAAAGTCTGAACGACCTCATCAGCGAATGGTTTATTGTCCTTGCACCGAGCGACCCCCCGATGACGAGAAGTGTCTTTTTCCCCTCTTTCAATCCGAAATGTGCTAATGCCTCAGCCTTCACGATTTCATGATTGAACAAATCTTGTCTTACAGGATTGCCCGTGATGACTATCTTCTCAGCAGGAAAATATTTTTCCATTCCATTGTATGCCACACAAATTTTTTCTGCTTTTTTCGCCAACAATTTGTTTGTGACACCTGCATAACTATTCTGTTCTTGAAGCACTACTGGTATTCCCATATTTTCTGCCACTCTGAGTGCTGCTCCGCTTGCATATCCACCTACACCAATTGCCACATCAGGCTCAAACTCCGCGATTACTTTTTTCACCTTGCGCATTGATTTTATCAAATTATACAGCACACGGATATTCTTCAATATGTGATTACGGTGAAATCCCTGCACATGCAGACCCACTATCTTGTATCCAGCCTCAGGCACTCTCTTCATTTCCATTCTTCCTTTAGCTCCAATAAACAATATCTCGCATTCACTATCTCTTGCCTTCAGTTCGTTAGCTATGCTGATAGCAGGAAAAACATGTCCTCCAGTTCCTCCTCCTGAAATTAAATACCTTTTCATAGTTATCTCTGTTTTTTTAATTATTGTCTGATTCTATCACAACCTCTTCAATATCCTCCTCAATCACCAAATCTTCTTTTCCTTCTTTCTTCACTTCTTCTGTTTTCACCTCTACCTCTTCTTTAACCTCTTCGTCAGTTTTCGCCTCCTCATCTGTTTTCACGTTGAATATTGACGAGGCATCTTCTCCTGCCGTAGCTTTCAGAATAATTCCGAAACAAGCACTCATCACGAGAATTGACGAACCTCCCTGACTGACCATAGGCAGAGGCTGTCCGGTCACAGGTATCACACCAACCGACACAGCTATATGCACTACTGCCTGTATCAGAATCAGCATTGAGCAACCGAAAACCAATATTCCCCTGTAATACTTTTCAGCCTTCAGCTGGTACCTTATCGACCTCCAAACTACTATCAGGTATGCCAACACTATCATAACTCCCATTACGAAGCCCCACTCCTCGCAAGCAATAGCAAACACATAGTCGTTATGAGCCTCTGGCAAAGCGTTTCTCTGTTTAGAACTACCTGGACCATGAGGGAACCATCCACCGTTGAGCAATGCCACTTTCGATGCTGTCACCTGCACATTCTCCTCCGCTTTTTCCTCAGTCGCTATTTGATTACCTTTACCAAATTTCCTTTGTTCCAACTCGTCGACCCTCGACCTCCATGTATATGCTCGTTCTATTATAGCGCCTCCAGGCATGTCTTTTATCACTTCGTAATCAACTATTCGTGGAACCTGCAATGCCAGTATCACCAATGATATCAATATTGCCGCAAATCCGAAAATTCGTTTAGCATCTACATTGCCTATCCACATCATCAATATCATCACTCCAAAGATTATCAATGCCGTCGAAAGATTTTGCGTAGCTATAGGCAATATAAACAGACAGAGCACCGTGAAAACCACATACCAAAATGCCTTGTTCTCATACTCTTTCTTCTGGAACCTTGTTATTTGGTCTGCCATCACCAATACAATCCCTAATTTCACAAATTCAAATGGTTGACCATACTGCGAGAATCGCATTGAGCCTCCCCTGCCTCCGCCTTTCGCAAATACTGTCATCATCAACACGAACGCACCAATGAGAAACAAATATCCCAATTTCCTGATCATTCCGAAATCCATAAGTTTTATTGTCTCGGCTATGATTATTCCAAATAACAGAAACATTGAGTGCTTCACGAATTGTGTTGACGTTGACCCAGAGCCCACTATTATTCTACTCATGGCACTATAAGTTGCAATAAGCGATATCAACAGAAGGAATATGAAAACCGCTTTAACGTATTTGTCGCCACTCAGTATTTGCTTTAACTGATAATTCATTTTTCGTTTATCTCATCTTTAGAGTTATTATAGTCAATGCAGCGAGAATCAAGCCTACAATCCAGAATCTGACTGTTATCTTGACTTCGTGATGTGCAATGTTAGGTCCCTGTATCAATGCCGAAATCTTCCCTGCAGGGTGTTGGAAATGGTGATGCAAAGGTGTCATCTTGAATATTCGTCCGCCATGCGTACATTTGAAATAGCATGTCTGCATAATGACCGAAAGCGACTCAACGAGGAATATTCCGCTCAAAATAGGCAACATCAACTCTTTGTGTATCGCTATTGCCATTACTGCTATCATTCCTCCCAATGCGAGCGAACCTGTATCGCCCATGAATATCTCTGCAGGGTAGGCGTTGAACCATAGGAAACCTATTGTCGCCCCTATCATAGCTGATGCAAAAACCATCAATTCTCCTGCACCGGGGATATACATTATATCGAGATAGCCTGCATAACGCACGTTACCTGTCAGATATGCCAAGACTCCCAACGTCGCACCTTGTATTGCACACGACCCTGTCGCCAATCCGTCCAACCCATCTGTGAGGTTTGCTCCGTTCGAAACTGCCGTCACTACAAATATTACAACTATCACGAATAATATCCACCCCAACATCTGCTTATGTTCGCCTGCCCAATCGAAAGCATCTGCATAATCCATATTATTGTTTTTCACAAATGGGATAGTAGTCATGGTCGATTTGACAGTATTTTCAGAATATATTTTGACTGTAGCCTCATCCGGACAATCATTGACCTCCTTCCCGATAGTCTCAACCATTTTCACTTGCGGACTGAAATAGAGTGTCAATCCTACAATCAATCCTATGCTGACCTGCCCGATTATCTTGAATTTCCCCTGCAATCCATGCTTGTCCTTCTTGAACACCTTGATATAATCGTCCAGGAAACCGAGTGTTCCGAGCCATACAGTAGTGATCAGAAGCAGTATTGTATATATATTGTGTAATATTCCGAACAGCAGCACGCCTGTCAGAATCGACACTAAGATAATCACACCGCCCATTGTAGGGGTACCCTTCTTAGCCATCTGTCCCTCAATGCTGAGGTCGCGTTCTTCGTCCGCACATTTCTTCCGCCTCATGAATGTGATAAATCTATTACCCACTATCGTTGACATCAGCAATGCCACTATGAAAGCCGCACCTGCCCTGAAGGTAATATAGTTGAACACTCCCGCGCCTGGAATGTCAAACTTGTCTAACCACTGAAATAAATAGTATAACATAGTATTATAGTTTTTTCACAGCCTCCTTGAACAGGTCGCCCCTATTCTCGTAGTTCTTAAACAAATCGAAACTTGCACAACATGGCGACAGCAGCACTGTGTCACCATCTTTTGCCTCTCTGTAGCATGCATTGACAGCATCCTGCAAGTTGTCGGTATCTACTATCTTGCAATTGCAGCGTGTGCCAAAAAACTCGTTGAGCTTCTTGTTGTCAACTCCCATAAACACAAGTGTATGTACCTTTTCCTTCACGAGGTCCAAAATCTCCGAATAATCGTTTCCCTTATCTGTCCCTCCGAGTATGAGCACGACAGGTGTCGTCATCGTCTGCAATGCGTACCAGCAGGAATTCACGTTTGTAGCCTTCGAATCGTTGATATATTTCACACCACGTATTGTAGCCACATACTCCAATCTGTGTTCGACCCCTTTGAATGTCATGAATGCACGACGTATAGCCTCGTTTGTGATTCCCGACAATGCAGCTGCTATACCAGCCGCCATCGAGTTGTACATATTGTGACGCCCCTTGATGGTTATCTTGTCAGTAGCTATTTCGAAATCGAACTTGTCTAATCTGAGTTTCCCATTTTCAATCCACGCCTCGTTGCCTGTCTCTTTTTCGTCCGAGAAACTATGTATTGTCACATCTGGCATTCGTTTCTGCATCTCAGCCTTCACCACAGGATCTTCCGACCAGTATATGAAATGCTGCTCAATTCCCATATTCTGCAAGATGCGGAATTTGCTGTTTATATAGTTCTGGAACTGATATTCATAGCGGTCCAGATGGTCGGGCGTAATGTTGAGCAATATGGCGATGTCAGCCCTGAAATCGTACATCCCGTCGAGTTGGAAACTCGACAACTCAATGACGTAGTAGTCATAATTCTCCTCAGCCACCTGCCATGCGAAACTCTTTCCCACATTTCCTGCCAATGCCACATTGTATCCACCCTCTTTCAATATATGGTATGTCAGCATCGTTGTTGTGGTTTTTCCGTTGCTACCTGTGATGCAGATACACTTTGCCTTGCAATATCTTCCTGCGAACTCAATCTCCGAAATGATATTGACACCCTTCTCCCTCAACGCTTTTATGACTGGTGCCTTTTCCGGAATACCAGGACTCTTGACCACCTCTTCCGCTTCGAGTATCTTCTTCATCGTATGCTGCTTCTCCTCGAAATCTATTCCACGACGTATCAACTCTTCCTTGTAACGTGGTTTTATCTCGGACATATCCGAAACGAACACCTCATACCCTTTTGCCTGTGCGAGTATTGCAGACCCTACTCCGCTTTCACCCGCTCCCAAAACTACTATCATTGTTTATTAAATTATAGACTCAATATTATATCTTGATCCGAGAAATGTCTCTTTTCTCCTTTCACTATTTGATAATCCTCATGCCCCTTGCCAGCCACCAACACCACATCGCCTCGTCTCGCCATCATCATTGCGCTCTTTATGGCTGCTTCCCTGTCGGCTATTCTGACCACCTTTTTCTTCTCCTCATCGTTCAATCCTGCCATCATGTCGTCGATGATTGTCTCTGGCTCTTCGTCGCGTGGATTGTCTGAAGTGAACACAGCGACATCACTTCCTTTGACTGCCTCACGTGCCATCATCGGACGTTTACCTTTATCTCGGTTTCCCCCACAGCCGCATACTGTTATCAGCCTGCCCTTCTTTATCTCGCCGATTGTCCTTATCACGTTTTCCAACGCATCTGGCGTATGAGCGTAATCCACTATTGCTGTCACGCCATTCTCTTTTCGTATAGTCTCGAAACGTCCGCAGACCGCCTTGAGCGACGACAATATCCTGAGTGCTTCGTCCTTTGCCACACCGAGTTCCACCGCTGCTCCATATACTGCCATGACGTTCTGAGCATTGAATCGCCCGACGAATGGCATCATCACCTCCATACCGTCTATCTTCATCAACATTCCGTCAAAACTCTCTTCGAGTATCTCGCCTTTGTAGTCAGCCATAGTCCTGAGCGAATATCCTCTTTTCCTTGCCTCGCAGTTCTGCAACATGACATTGCCATTTTTGTCATCGCAATTCGTCACTGCAAAAGCCGCTTTGCCGAGGTCGTCGAAAAATCTCTTTTTTGCCTTCAGGTAGTTCTCCACCGTCTTATGGTAATCGAGATGATCGCGCGTCAGGTTGGTAAATATCCCGCCATCGTATTTCAAGCCTGCTATTCTGCGTTGGTCAATCGAATGTGAGCTCACCTCCATGAAAACATACTCGCAGCCTGCATCTACCATTCTTTTCAGCAATGCGTTGAGCGAAAGACTGTCGGGCGTAGTGTGTGTTGACTCTACAGCCTCAGTGTCGATATAGTTCACCACCGTTGAGAGCAACCCGACTTTGTACCCGAGTTTTCTGAACAGCTGGTAGAGCAGGGTCGCAATAGATGTCTTTCCGTTGGTTCCTGTGACGCCGACGAGCGTAACCTTCTCTGATGGACGTCCGTTCCAGTTTGAAGCTATCTGCCCCAAAGCCTCCCTGACATCCTTCACCATTATGACGCAACAGCCCATTTCCGCACATTTCCGTGTCTGTTCGTCCTCTCTGTCAACGACCACTGCGCTTGCCCCCTTTTCTGCCACTTCAGCCACGAAATCTTGTCCGTCAACGCTCACGCCATGCATGGCTATGAACATGTTTCCCCTCTCCACTTTGCGCGAATCAACACAAATTCCGTTTATTTCGAGTTCTCCGACCTTGCCTATCAGTTCTACGTCTTTTAGTAACTCACTTGTCTTCATATCGGTGTTTATAATTTTATCATTATCTGTCTGAAAGCATCTACACAGCCAGTACCTGTCTGCATCTTTGGGCAATCGTACAACACGACGATGCAACTATATTTAGGTTTGTCTTCAGGGTAATATCCAGCAAACGAAAGCTGATAACCGTCGAACGACCCATCTGCGCGTCTATGCAGCTGTGCCGTACCAGTCTTGCCTGCAGCTTTAAGTCCATTCAAACTCGGATATGCCGTACCGCCTTCGTTTTGTGCCACAAATCTCAGCATATCGCGTATTTTATCCAATGTCCCGCGGCTGCACATTCTCTTTTTGATTACCAGAGGCTCCACCTTTGTTATCACCTCTCCGCCACGTCTGAACTCCTTCACCAAATGCGGTTCTACATAATATCCGTCGTTTGCTATAGCATTGTAGAAATTCAATGTATATAGCGGTGTTGTCTTCACCTCATATCCTCTTGACATCGACCTCATTGTCGGATTGCTCCATCCTTTGTATATTCGCTTGTCGTATACCGAGTCTGGGTCGTAAATTATCGGATGTTTGGGATTGACAGCCTCTATTTCCAGATGGTGGGCAAATCCGGTAGCCTTCACAGCTTCCACGAATCTGCGTCTGCCAGCCTTGGTGTTATTGAATTTATTAACTATCCGCGCCATGCCTATGTTGCTCGAATACATCATTATCTCGTTTGCCGACAGATATTTCTTAGAGTACTCATGGCTGTCCGAAATCGTTTCTCCCGGACCGAATTGCACTGGTCTGCCGTAGTTTACGTCAAATTCCTCGTCAGGTGTCACAAGCCCCTCCTCCAATGCTGCCATCATACACACCGTCTTGAATGTCGAACCAGGCTGGTCGTTCAACGCCACACAGTTATTAGAACCTTGCTGTATAAACCCTGACGAATCTCTTGCGAGATTGACCATCGCCTTTATCTCGCCAGTCTCAACCTCCATCACTATCATACATCCACGCGAAGCCCGGCAATATGCCACTTTCTCGCGCAAAATACTTTCAGCCATATCTTGGATGTCCATATCGAGTGTCAACACGAGATCCTGCCCGTCAACAGGTTCTTCCGAAGGTATAGGTATCTTCTTTTTCCCGACATTGGTGTTTATTGCCTTTCCGGGTTCGCCTCGCAACAGACTGTCGTAATACAGTTCAAGTCCATATTTTGCAATTCCCGACTTAATGTCAAATTCGCCCACCACACGTTTCGCCTCGTCATTGAACATATTGAACCTTTTAGGATATTTATCAACGACCAATCCGCTCATATTGCTACCCTTTTTGAAAAACTCCTTTGTCTGTAGTTCCTTAGCTTCGTCGAAAGTAACCAATCGCTTCACCAGTTTCACATGTTTGTGTTTGCCCTTGTGTTGCTTTGAGTATGATGCTGACTCGCTCACCCCCTTTTCAATTCTTCTTCTCAGCTCGCTTGCCGTCTCTTCTCTGAATTGTTCAGCCACCACCCTGCAAGCGATGTCGATGTTCTGCTTATAGAAATCCCTCAGGTTTCCCTTCCTGTCAAAATATACAGTCACATCTACGCTCAGTTCGCACATTGGGGCAGACGACGAGATGAGATGTCCGTTGCAATCGTATATGCAGCCACGTTCGCCCCACACTTCCTTAAGGCTGTTTTCCAGTTTAATCCTCTCCTCATCAGCGTTTCCGTCTTCGCTCACCAGCAACAAGGCATACGAGCCTATCAGCAATGCTGCCACTCCGAGCACCCCTACGACCAATACGATATACCTTATTTTGAGTTTCCAGTTCATGTTGCAATATTGTTTACTCTTCGTTCAAATCCGAAATTGGTTTTTCGCAATCGTCAGTCACTTTGCTGCCTATTTCAGCGAGTCTCGTCTTTATGACCGACCGCATACGGCATTGCGTGAGTTTCTGTTGTCTGTAGACGATGCTGTATCTTGCCTCTTTCATTCGCTCCTTGCTGTTGTATAGGTCGAGCAGCTGCTGGTCGTAGTCGAAGCCCACCTGAATATAGACTATCGCCATTGCGACAACCAGCACGATCTTCCATACATGCTTCATAGCCAAACCCTCAACCTCATCTACGCTCTCATCGAAATTAAACAGGTCATTCAGTTTCATAACTTCTCATTTTGCTTATTCTGAGTTTTGCACTCCTTGCCCTCGGATTTTCAACCACTTCCTTCTCGCTTGGTTCAATCACCTTTTTATTTACAGCCTCCATTGGAGCAATAATCCTTCCGTAGAAATCCCTTTCTTCGCGCCCTTCGACATTGCCTGTCCTGACGAAGTTTTTCACCATTCTGTCCTCCAACGAATGGTAGGTCATCACCACAAATCTCCCATCGTCACTCAGCACCTTTGGCACATCGGCTAGCATCTCCTTCAGAGCATCCATTTCGCCATTCACCTCAATTCTGATAGCTTGGAACACACGTGCCAAGTCTTTCTTCTCCCTTCCCTTAGCGAGCATTGGTTTCACCGTTTCGACGAGGTCGCCGATTGTCCATTGCATCTCTGCGCCTGCCCTTTTGGCTACAATAGCCTTAGCCATTCTCCGCGCCTGCTTCAACTCGCCATATATATACAATAATGTGGATATCGCCTCTTCGTCATAACCATTCAGCACATCTTGTGCGCTTTTCTCCTGTTCTCTGTTCATTCGCATATCCACAGGCGCATTCTCGTCTCTGAACGAAAAGCCCCTCTCGCCGTCGTCAAACTGATGTCCGCTCACCCCGAGGTCAGCCAACACACCGTCCACCCTCTCAATCCCGATGTATCTCAGATAGTTCACCATGAATCTGAAATTTCCACGGACGAACTTAAACCGCCCCTCCATCTCGTGTTCCAACTCTCTGCCCCGCACCTCAGCATCAGCATCTTGGTCGAAGCCCACCACTTTGCCTCCTCTTCGCAATATCTCGCGGCTATGCCCCCCACCGCCGAAAGTGAGGTCAACATATGTTCCTCCCTTTCTGACCTCAAGCCCCTCCATGCACTCCCCGAGCATCACCGAAGTATGATAGACGACGTTATCCATTTTTGTTTTTGATTTTTTTCAGTCTGACCGAAAGCTGTCCTCTTTCAGAATCCACCTTGTCGTATTGAGCCTTATCCCAGATAGCAAACTTGTCAACCATACCGACGAAAGTCACCTCAGTGCCGAGACCCAATTTTTCAGTCACCCTCTTCGAAATCAATATTCTCCCCTGAGCGTCAGTTTCGAGACATTCAGTCTCGCCCATCAATTGCTGCAGTGCATCCTGCTCCTCAGGATCCCACTCATCGATGTTCTGCATCAATGCCGAGATTTTCGCTTCCCAATCCTCTTTTGCCATCAACATCAGATAATGCCCCGAAGTGTCAATCCTCGCCACCAAGCGCGTTTCGCCAGCCAATTCGCGACGGAACGCAGCAGGAACGAATACACGTCCCTTTGCGTCAACCTTAGCATCTATGCGGCTCATGAACATTTTCATACACTTCTCGTTTTTGCATTTTTCCACGCCACAAAGTTAATGAATAATTTTCATACCGCACCACTTTTCCCCACTTTTTTTTCAACAATTTTTCATTTCGTTATTATATAACTGATTTTCAATATAATACCAAATTACAAATAATTCGTGCAAATACCATTATATCCGATATTAATAAACGAAAAATCAATATATTGATGCTATTGTGGTGTAAAGTGGTGAAAGAAAAGAAGAAGGTATAATAGTTGACAAAATGTCTGCTGACTAATTTGTGGTGATGCTTCTCTCGTTGATAAATGACTTATGCTTGTCATACCAGCTGTTAAAGTCTGAAATAAAACAGTGCGTGTCTTTATCGGTCCGTATGTAAGCCAGTTGCAACAGTTCTTTGCCTGCATCACTTTCCGGCTTTTGAGTTAGATACGTCTGACACTCATGTACTATATCGACTTCATCAAATTCATGGAGAATCCAGACAGAACTTGGGATGATATTCTTGCCAGGGATGTCCAGAAAGAGCCTCCTCAGCCCACACTCTTTGAGTAAGGGTGGGGGGCTTACTTTCGTGAATGCTTACCCCGATGTCCGTGTTTACTGGGCTCCGGGGAGGATTTTCATGCTGGTTTGAGTTTTACCGGACAGCAATATAATAAAATATTATGCCGCACCTTTATTTGTCTTGCAGAACATGCCTTTCTTGACTTTTACTATGTAGCCTCTGATTGTCCAGTTGCTTATCATACTATTCAATCCGCTTGCGGATAACCCGTTTCTTTGGCGCATTGTTGCAACATCTTCTCTTGTGAACTGGCTGTCAAGGTATTTGAGCATATTGTCCGACCTTCCGCTGCATGTTGTCTCTTCTGCGTCTTCCTCCTTTTTCAACGCTTCTCCGAAAAATTCGTTTTTGCACCAAAGGTCATATTCCAGCGACCATTCGGCAAACTCCTCAATTGATTTGCTCCACTTGCAACCATCTGCTATATAGAGAATCATTGCTTTCCTGACAGCAATGGAAATTGCCCGTGGCACGTAAGTATCGTATATGTCGTTCTCGGTCAGCACCATAAGGTCATTGTATTTGTCTGCCATTCGTTCTGCCATTTCGAGGGCTTCTTGGCAACTGTATCTGCCATTTGCGTTGTTCAGGTTATCTATATAGCGTTGCAGTTCGGCAGTATAAGCTTGTTCGTCCACCTCCTTGAACTCATACCTAGGTTTCAACTGGCAACGTTGTTTAGGAATAGTGCAGAAATTGATGCGAGACACCGTGCCGTCCAACACGCCATTGGCGAAAAACCTTCTTCCTCTTGCAATGGTGGATGAGGCATTCCAGCACCACTTGATTTTCACAACTGTTGATTCGGAGTTGTTCGACACCCTTTCTTGTCCGTAATTTGCTGCATCAAATGCGAGACAGCATATTTTCATTGGGTCAACGCCTGCGCCCTGCAGTTGCTTCAGGGTGTCCAACTCGTCCATGCTTGTGTAGGTAGTAGCTCCATCTGCCAGTCTCAGCCTTTTCACGAAAGCGGCATTGGTCATGTTTGCTTGCAGGTGTCGTATTACAAGTCCATCGGGCATTTCAGGCATTTCTTTTCTCGACTTGCAGCATTTGCAGGCATCGTGATATGCCTGTTCCATTTCGCGGTTCACCTTATCCTCAGCATCAATGTCTGCCATGATTCTGTTGATAGGGATGTTTACTGAATCCTTGCCGCTTGATTGTCTTGCAATCAGGGCGCATAGCAGGATTGGACTTTTGAAACGTCTGTCAGCCTCTTGAATCTCGACGTTACAAAGATGGGCTGCCAGTGCGGGGAACACAGCATTTGCAACTGCCGCATGAGTCACGTCAGGAACCTCCTGAAGCAACAGGCTTACCAGACTTGGCAATTCATTAGGCATCTCTGGTGGAAGATTTTTCACATTTTCATCAATGATTCTTTTTGAGTTTTTCATAAAAATAAATTTTTTGGTTTGCTTCTATTATAACAATAAACATATTTCTGTGATTTGAGAACTAAAAACCAACTATACAAAGCTCATGATCTGCAGTTCCTCCGCTCTGGTTCCGTTCTGTTTCTGCAATTTCTCCGCTCCAGGAGTGGAGCCATAGTGGTTTATCAAAAATTTATCAACAAAGTATCGGTGGAGTATCGGTAGTGTATCGGTAGTGTTTTGATGGCGTTTGGTTAAACAGATGGGGGAAAACAGATACTCCTCTACTATAGTTATTTCCTTTTTTTTCTCGTTTTGCCATTTTTTGGCTTATTATTTTCGGCTGTTTGTGTTTATTTATGATTGGTTGTGATTTGTTAACTAAGTGCAGCTGTTTTATAGGAAATGTACAACTGAAATACTGAAGAGTGAAGTGAAGAGTTTTTTGCATTTAAATAGCAATGGTTCAGTGAATTGAGTTAAAAAAACTCTTCACTTGCTTTTCTGTGTTGAATTTGATAATGCCGAGGCTCTGGCTTCAAGAAGGTAATCTCTCTTCAATTTGCTCTTACCATCAACTTGGCAGTTCCTATCAAAAAGACTGGACAGACTGACATCTTCGGTTGACTCTTGCGACTCCAACAAACTCATTGGTCGCATCTTAATCCATGCAAACCTTCATGCGGAAAAATTGACAATTTTGAAATGCTGATTATATCTAAGATATTGATTGCCTGTTATTTAGTTGTTATCGGAATTTTAGATGGAAAAGCCGATTAATTTAGTTCAGTAATAATTTGTCGGTCTGAAAAGATTTTGCTAAATTTGCAGCGTGAAATCAATAAGGCTGAGACTTTAGAGTCACGGGCATAGTTCTTTCGGTACTCAAAGCGGCAGGTGTTACGGAAGAAATGAAATTTGATAGT
>JAKSNU010000012.1 GCA_024399535.1 Paludibacteraceae bacterium
GGAAAACAAAATGTTGCACAAATGGCACATAAATATGGCAAGTCGTCCAAAACCACATAATCGGAGGAGTTTGCGATGGCCTCCGTGGATTGATACAGTCTCTTCCACAATATCCGATACAATATTGCCAGTTTCATCAGGTAAAAACCATACGAACATATCTAACTCAAAAGCCGGAAAGTGATGCAGGCAAAGAGCTGTTGCAACTGGCTTATACACTGACCGATAAGGATAAGGATTGTTTTATGTCAGACTTTAACAGCTGGTATGAAAAGCATAAGTCGTTTATCAACGAGAGGAGTGAACCCGATAAAAATGGCAAGACACATTACGTGCATAAAAGATTACGGAGTGCCTGGTTAAGTCTTAAAAGGAATATGCCTTATCTCTGGGTTTGGTACGATAACAAGGAGTTGGGAATACCAAATACGAATAATGGAATCGAGTCTGTTTTCACCTCCATGAAAACTCATCTGAGACTCCACAATGGGATGAACATAGAACACAAGAAAACCTTTATAAGGTCTTTCCTTAAAATGAGTCTTCCTCCTGAATTGGAAGGCTAGCCTTCCAATTCAGGAGGAAGACTCATCACCACAAATGTCCATTACTCACAATCTGGTGGAATTTTATCACCACAAATGTCTATTAGTCCGAAAATTGCCATAATATAAAGATTTTAAGTTGATAAATGTTCTTTTCGGTATCGAAATGGGAGCGATTCCTTGCTGTGCCTCTGCATATCCTCTGCATATCCTCTGCTCATTCTCTGCTATTTCTCTGCTATATGAGCGGAGGGTCTCTTGAAGATTAGCAAAGTATTACTGGTATCATACTCAAATATCGATGACTGTTCGGTCAGATATCGCTCTCTACTACTATTATGATGTTTTTTTCCGCTTTTGTCAAAAAAGGGCACTAAAAAAATCCTGAAAGGACGAAATAATCCATAGAACTTTTTGGTCTCGTTTTCAAATCCAATTTGAAACACCCACCCTATCACAAGCCTGCGATAAAGTTTTTTTTGAAAAATGTTGCACAGTTGAATTATTATTCGTACCTTTGCAGCCGAATTCAATAAGAATCATCAGAAACACAATTCAGCTAATGAAAAAAAAATCAAACGAAATTGCCAATGCCGCACAAGACGATAACGCATCAGTCGGCGAAAAGGCTAAGAAAGTAAAAGTCAAACGAGTAGAAGAGAAAAAGACTCAGACTAAAAACGAAAAAAACAACAACGGCAAGAAAACAGTAAGGAAGAGAATTCCGAGGAAAAATACCGACCAAGCCATTCCGAGCATTGACGAGATGCAAATGGCACAGGAGACAACTGATATGCCCATCATGCCCGAAGTGCCACCTATGATACAGGACATGCCTATGGTACCCGAAGTGCCGGTAATGCCTGAGGAGACCGAAAATATGTTCGAAGACCGCGAAGGCGTGTTCGAACTGGTGCAGGACCAAGGATTCGGCTTCGTAAGGTCGGCAGAATATAATTTCCTCGCCTCGGACGACGACTGCTATGTGGCAGTGCCAGAAGTGAAAAGATACCGACTCAAGACTGGCGATTACGTGAAGGTACAAATCGACAAACGCCGCCAGTCGAGATATGCAGCCGTAAGCCGCGTATATTCAATAAATTTCAAACAACCGGACGAAGTCAGGACAAGAGTGCCTTTCGAAAGGCTCGTACCTATTTTCCCTAACGAGAAATTCAATCTGATAGACGACAAGCATTTAGGCGAAAACCTTTCGAACAGGATAGTTGACCTATTCTCGCCTATCGGCAAAGGTCAGCGTGGACTCATCGTGGCTCAACCGAAGACGGGAAAGACAATGCTGCTGAAGAGCATCGCCAATGCCATCAAGAAGCATAACCCAGAGGTGTATATGATAATATTGCTCATCGATGAGCGTCCGGAAGAGGTGACCGACATGAAGCGAGCAGTTAAGGACACGATAGTAGTGTCATCGACATTCGACGAGTCGGCTGAGCATCATATCAAAGTGTCGCAGATGGTATATGAACATTCACGGCGAATGGTCGAATGCGGTCACGACGTGGTGATTCTGATGGATTCGCTGACAAGGCTCGCCAGGGCTTACAACACGGTCGAACCTTCGTCGGGCAAAGTGCTGTCGGGAGGTGTTGACCCCAAGGCGTTGTACAGGCCTAAACAGTTCTTCGGAGCCGCACGAAACGTGGAAAACGGAGGTTCGCTCACCATAATCGCCACTGCCCTGATTGAGACTGGGTCGAAAATGGACGATTTCATCTTCGAGGAGTTCAAGGGGACAGGCAACATGGAGTTGCAGCTGAACCGAATATTGGCTAACCGAAGGATATTCCCTGCGGTTGACCTCTCAGCCTCATCGACACGACGTGACGACCTGCTGCTGCCACCACTGACGCTGAAAAACATGTGGGCACTGAGGAGTGTGCTGTCGTCAATGAATCCTGCCGAGGCAATGAACCTCGTACTGCAACAGATGGATCTATACAAAACAAACGACAAATTCATAGAAAACATTAACAAAGGATGATACTGCCAATATACACTTTAGGACAATCAGTCCTCAGACACGAGACCGAAGAGGTCGCAAAGGATTACCCCGAGCTCAACACTTTGATTGAAAATATGTTCCAAACCATGTACCATGCCGAAGGAATAGGGTTGGCAGCACCACAGGTGGGACTGTCGATAAGGCTTTTTGTGGTCGATGGGACAGTGCTCAAAGAGGATATGCCAGATATGATCGAAGGGAAACGGGTATTCATAAATCCAGAAATCATCGAAGAATCGGAGGACGAAACGACATACGAGGAGGGCTGTCTGTCAGTACCGGGAATACACGAAAAGGTGAAAAGGCCGAAGACAATAACCATTCACTATTTCGACGAGAATTGGAACGAGCATGAGGATACATTCGACGGATTCTTCGCCCGGATGCTGCAACACGAGTATGACCATCTCGAAGGACATGTGTTCACCGACCATATCACCCCCATCAGGCGACAGATGATTTCGTCGAAGTTGGGCAAGATAGCCAAAGGCAAGGTGAGCACGAGCTATAAAATAAAATAAGCATGGAGATTTCGGTAGAAGGCATCGAGCTGTGGTGCCACCACGGGGTGTATGACGAAGAGAAACTGATCGGCGGAAAATATACGGTTGACGTCAAGCTGAAAGTGGCTGACACATCAGGCGAAGGGGACAAGATAGAGAACACCGTGAACTATGAGGAGGTTTATAGAATCGTCAGACAAGAGATGGAAATACGGTCGAAACTGATTGAAGACGCAGCGCGGAGAATAGCCGAAAAAATCAAGTCGATAGAAGGGGTCGAGGAGACCGAAATCACAGTCCATAAATACAACCCCGCGATGGGCGGAAAAATATGGAGAACAGGAGTGAAAATCAAACTATAGCCATAAGACTTATAAAGAAGGACAATTATGTCAGATTATGTTTTCAGCGACTGGAAAAAATCGCTTGAGGATTTCCAGAATTGCGTAGAGAAGGACCTGGAAGAGGTGAGAAAGGAAAAAGCCGAAGTACAAAGATTGAAAGCCGAGATATTCAATCTCGTTGAGAGCGGGCATTACGTGAGGGACGACCACAAAATCATAGTCTCTGCACCCGAAATCGTGATAGGCAATGTCGATAAGGACGGAACGCTGAAACCAGATGGTTTCTCAAAGGTAACGATAAGAGCCAACAGCGTGAACATCGAAGGGACAGGAGGCACAGATGTGGGCGGGGAGATAGTCAGCCGTGCAGCAAGCATCAGAAACATTGCCGTAGATCCAGGCTCGGACGGCGAAGAAAATGTGGTCTGCGGCAGGAGCGAAATAATCAGCCAAGCCAAAGGCATAGTGCTGAACAGCTATGACGAAGAGGGCTGTTTCCACAATATCGCTGGCTGCGGCGGTTCGGGAATAAAAATTGCTTCGGATTCAGTAGTGGCAATCAAAGCCACAAAAGGAAATGAATCCCTGAAAAAGTCAATTGACAATAGCAAAAGCAATTTGAACACACAGAAGAGCAACCTCAAACAGGAGGTTAGCAACGCAAAGAAATCGCTGACTGATCTCATCGACAAACTCGAAGAGATAATGACCGAGCGCGACAAGTTGACCGAAGACGACATATCGGTAAGGCTGAACATCGAGGAAATCATCGAAAAGCACCGCAGTTTCGAACACGAGTTGCCTGCACTCTACGCAACGATGAACACATATATCCGTGCAGTGGCAAAATTGGCTGAGGCAAACCGACAAATAAGCGAGCTCGACAAACAGAGTCAAGAAGCAGACAATGCAAAAGGCGATTTCAAGACCAAGAGCACCGAGACAATGGTCTATATCGCAGGCGAGACAATCACCAACATATCTGCCGATGGCGACGGAAACCTCAGGGACAACGATGAGGCGGGATTCTCGGTGCAGGCGAAGCACACATCGTTCGCAGCTTACGATGCAAAGAGCGCACTCATGCCAAAAGGCACATTCAACGTAGGGGCAGAGTCGATAAACCTAAGCACTTCGAACAGTAACGTCAAGGACGACAAGAACATTGAATACAAAGCCGATGGGTCGGTCAACATAGTCACCAAGCAAATGAACATCGAGGGGGTGGATTATGACATAAAAAACGACGAACTCGAAGAGAACGATATCACCAAGGACGGACAGCTCAATATCAGAATCGAAAGTATCGACATCAAGAGCACCGACAAGGAGGGAAAGGCAACAGGCGCAATAAAACTCAACGCCAAGGAAATTGAGATAAAAGCCAAAGATACCGACAAGGAGAATAAGAGCGACAAAGAGTTGGCAAAAGAGGGTAAGATAACTATCACCGCCGAGAAGATGTATGAAGGCGAAGAAAAATCGCTCAGGATAGAGAAGCAGGCAAAATGGACGGGACTCATAGGCGAAGAGGTAGGCATTTTCGCTAAGAAAACCGCCGAGATACAACAAGAGGGAGCTTTGGTACAATTAGACGGAGGAAACCTCACCGAAGGAGGCAGTGCCGTCAAGATATGTGGCGACACGACCATAGGAGGCAAAGCCGACATCAAGGGTGACGTCACTGCACCGAAGATTACCGGTAAGAACATTGAGGCTTCAAGTTCGTTCAAGTCAACCAACATAAGCGATGGAATAGCTGTACCCGCACCTGCAGCTCCAGAGAAAGCAAATGCAAAACTTAAAGAAAAAGAATAAGTCATGAAAAAACCAGTTACAAGCAAACTCACAGAATTAAAGTCAAAATTGGGTGGATACGTGATGTTGATGCAATATAGATACATGAACATCTGCGTCAAGGCAGAGCCTATGGCAATGCTATCAATAACCATTGAGATAGATGGAGAAAGGAGAAGCATCGAAGACGTGGCTCTCATTGTGATGGACCAAGAAGACGATAAGAAGATGAAAGTCGTGGCAAAGGATATGGAAGACATTCCGCAGATTGGCAAGGGAATAGCCTTCACCCACCCCGAGTTCAAGCAGGAAGTCAAGGAACTGCTCTTGGATGGGCAGAAAAGCGAAGATGTGCCATTGGACCAGAAAATGTTCTACATAGAACTGACAATGCCCGAAATGGACGAGAAGCGACACGACAACATGACAAAACTCATCAAGACACTGCATGACGAGTGCTCCACCAAAATGGAGGTCACTCACAAGCTGATAGCAGGCGAAGTGGCTGCCATGCTGCTGACCGGTGGAACACCCGAAGAGGCTGAGGAGGCTGCAAAAGCCATGGACGACGTCTATAACTGGCATAAGGACCTCATGGAGAAATACACCAAGACAAAGACAGATGAGATAGACAACGCATTTGAAAATAACCAGAGCAAAGAAAAAAAAGACGAAGACAACGACAACAGCATTACACAATCAATGAAACTATAACTCAAGATGGTCACCTGCGAATTACTGATAAAAATTGGCAACGACAAAAAGTTGTACACATTCAGCACTGGTAATAAATCAGAGTTTGTCGTTAAAGACGCAAATAAAAAAGAGTTTAAGCTGAATGGCACAATGACGAAAATCGATGTCGTCAAAGTCATGGGAAAACCCAATGGCATAGAGGCAGAGATTGACATCACTGGTAGTTCATTGCCTGAAATGGCAGAATTGAACAATGAATTCCAAAACAATGCTGCTATCCTCAATTTTGTCAAAAAAACAAATGTAAAAGATAAAGAAACAAAAACGATAAAAGAATATTCTGAATTCACGGTTTTCAATGTCGGAATCACCACCAAATACAATGAGGAGGGAAAAATTAAAGGTATGAAAGCAAGACTTGGCATTTACAGCAACGATAAATTTGCAGACCTCGCATACACTTCGAAGGCATTCACAGCCAAGAAACTGTTCAGTGATATAGTAAAACCGGAAATAAATGAAATAGAGAATAACCAATTCAATGAAAGAATAAAACCGGAAATCGAAAGAATACAGAAAGAAATCGACAAAAAGGAAGCCGAATTGAAAAAGGCAAAAAGCGATGCAGATAAGGAAAAACTCAAAAAAGAAATAGAAAACCTAAAAAAAGATATAGAAAACCTTAAAAAAGATATAGAAAACCTTAAAAAAGATATAGAAAACCTTAAAAAAGATATACTCATCAATCCGACAAAGGGAAGCATAAACCTCAAAGACGACCAAGACCTGATACATCCATTCCTTGTACAGTACGAAGAAACCTTCTACTCGTTTATGCTCAGGACAGTCAACAGGTGCGGAGGATACCTGTATTTTGAAAACGGGAAACTGCATATCGGACATGCTGAGGGAACTGAAAGGAAAATAGGTGACCTTTTCACTGATAATGAGATAACCGAGTCGGAAGGGTGCAACAACGCAGCCTTCAGCACGGCAGCAGAAAAAAAAGACATTGACTTCCAGGAAGGTGCGTACGCAAACAAATTACAATTAAGAAGCGAAGAGAAATCAACCGACAAAGATGCTCTCAGCACATACGTGACAGACATAGGGAAAGACGATTACCTGCAGGATATCGAAAAGGACAAATACGATTCGGCAAGCGACCAGGTGAACAAAGACCAATCAATAAGCATAGCAGTGACCAATCTGCTCCGTTCGCAGAACCTTATGCAGTATATCGTTGACACAGGATTGGAAGAGACGCAGATATGGGCATCAGCAGCATCGTTTGCAGCAGAGAACAACAAAAAGTTCAACAAAAAATATTTCAGTTCAGTCGATGACGCGACGAAATACGACTCTACAAAAAAAATATACAGAGAGTTCGGGACATACACCACAGGTACTGAATGGAATGCCAACCTGTACAACAAGTTCTATACCTGCATCCGAAGAGTACAAGACATACCTGACAGACGAAAAATAGTCATAAACCATACTGGCGAGTACAAAGACATAGCATTAGGCGATACAGCCACATACAATAGCAGCAATTACATTGTCACTAAGGTGCAATACACTGAATCGTATGGCAAACTGACTGGCATCAAACAGAAACAGACAGTAGAACTCACCGAAGGGGTCAAAATAAACAAAACGAACCATTTCATAGCCGAAAGGATGTGCGACCCCATAAGACGTGTCGAGGGAGGCATGAGAGCTGTCGTCACTGACAATATGGATCCAATCTGGGCAGGAAGGGTGAGAGCAAGGTTTGAATGGGAAACAAATAATGCATCGCCATGGATAGCAGTAAGGTCGTTAGCATCAAAAGAGGAAGGAGGAGTATATTTCCAGCCAGAGGAGAAAGACACAGTGATGTTAGGTTTCGAAGGGGGAAATATCGAACGTCCTTATGTCGAGGGTGCGTTGTTCACAAGCAATGTCGGTCCAAGATGGGGAGGGAGGACCTACGACGACGTCATATCATGCCGTAATGGTCACAGCATAAAGTTCAACACGATAGCCACCAAGGGTCAAGCAGCCGGAGTATTTGGATTCCCAGGTGGAATATTCACACCACTCACATCCGTCTCAATTCCGAATGACAGTAATTTGATAAAAACGACAGGTGGTATTGAGATAGGCGACGACAACGGATGGTACCAGATAGCAATGTCATCGAACAATAGGTCGGTCACAATACAGTCGATGTTCGGGAATGTAGATATCAACGCATTCACGGGAATTACCATTTCGGCACCTAACGGGTCAGTGAACATATCAGGACAAAACGTGAACATAACCGCAGGCGACAAACTCACGATGGTATCGGGACAGAACATTATGGAGAGTATCGGAGGGGCAGGATTTGGTTTCCAAGCAGGGAAAGCCCTTGCATCGTTCATTGAATCAAAGACGGTTGACATGAACCTGCTCAGACATATACTGGACGCATTCATACGTCCGGTGAATGGTTCGATGGAAATAACCTCGTACAACAACATGATAATGGAGAGTGGCAGAAGCCATGCCACAATCAAGCAAGCAGAAGAATATGTCATGACTGAAATGCTCGACATTACAGCAGGTGTAGCACAGAAGATACATACAACTGATAGGAGCGATAGCAATTTCTTCATGCGTGGTCTGTACAAACTATATGACACACGCGATTATGAATACACATCAACGATATTATACTATAACATCAAACTGCTGAAATCCATTTTAACATCAATAGTTGAAGAAACATACGAGATAAAATTCAGAGACAACGAGGATCAGCCTACAACCGAGGAAGCAAGAAAAACAGAATTTAAAGAAAAAATACAAGACAAAATTAAAAATTTAAACCTGGAAGGCCTGAAAATCGGCTCACTAATTGAAAGTATCAAGAATTTGGATTATCAAGCCGAATATGATTCTAATGAAGTCAAAAAAGATGAAGAAACATTCAAAACGGCACATGTAGCCAATAAGGATGCATGTATTCGGCTAATACTATATAAATACCTACAGGAACTGAGAAGCAAACAGGCAATAAAAGAAGGGAGAGCAGACAGCGAACCTTGGAAAGATGCACAAAGATGGCAAGACTACGTCGATGAACTGACTACAAACAACACCCAGTTTAAATCGTGGTACTCACGCGTACTTGCCACTGTCATATTCGACTTTAGCAAGGGACTTGACTCTGTTAAAAAATTTTTCACATGGAGCAAGGAGTGGTCAGACACAACGAAAATGGGCAATCTGTATATGTCCGACGAACCTGGATTGACATATAGGATAGAATCTTTGAACTCGGATGCAGACAGAGGGAACCTGAAAGGGAACAAAATTTACAACCCAGAATATGCGTGGAGATACGAACTAACAAACATCAACTGAGAAAATGGCAATTTACAAGATAAAAAAAGGAACAGAGACAGTGACAGGCTTCACCATTGAAACTATCGAGCTGAAGAAGACGATATGCGGAATATCGTGGTGTAAGATAACAGGACAGCCTGTAGGCGACTGGCAAGCCTCGACACTTTACGACCAGGACATTTCGCTTATCTTTTGCGGAGAAAACAGCGAAGAAACCACCATATTCTCACAATTCAAAGTCAGCAGCATAGAAAAAGGCAAAAATACAACAATTAGAATGTACAGTCCAGAGGCTGCACTGGCAAGGGAAACAGAATCAAAATCGTACACAGCGGTGAACTTCGCAAACGACATATTCTTGCCAACAATGAAAAATGCAAACTTATCAGTCAAAACAAGCGATGATACAATATTCGGAAAGATAGGCGGGGGCGACAACGAGTATATGAGCGCATATCTTGTACAATTCAACGAGACCAAGTATGATTTCCTGATGCGTACAACCAATAGAAGCGGTGTACCGATGTATTTCGAAAACGGACAAATGATACTTGGTAGAACAGGTAATACTATTAAAATAGATGACACATCAAAACAAGACTACAACGATGTCTTTTTCGGAGAAGAAGACACAGCTGAGAATAGAGAAGACAAAACATATTCGGCAGAGATAACCGACAACGAATTCTACGAAAGCATAAATAAAGGGAAATATAACGAGTATTCCAAAGAACGCGAGACGGGCGACAGAGAATGGATGATTGCCCTACGCTCGCTCAACGAGCACAGTTCGCTGATGGACGGAGTGCTGGACGGAGGATTCAAGATTGCACAAACAACATCGGCATACGCCACAAACGTAAGTAAAGAAAACAACGAATACAACGACAAATATTTCAAAGACCCCAAAGGGCGACAATACAACGACAAGAAAGATTCATATACACAGTTTGCCAACTACACTGCATCGTCGGCTGACTCGCGTTTCTCGGACAAGCACTACAAAACAGTAAGAAAAGCACAGCAAGAGATGGCGAAAAAGTGCATCTGGGTGAGATATAAAACTTCGAAAGAGAAATATTTCATAGGCGACATCCTGGACATAAATGCGTGGGGAGGAGAATACATAGTGGTTCGCGTAGAGATGACGGCAAGCATAAAGAACAGTTCATGGAACAACACTTGGCAATATATGCTGATGGCAAAAGGCTCGTACGGCGACAATGGATATGTTATCACTCCTGCAGCAGACCTTTTAGCAGCGAGGGAAAACGAGAATACAATTCTGAAAGAATATGAGGAGATGGAAATATGGGAAGGCTGCAAATACGACGAAGTAAGAAGATTCGACGGAGTGCAACAAGCAACAGTTGTTGACAACCAAGACCCAAAGAGATTAGGCAGAGTGAGAGTGAAATATGGTTGGCAAGACGAAAATAGCGCAGCAACGCCATGGTTGAAGATGCTCACCCCTTTAGCCACGAAAAACGGTGGAGTATGTTTCGTGCCACAGAAGGATGACAAATGTCTCGTAGGATACAGAAACGGCAATATAGAACAGCCATATATAGCTGGCGCAACATTCACAAAAGACACGACACCTAAGTGGGGTGCAAGAGGACACGAGAACATCATATCTTGCAAGAACGGGCACAGCATACGATTTTGGACGCCAAAAGATTTCCTTGCAAGCATAGCGAGCACCATCCCCATGTTATCTTGGTTGACAGACCTCATACCAGGACAGGTACATGCTGACGCTCCAGATCCGACAAAAGACTCACGCGGAGGAATGTCGTATATCGGAGGAATAGATATATCGGACGATGCATGTCTATACGAAATATCAGCCTCATCTACATCAAGAAGTGTAACAATATCCTCAAACCTCGGCAAGGTTGATGTCAATGCATTCTCGGCAATCAACATCTCAGCACCAATGGGCGACATCAACATAACCGGCAAAAACGTTAGCATAATTGCAGGGAACAACTTGAAAGTCAAGGCAGGCGAAGAATTGAATAAAGATTCCGACTCAATAATGTCGATGATAGGTGCATCAATAAAGCCTGCAATAGTCGAGAAAGTGCTATTCTCAGACCTGATATTGGATTTAAGGCCATTGGTTGCACTGAAGAACCTGATATACAAGCCAAGCGATGGCAATTTATGTTTCTCGTCAGAACAATTCATAACTATGGAAGCCGGCGAAGGAAAGGTCAGTCTGCCAAGCAGGGATTGTACGACAAACTATACAAATGACAGAGAAGCAAAGTCAAATTACATATTCTTCATTGCCATGATAGTGCAGGAGATGGACAGGATATTCGAGAAATCACTATTGAAGGTATCCTTAGGGGAAATCAGCATTAAAGACGCAATAGAAGAGGTAACACAATTTTTCAAAGACAATAGTGACAAAATGAAGTCGAGTAAACGTGAAAAAATATGCACAGAACTCGCAGAAAAGTTTAACACCGAGAATATGAAATCATTTCCTGACGGAGTCAATAAACTCGCAGATGAATTGGAAATGAAATGGATAAGACCTCAAAGGCCATCATCTTCGACAAAATATTATGCAAAGACAGGACGCGTAAAATCGGTATATTCGCATTACCAAAGCCTTAGGGCGTACCTGACTATATTCAGAGAAAAAAGTTTTGCAACCCAGGACGACACATCGAATATCAACATGCTTTTAAAACTATGCAAAGAAAAAAACAAAAACGACATTAATTTTAATATTAATTTCGTCAATAATGTAAACAATTCCATTTCAGACTCAACTAAAAACGTGACAGACATTAAATTTGATGTGATAGATGAGGTAGAGCTTAAAACCGTAATAGTAAAAAATCCAATTTCAATTGACAGGGAAAAATTCGTAAAGAAGAAAAGAAATATCATTTTAGGATTCATCAAGGAAAACTATAATAAGATCAAGCAAACCACACCGATTGGAGACGGATATGAATTGCCAGAAGAAATAGATAAAAATGATGACTGGAATAATTTCATTACACAATTCAGTAATCTTTTATCCAATATAGAATGGGACGATAATGATGAAGACTCCGCTTTCATTACTGAAATAGGAGAAACACTTGTAAAAAACTTTATGTCCGATAACATAAAGGACAAATGGGTAAGTCCTACAGTCGGAGGAATATACTATTCCGACAAGAAAAACGTCACTCACAAGTTGGGAATAAAAGAGACAAACAAGAATAGGCCTGCCGAACTGATGAGAGAGATATTAACCACAATAAGATAACCACTATGGATACATACGCAGTTTTATCAAATACTCAATTATACATATTCGGCGTCATAGGGCCAAACAACGCTTTGTTGCAGAAGATTGTCATTGACAAGCAGATAAACAATCACGGCAAAGCGATATTGGAGTTCACGATAGCAGGTACAGACAATCCATCACAAGGTGATATACTCATAGATAAAGATAAACCAATATCAATTTATTTCGGTTCATTTATTAGCGATAATATAAAACAGGGGTCTAAAAAAGGTGACCAAAGCCAGGATCCAATAATTGAAAACTATTATGTCTTCAAGGTCAATAAACGAATAATAAAAGACAAAACCAACAACACTCTGGTAGTGGAAGTAGAACTCAGAAGCAGCGATATGTTTTTAGATAAGGAAAAAGGTAATAGCTGCTACACTGCTGGAAAGATGTTGAAAGATATAATAAATCCTGCATGCACAGGGTTAGGGAAAGTCATTCTCAGTACAAACGAAGAACTGAAGCCTATGCTGAGCTACGATAATGACGAGATCAGACACCCATATCTTGTACGACACAACGAGACGATGTATGAGTTCATTAAGAGAACAGCCAACAAAAGCGGGGAATTTCTGTATTTTGAAAAAGGAAAACTCTGTTTAGGATTGTCAAGCTACCCAATCGGCGATTGGTCGAAAACAGAAAAGATAGAAGCAAAAGACTGGGACAGCATAAGCACAGAATACACTAACGAAATAATATATAGCGACAGTAATAACGGCAACGGAATCACAAGAAACGAGTACAGCAACACTATAGAAAAAAACATGTACGATTCAGAATCAGATGAAAGAGGTGTTCTTACACCTTTCTACTTCGAATTTGTCAATACAATCACCCATGCCGAAACAATAGGCGCAATGATTATAGGCTTGCTGGCGACAGAGTACAAATATTTCGGAATACCAGGTGTAAAATCTACAGTATTGGGATACGCCAACACTGCCAATGAAAAATACAATTCAAAATATTTCCCTAGTCAACCTGCCGAAAACTGCAAAGATCAGTATGGAGACAGCAACAAGAAATTCACACAGTTCGCTACAAACCCTAATAACTATTCAGGCAAGGTAAACGAAATATTAAAGCAAGGCGTAACAGGAACATATTACAATAACATAGCGCGAATGCAAGCTGAAGTTGGCAAACAACAACTTATAGCAGAAGCGACAGGAAAACACAACCACATAGCTTTGGGCAAGGCATTCAGATGGAATAATAAAAGTTGGATATCAGTAGGCACTGAAATAAATGTGGTCTTGAACAATCAGCAAAGCCCTGATTTCAAGATAACTGTCAAGGCAGTCTTTACACCTATGGTTGCAATTGCAAACGAAAATGTAGAAATCGCTGTAGCGCCAGTATGCTGCAAACACGTGCTGAGAGTCAGAGGTGGAGATACGGCAAAAGTAGTGGATAGTGAAGATCCACAACGTATGGGACGTGTAAGGGTGAAATTTCCATGGTCGGAAACTGTGACACCATGGATACCCAACCTTTCGCTACATGCGACAAAAGGCGGAGGAACACACTTCATGCCGCAGGAAGGCGACACAGTTATGATAGAATATGAAGAAGGCAACATCGAAAAACCATATATTGCAGGAAGTATGTTCACAAGCGAACGCCCGCCTAAATATGGAACGAGGAAATACCAGGGCGTAATATCCAACCACCACGGACATACCATAAGATTTCTCAGCCCTGACAACACTTTGAATTACCTAAGCGGAATAGTACCAGCGGTAGGAGCCATCAGGGGATTTGCTCCTCAGGTGATGAGCAATAGTGCAGGAAAAGGCAAAGCCATAAGTAAGGCTTTAGGAGGAATAGAATTCACTGATGAATACGGATTGTTTAAGTTATCAGCCTCAAGCGACAACAGAGAAGTCGTTGTAGATTCACCTGTTGGGTCGGTAACCATCAATGCCTATACTGGCATAAACATCAATGCCCCAAATGGCGATGTGACGATAAAAGGAATGGACGTTACAATAATGGCAAGAAATGCCGTAAACGTCACTTCAGGTGCTGACACTAAAAAAGCTGGTGTCACAGACAAAAAAAACCTTACAAATGCATTGAAAAACATTGTACTCGATACATTTGATATGCCTCTTCTCAAGTCGTTGATACTCCAGATTGTAACCTTAGGAAGAATATTCAGGGCAGACAACCATATATCGTTGAAATCAGCAGGAAATATGACAATAGAAGTCGGCAAATGGAAAAGCATGCAGAATAAAACTTTCACTGACGGATGGAAAGGCTCATGGAAAAATGGTATGTGGTCAAAAATATTCAACAAGAAACGCTATGTAAGCGAAAAAGATGAGACCTCGAAAATCGCTTTCGTCACATACAACGCACAAGGCGAAAAGAATGAAGAAACCAATAATAATGGCGAAAATCTGCTCAACAATATTCCTATTGAGAACAACAACATAATCAATGTGAACAATCAAAACAACATAAATAATGAGAACAACATAAACAATGAGGACAACAACAAAAATAAAAAGCATCAATTGATTTTTGAGGAAGAAAATGAAGATAAAAAAGAACTCATTAGTCGTTCAGATTTAAATAAATTGTTTTTTGAGAAAAAATTAGATGAAGTCGAATAACAAAATCAGAATACCTTCTGACCAATGCAGAAGGTATTCTGATTAATTGTCAATAACAAATAATATTTTATTTGCCAGCAATGGTCTCAATCTCGACCAAAGCACCCATAGGAAGTGATTTTACAGCAAAAGCAGAACGTGCTGGACATTCTGAGAGATAATACTGTTTATAGACTTCGTTCATAGCACCGAAATCAGCGATGTCGCTTAAGAAAACAGTAGTCTTGACAACATCGTTGAAATCATAACCAGCCTCGTTGAGGATAGCACGTACGTTGCGGAGCGACTGGTGAGTCTGCTCAGCAACACCGCCTTCAGCAAACTTGCCTGTAGCAGGGTCGATTGGAAGTTGACCGGAAATAAAAAGCATTCCGTTGACCTGCGTAGCCTGGCTGTAAGGTCCAATAGCTGCAGGAGCATTTTTGGTTGCAATGATTTTTTTCATTATCGTATATTTTTTTAATTGTGGTTATTCAAAATAATTATATTGATACGTCGCAAGATTTCCGAATTGAGGTAAGGAGAGACATCAGGGTCGCTGAGAAGTTGCACAAAGTCGGATATACCAATTAATGCGAGCATGTCTGGAACAACCTTGTCAAGCAGTTCATACTTACAAAACGCAGAGAGAAGGATATTGCGTGGGACTTCCTCGATTTTTGAAAAATATTTGTATGCCTCGTCACGTTCGTCAAGGAACAGCAGACAACGTCCGAGCATATATGAATATTCATCATTGTCGGGATGTAGATATTCGAGCTTATAGGCAAAAGGTTTTGCTTTGTCAGGATGCCCGAACGAGAGATGAAGCGACGACAGACGACTCAAGGTCTCAACATCGTCAGGCGACAAGGTAAGGAGACGTTCGTAAATCCGGAGTGAGGAGAAATAATTTCCATCAAGATAAAAGGCATTTGCAAGATGGCGAAGATTCCAAAGATCGTCAGGCGATATGATATCGTATTTGTTGTATTCCCCAGCAGCTTCGGCGTATTTTCCGCATTGCTCGAAGCAATAGCCAGTCTTTCGATAGATTTCGAAATCATTATCAAGCAGAGAATCGGATATGTCATGCCAGAAGAGCAAAGCAGAATCCCAATCATCAGCTTCGTACAGCAGTGACGCAACAGCATTTCGGTCGGCAAGAGATAAAAGCGAAGTGAAGAGAGGAGAATCTGTCGAACGAAAATCGAAAGGCGATTTAGCCCCCATAGTATCACGCGAGAGTTTAAAAAACCGGAAGAGATTCATCACCGAGAAACGTACAAGTTCGTTTGTCGAGACAGTGCCATGACCCTGCCAATCTTCACGATCGTCGAGTTGTTCTACAAGTTCGTCAGCTTTGTTTATGCCGTAAGAACTAAGCATCGAAGATACAGAAGTCATATCTGCACCCTTCATGGTAAACAAAAGCGAGTAACGGTCAGAGTCGCATATAGAGGAGCGGCCGAGCGCACGGCTGATATTCTCGACTTCTGCAGGAAATTCCCCGGCAATTAGGTGATAGCGAAAATCGAGAGAGAAAAACCAATGAGCAGGCTCAGTGAAGAAAGGGAAAAATTTCATCTGGCGGAAAGTGTCGTAATATACGTCAATGCCTTTCTTGTTCAACTCGTTGAAACACTCCATATATTTAACCATACCGCTACTTTCCAAATCATCAGGATTGTGATTTTTCAAAATCTCCATATTTTGCCTTAGCAATTTCGGCAGGAGATTATTATGGAAATCATCGGCTACAGGAATAGTACGACTCGAAACATAGATATAGAATAATGCATATATGAACGACGAGTTGCCTTCAAGAGTATCACACTCATAAGACAATTTCTCGTCAATTGATATACGCTCGGCATATACAACATAAAGTGCAGCAACAGCGACATACGCAACCGGTGTACCTATTGAGAGCAACACATAGAAAATCTGAGAGTCGAACGAGCGGAGACAACGAATGAGTAACGCATAGGTGATAACATCGCGAGAAAAAGCATCAAGGTTAGAATCAGAAAAAAAAATATCTTGTATATTACTTATATTAGAATTCGAAAGAGGACGTGAATATACGATAGCAGAAAACACCTCGGAAAGGGCAGTGTCATTTGAAGCGGAGCCGATAGTACGGAAATCGTCAGACTTGAGAAGTTCGTTCAAAGCATCAGATTCGAGCGACTTTGGGTGAACCTGACCCATTGACACATCATCGGCAAGCGAAAGGACATTAGATATAATACTCGAACCAAATGATTTATCAGAATAAGAATAATATTGTTTGCAGACGAAAAAAAGACTATCACAACGTTTCTTTAGGTCGTAGCACTTAGGGTCAATGTTCTGTTCAATCATCAGTAATGCTGATGCTATCATATCAGAACGCAACAATTTGTATATATCATTCAACCAAGATTGCATATTCTGTGTAAACCTTTTTCGTCAAGAATAGAGATCTGCCTACCTTTGAGCGAGATGATACCCTCAGCGACAAAATCAGAAAGAGTCCTAATGGCATTTGCAGTAGTCATATTGGCATAACAGGCTATCTCCTCGCGGGTCAGCAAGCAACATATTGCTCCGGAGTTGAAATCACGTCCGAAACGCGATGAGATATCAAGCAGAGCTTCAGCGAGACGGCCACGTGTATGTTTTTGCGTAAGTGAAACAAGTCGTTTGTCGATTGTGCCGAGACAGGTAGCGATTTCTGACGCAACAGCAATCGAGACAGAAGGATGAGTGGTAAGAAACTTCAAGAAAAGAGGTGTGGGCATACAGAGTATCTTAACATCAGAGACTGCATAAGCCGATAGGACATAACGTTCACGGGCAAGCAATGGACGCAGACCAAAAAACTCGCCAGGACAGACGAAACGAACTATCTGACATCTGTCAAGACCCGTGACACAAATTTTGACAGTACCTTCAATTACACAAAGCAAATGTGACGGACGATCGCCAACATTATAAATGACTTCGCCTCGCATGAACGACTTCACAGTTTCAGAGGCGGCAATCAGTTTCTTGTCTTCTGCCGATATTCCGCGGAATATGGTACCAAAACTATAGATATGCACAATAGAACTTACCTTAAATTTGCGACTGCAAAGTTACAAAAATTATTGGAAATACGTAAAAGAATGAACGAAAATATTTTTTTGCAGAAAAGGGGAGTGATATCAGAAAAAGTTTGTAACTTTGCAGCCAGATTGAAAACATTTAAAATAGTTAAAATATGCCACAGTTATCAGAAAAGGGTAAGACGATGCCAGCATCGCCTATCCGCAAATTAGTTCCATTTGCTGATGCAGCAAAACAGCGTGGAGTTAAGGTTTATCACCTCAACATCGGACAGCCAGACATCAAGACACCAGATTGCGCACTCGAAGCAGTTCGCGCTTACGACGGCAAGGTCATTGAGTACAGCCATTCTGCCGGAAATCTCTCATACCGCAAGGGTCTGACAGAGTATTACAAATCTATTGGCATTAACATCACTGAAGATGAAATCATCGTTACAAATGGTGGTTCAGAGGCTATCACAATTGCTATGATGGCTTGTCTTAACCCTGGTGACGAGATTATCATCCCAGAGCCTTTCTACACTAACTACAATTCATTCGCTCTTCAGGCTGGCGTTAAGGTGTTGCCTATCCGCACATCTATCGACAATGATTTCGCATTGCCTTCAATCGAGGAATTTGAGAAGATTATGACTCCTCGCACTAAGGCTATTATGATCTGTAACCCTAACAACCCTACAGGTTACCTATATTCTGAAGCTGAGCTTGAGACTCTCCGCCAGATAGTTTTGAAACACGACCTCTTCCTCTTTGCCGACGAGGTTTACCGTGAGTTCTGCTATGGCGGCAACAAACACATCTCGTGCATGACTCTTGCAGGTCTTGAGAACAATGTTGTATTGATGGACTCTGTATCAAAGCGTTACTCAATGTGTGGTGTTCGCGTTGGTGCTATCATCTCTCACAACAAAGAGCTCATCAATGCTGCCCTCCGTTTTGGTCAGGCACGTCTCTGCCCTCCTTTCTATGGTCAGCTTGCTGCTGAAGCTGCACTCAAGACTCCAAAAGATTATTTCGATGGTGTATATAATGAGTACATCGCACGTCGCGACTATATGGTAAAGGCATTGAACGAGATTCCAGGTGTTTATTGCCCAAATCCTAAGGGTGCTTTCTATACAGTAGTACGTCTCCCTATCGACGACTCTGAGCGTTTTGCAAAATGGTTGCTTGAGGAGTTCCAGTTTGAGAACAAGACCGTCATGGTTGCCCCTGCTGCCGGTTTCTACTCTACTCCAGGTTGCGGCAAGGACGAGGTTCGTATCGCATATGTCCTCAAGATTGACGACCTCAAGGAGGCTATTCGCTGCCTTGGCGAGGCATTGAAAGTCTATCCAGGAAGAAAATGATATCAATAAAAAGGTCACGGGAAACATCCGTGACCTTTTTTATTTTTATTATATCTCGCTATTATTTCAGAATCAGTTCTGCTTCGCAGCAATTCAAAACCTCCTTGTTAGTAGATTCAGTCACAAAGACTACTACCTTCAAATCATCCAACACTGCCTTGATGGCATTTGGCGTACCTAATTTCTCAGGAATGTCATATTCGTATCTTTGATAGATATCAGTCCCCTGAGTCGTAGGAGATGACTCTTTACCCCATTGACCGAGAATGAGGTCACGAAGCATATGCATATGTCTGTACTTGCCGTTGACCACTTGGTCTGGGTTATTATTCATATTCGACTGCTGGCCGTAAACGTTGTCTTGGAGTATGGCAATGTTTATTTTATTCTTTGCTTTCGCCGAATTTTCGGTATAGTACATTCTCACTGCCACTGACATATGGCGGGTCGTCTTATCAATAACAGCTTTCGCTGCAATGTTCAGCGGTGCTTTCTCGTTCATAATCTGCTGCGAACATTTCTTGAAATCGCCTCTGCCGACTGCTATTGCTGATTTTCCGGAGAACAAATGTCTGTTGATAGCAGCTGAAGGAACACCTGTCAATTCTGACAATGCTGCAATGTTATTGCCATATTTGGTCGTGTAGGTGTCATTTGCATACGATGTACAATGAACGTTGATTGGGAAAATTCTTCCCGGGAACTCTGCACATATGTCACTCACAACCTTGTGTCCTGCAGGGCAGTTCGGACATGCAACACCTGTAAATTCTTCGATGAGGACATTCTTGTTGCTGACCTCATGGCTTACGTTCACAATGATTGAATCGCTTATCACATCTGTAGTGTCATCGTTTCCCTGCTGAGGCTCGTTGTTCGGGTCTTTGCACGAGATTGTAATTGCCGCTATTGCGAGCAATGAAATGAATATTCTTTTCATAATTATTTGAATGTTATTGGTGCCTGACAAATAGTATAAATCTCTTCTTTCTCCTCAGCCACGAACACAAGTACACGCAAATGGTTGAGCACAGCATCAATAGCTGTTGGGTCACCGAGTTTTTTAGGAATATCGTATTCGTATGTCTTGCTGAACGACGAACCTTGGGTTGTAGGAGTGATATCATCCCCCCATTGTCCTGTTATCAGTTCGCGAAGCATGTTCATATGACGATATTGACCATTTTCCACCTGACTTGGATTGTTATCCATTCCAGCCTGATAACCATAGACGCTATCCTGCAACAAAGCGACATTGAGTTTATTGGTTGTTTTGGCTGAATTTGTAGTATAATAACCCTTTACTTCTACTGTCAAATGTCGTGTAGCCTTGTCGATAATCGCACGTGCCACTATGTTGACAGGAGTCTCCATTTTCAGTATTTTATTTACTGCGCTCGAGAAATCGCCTCTATGCATTGACGTACCTTCTTGTGTCGAGTACTCTGTGAAAACATGACGATTGATTGACGCTGATGGATAGCCATACACCTGCGCTTGTTGTTCGAGTGCAGCACCATACTGGGTTGTATATGTATTGCTCGAATACTTGCCTGTATGGATATTTATGGCGAATACTTTGTTAGGGTGCAACTCAATTATATTCTCAGCCACAGCATGTCCGTCTGGGCAATTTTGACAAGCGACACCTGTGTATTCCTCGATAACAGCCTTACGTTTCTTAACCTCCTTTGATGGTTCAAATTCCTCAACCTCAGGCTGTTCTTCTTCGCCATGCTGTTCCTCTTTTGGGCCATCTGCTGGTTGTTGCGGTTCTTGTTTTGTCCCGCAACTGTTCAACGCAAGCATGACAGCCACAATAATAAATAATGTCTTTTTCATAATCAGTATTGCTCTGTTTCATTAGGGAAATCACTGTTTTTCACGTCCTTGACATAGCGACTCACAGCATCGTTTATTATGCTGTTGAGGTCTGCATAACGTCTGAGGAAACGTGGCGAGAAACCTTTTGTCATACCGAGCATGTCGTGCAATACGAGCACCTGTCCATCAACAGCACCACCTGCACCAATACCAATAACAGGTATTTTCACAGTCTCGGAAGTTCGTTTTGCGAGAGCAGCAGGTATTTTCTCCAATACAAGAGCGAAACACCCAGCCTCCTCAAGAGCGAGAGCATCGCTCAGAAGTTTTTCGGCTTCTGCATCGTTTTTGGCACGAACATTATACGTACCATATTTATTGATTGACTGCGGCATAAGTCCGAGATGTCCCATAATAGGTATTCCAGCAGCCAAAATCTGCTTTACTGCATCTATTATCTCAACACCACCTTCGAGTTTCAGTGCGTCGGCATGCGTCACTTTCATCATTTGGATAGCATTGCGAACAGCTTCAGTAGGCGATATCTGGTACGACCCAAAAGGCATATCAACAACCACCAAAGCACGATTAACAGCCTTAACCACCGATTTGCCATGGTATATCATCTGCTCGAGCGAGATAGGCAGTGTTGTCATATTCCCTGCCACCACGTTCGATGCTGAATCACCTACAAGTATGACGTCAACGCCTGCCTCGTCCACTATTGATGCCATCGTATAATCATACGAGGTTATCATCGATATTTTCTCCCCACGTTCCTTCATTTGCTGAAGGCGGTGTGTGGTCACTTTGCGTGGGTCTTCTGCCTGATTGACTGACATATTATTATATAGTACTTACCTTTTAATCTTGCTCCTCTTCTTTTTCTTTGTCAGCTATTGCTTTTTTCAATATTTCAATATCCTGACGGAGATTCTCTATCTTCTTCTCCAAGTCCTTGATGATTGGGTTATCTTTAGGATAGTTGTGGAAGAATCCCATATTGTTCTCGTACGTAGCGAGTTGCTGACGGAGTGTATCAAGTTGCTTGTAGAGCGTTGCTTTGTCCTTCTGGAGATTGAGTTGCGCAGTACGACGGATGATTCGAATGTTCTTCAACAATGGGTTGATAGCCTCGCGGAACATATTGTAAACCTTATCCTTATCTTTGAAAGGAATATGTCCGATGTTAGAAAATTCGTCCTGCAATGCCTGCAAAGTCTCCTGGTCCTTGCTGTCGTCGCCTGAAGGCTCGAATGCCTTGATTTTCTCGATTACTGCTAATTTAGCCTCTTTGTTAGCCTGCTCTTCGGCATCTTTCTCGCGGTTTGCCTCCTTGCGTGCAGCGAAGAATTCATCGCAAGCTTTTGTGAATCTCTCCCACAATTCGTTCGAATATTTACGAGGAACAGGGCCTATCTCCTTCCACTCTTTTTGAATTTTCTGCAGTTTTGATGCAGTTGATTGCCATTCTGTCGAGTTACGCAGTTGTTCAGCTAATTCAACGAGTTTGCTTTTCTTTGCTAAATTCTCCTCATAGACAGCGTTGATTTGCTCAAAGAATTTCTTCTTTGCCTCGAAGAATTTGTCGCAAGCTTCGCGGTATCTGCGATACATCTTCGAGTTAACCCTGTGCTCGTATGGCGTATTTGACTGGAATTTATCGTTGAGTTCAACAACCTGTTTGGTTTTTTCGTCCCAATCTTTTGCTGTTTTCAATGACTCGAGATCAATATCCTCTACGATATGGCAGAGTGCATCTTTCTCCTCGGTGAGTATTTTTTCAGCCTCTTTGATTTTCTCAAAGAACTCCTGATGACGTTTGTTGATTTCTGTTGTTATCCCCTTGAACTTGTCCCAAATCTCCTCTCTGAGTTCCTTTGCGACAGGTCCAATCTCACGCCACTGGAGGTGCAGACTTTGCAACGACTGGAATGCCTTCACGATATCCTCCAATTTCAGCAACTCCTCAGCCTGTTCAATCAGTGACTGTTTCTGCTCCAAGTTACGTTTGAAATCGTAATCGCGGAGTGCTGCATTTATCTTGATGAGGTCGTAGAATTGTTCTTGATATTTCTTGTATGCCGAATATACTTCAGTTGTATCTTGTGCAGGGACATTACCAATCTCCTTCCACTGGTTCTGCAGTTCGTGGAATGTGTTGATTACGTCCCCTAAATTGTCGGATGGTTCAGCAAGTTTTTCAAGTTTTTCGAGTATCTCTCTCTTTTTCTTGAGATTTTCCTGCTGTTCTGCCTCTATCTTAGCCTGCAGTTCAGCTTTTCTTTTCTTAAATTCAGCCAGCAAATCCTTGAACATCTGTTCTGTCGTTGGTTCTTCCTGCGCTGCTGGTTCTTCAGTCTGTGCATTTTCCTGTTCTGCAACTTGTTCTTCAGTCTGCTCTTCTGCCGACTCTTGAACATTCTCCTCAGTTGGCAAAACCTCTACGGTTTCCTCCTTCTGAGTGTAGAATAATTGTTTAATGACCTCTACATCTGTCTTAATTTCTGACACATCTGCGTTGTTGTCAAGCAACTCTTTCAATGCAGCTGCCAGTTCCTTACGATTGAAATTCTCGTAAATACGATTAGTCTCCATACAAAATGAAAATTAATTAATGTTTTTAGTTAATATGTTCTTTATAACTTTTTCAATAAGCTTGTTATCTTCCATGACAACTTGAAGAAAGGATGTATCAAATCAAAGAATATCATCCCCAACCAGAATGTCGGTTGTTTATATTGTCTTGCCACTAAATTCACAGCCAATGTGATGAGTACGAACCTCAACAATATAGCGCCTGCAGCTATTTCAATCATCTCTATCCAACGCTCTGGCATAAATATCGCAGCCAACGCTATGACTGCCGCAGCAGCCAAAAGGAACAACCATTTGCATATTGGCTCTATTGCAAATATAGCTTTTGTACCAGCCTTGAAATCTCTCTCGGCTGAATATTGTTTCATCTTGGTGTATTTCCATTCGCGGTAATTGAATTTCCTCACAGCCACCACATGCGCCATCTTCCCGGATTGCACTACAGTATTGACTGAATTGCCATATGCGTTTATCATCAATTCGTCTTCGCCAGCCTCTTTGTGCAAGAATCCAGCAAAACCTTTGTATCTGAAGAATGTGTCTTTCCTATAAGCAATGTTACTTCCGAAACCTGTAACAGGCTTTCCTGCGAGTGCCCATCCGAGAGCCTCAGTATTTTCCATCAATGTGTCGAAAGCCATCCAATGGTTCAACCATTTCTTGTCGTCGAATGATGAGGTATAACCTATTACAAACTCTGTCTGATGTTTGAAACTCTTTGTAATATCTTCAATCCAATGTCTTGAGAAAGGACGACAATCTGCATCGGTGAATATCAGCAGGTCCTTCTTAGCTGCCTTTGCGCCTAACGTCAGCGCGAGTTTCTTATGCGAAATCACTTGTGTACCTTCAGGCACATGTGTCGTACGCAGGAAAGGGTAGGTCTCTTGAAACTTCTTTATCACATCGTTTGTGTTGTCCCACGATGCATCATCCACCACTATAATTTCGAAATCGTCATACTCTTGCTCAAGCACCAAAGGTAGAAACGACTCCATATTGTCATCATCATTTTTCGCATAAACGATAACCGATACCGATAGTTTTTTGTCCTCTTCGTCAGCCGCAACTCTCTTCTTCATGTATAAGTTGTGCCATACCAACCTCATTCTTATCACAAAACAATGTATCAATTCCCCGACGAGTGCTGTAATCATTACCCCCAAACACCCATAAATCAGATATATAGTATTCTCCATCTCTTTGTTACAAATAATTCCGCAAATTTACACCATTTTTTTGAATATGCAATGAATTGTCAATAATTTATTTATATGCCCTTTTTATTGCGTTCTCTCTCAGTCGTGGAAGATAGAAAAACAAATCAGCCAAATGCAGGTTTTTGTTGTCTTTCAGCCCAAATGCCGGCAAGTTAAATACGTAACTCAATGGCAACATAGGTGCCGAGGCTGTGAGTACATTTCTCTGCTCATCGAGTTTCACATTTATGTATATTGTGTCGCCCGACTCAATATTTTCAGCGAACGAGCTGTCATAGATTGCGTAATGGTCAATTTCCCCATCATAGACCACCCATCTTGTTGCAGCAGTTGAATCATTTTTCCAGTTCATAGGGTTAATGCAGGTTGCTGCTTTCCCGGCGGTTAATCCCAATATCCCGTCTGTTGCAGCCACAGTATTGAACGATACGACTTTACCTTCAATCTCACCGTTTGCTGCCTCGATATGTTTGTGTTTCATATCTTCGCTGCTCAATCTGTAGCCCATCACGTATGCTGCTTTGCAACGGCTGTATTGTTCGTCGGTCATATGTTTTAGCAGAGCCACGACATTCATGGCTCCCTGGCTGAAACCTGCCAAGATAAACTGCCGTCCGTTGTTGAAATGGCTCATATAGTAATCGAAAGCCTCGCAGCATTCTCTTTCTGACTGTTCTCGGAACTTTACCACCGAATCTCGATTGTTGTGAACAAAGCCCTCGACTGTGCATTGATGATATATCGGCGAAAACATATTGAACGAATCAGCGAAGTTTTGTTTGATATACGCAGCTTCCCTACACAACGCAGCTCTTTCGGCATCTGTCAGCACTGCATTGTATGCCGTAGTGCCGTCTGCATTTTCAGAATGCCCAATGCTGGTCGAAACAATATAGAACACGTCCACTTGTTCTTCGTTGATAGAATCCTTGACCCATGCTTCATCGTCATCCCACCATATTTTCTTCTCGCTGCACGACGAGAGCATAGCAACAATAGCAACGAGCAAAACGACTCCTTTTCTCATGCTTTCAAAGTGAATGTCTGTTCTGTAGAATTGCAGAGATAGGTTTTTGCAGGATATTTGTTCACAAAGCGTTCGTTATGCGTTGCCATAACAATAGCCGTTCCCCCAGCTGAAATCGAGTGCAACAGCTGCATGATTTCGTCGCCTGTCTCAGGGTCGAGGTTGCCTGTAGGTTCGTCAGCCACAATTAGTTGTGGCGAGTTGAGCAGGGCTCTTGCTATAACTATTCGTTGTTGTTCTCCTCCCGAAAGCTGGTGTGGCCATTTGTACCCCTTAGTTGACATGCTCACTGTCTCAAGCACTAATTTTATCTGTTCCTCTATCTGGTTCTTGTTTTTCCATCCCGTAGCTTTCAACACAAATTCGAGATTATCTTTGACGCTCCTGTCGGACAGAAGTTTGAAATCTTGGAACACAATACCTATCTGCCGTCTGAGCATTGGAACATCCGACCTTTTCAACTTTTTCAAGTCGAAATCGAATATCCTCGCTTCGCCTGACGTTATAGGCAATTCCGCATACATTGTCTTCATTACCGAACTTTTGCCTGACCCCACCTTGCCGCAGAGATAGATAAATTCGCCTTTCTCAATATTGAACGTAACATCCTTCAGCACAGTCATTTCTGCCTGCATTATCTCGACGTTCTTATATTCTAATATGCTCATTTTTTGTAATTTTTTATTATGCTCATTGATAATATTTTGACTGGCTCTATTGGTCTATCTGTTGCATCAGTCTTAACTTTATCTATAATATCCAATATTTCAAAACCATCAACCAATTCACCGAAGACTGTATATCCTCCGTCGAGATGTGGTGCGCCTCCGAATGTCATATAGGTGAGAATCTGGTTTTCGTCATAATGGAACTCTGGATTTCCGTACATTGACTTGAGTCTATGTTCGAGCATATCGAGCTCTTTACGGTCGAATTGCCGTCCTGTGACTATATAGAACTGACAACCGCTCGATGCTTTCTCCGGGTTGACGTCATCGCCTTGTCTTGCAGCAGCGAGTGCCCCTTTTTTATGAAATAGTTCAGGCACGAACTCTGCAGGTATGGTATATCCCACTCCTCCACCGCCGAGTCTGCCGGTGAATGTTGAGTCTTTCGACTGCGGATCACCTGCCTGCGCCATAAAGTCCCTGATTATTCTGTGAAACAACACGTCTTCGTAAAAATTGCTTCTCACGAGTTTTATGAAATTGTCTCTGTGTTGCGGAGTCTCGTTGTAAAGTGCCACTTTCATTGTACCATAATTGGTCAATATCTTGACCATCGCGCATTTCGACAAGTCTTTTTGGTCCTGCCCGAACATTGCCATACTGATTGCTGCCACAATAAGCAGCGTTACTAATCTTTTCATATTCTTATCGCATTATTTTTTTGATTCTATCTACTGCTTCTTTGAGTGATACATTCATCTCGCAACCTGCGGCGTTCTTGTGTCCTCCCCCACCGAAAAGCCCTGCTATTGTGTTGACAGGGTTGTCGCCCTCTGACCTCAACGAAATGTTTATGCCGTCTTTGTCTTCTCTTAGCAGCACTGTCCTGTTGATGTCTGTCATCTGCAATGGCAAGTTCACAAAACTGTCAAGGTCGCCTACATGGTAATCGTATCTCTTAAGTTCTTCGCGCGAAAGTGCCATCAGCGCCGTATGTCCGTCTGGCAGTATCTCCATCTTTTGAAGACAATGTGTCATCAGGGCGAAACGCTCTTTTGTATAGGTGTGAAATGCTTTTATTTGCAAAGCGTTCTTGTCAACCCCTTTTTCCAAAAGTTTTGCGATGACCCTATATAGTTCCGGGCTGTTTGCCGAGAACGCCAATCCTCCGGTGTCGGTGATTATGCCGAGCATTATATGTTCTGCAATCTTCTTGTCGATTGCCTCTTCGCCGTCAAGGTCATGAATGAAATGATATACCATCTCGCATGTGGCAGGCGACGAAGGGTCAGAATATTCATAGTCGCATGGTATCTGCTGGTTGATGTGATGGTCGATGACTATCCTCGTTGTCTTGAGGTTTTCCATTATCGGACGTACAGCGCTGATTCTCCCGAGCTCGTTATGGTCTAAGTGTATGAATAGGTCTGCCTCTTTTATCGCTTTGACAGCCTCTGCCTCGCTCTTTTCGAATACTATCATCTCGTTTATGCCGTCTATCCACCAGAAATAGACAGGATAGCTGTTTGGCAATACCATACGCACTCTCTTGCCTTTGTGCGTAAGGTATTTGCACATTGCCAATGACGACCCTATAGCGTCGCCGTCAGGTCTTATGTGTGTGAATATCACAACGTCATTTGCCTGCTCAATTATCTGCTTTGCATTCTCTGGATTTGGTATCATTTCCTATCTGTGTTTATTTGACTTAAGAATAGTCCGACGAAGACAACCACTATTCCGCAAATTTTCATCCATGTCAACTCCTGCTGCATAAACATCCATGCGAACAGTGCTGTGACAGCTGGCTGTATGCTGTTATATACACTTGCCTTGTTCGGACCTATCACCCTCACTCCGTACGAGTAGAACAGGAATGCTATGCACGATGCTGTGATAGCCAGCCCTATGATGGCATACAGTGCGTTCAAAACAACATCCGGATTCTCTCTATACAACGCTATGACGCCTGCTATCTCCTCATGCTCGGTGATGATGCTGGTAGGTATGAAATATATCAATGATGTGCTAAACATATAGAACACCACACATAGCGTGTTGAAACTCGCAGGCACCTTTCTTATAATCAAAGCATATCCTATGGCTGACACCATCGCTATGAATAGTAGTATCACACCGACAATGCTGACGTTGACCTCACCGCCTTTTTCGACTATTACCATCATCACGCCGCCTACCGAGATTATTGCCCCGATTATTGCGACAAACGTTATTCTCTCCCGAATGAAAAAATATGTCAGGAATGGTGTAATCAGAGGTATGAATGCAAGAATCACTGAGGTGACCATCGCACTCACTCTCTGCAGAGCCATAGCCTCGCACAGAAAATATATGAATGGTTCGCACAATGCTGCAACGAGGAACCATCTGTAGTTCTTCCATGGTATTCTCACAAGGTTGCCTGTCGCCACTGTGACTACTCCCAGGATCAATGCCGCTACAATGAGTCTCACCGTCACCAATGTGGCTGGTGGGAATACCGCCAGCGCATATTCCGACAATACATACGATGTTCCCCAGAATATCTGCCCTATAATCAATGCAATGATTGCTATCGTACTCTTGCTCTTCATGTGATGTTTTTCGCTTCAGATTTTTCTTTCTTTCCCCGCTGTGCTAAATACAATCCACCTATGACCACCATTATCCCCATATATTTGTTCCATTCCATCATCTCGCCCGTAAACACCCACACGCATATTGGTGTCAACGCAGGGATTAGATTCGAGAACGCATTAGCCTTAGCCACCCCTATATACCTCACTGCGTTGCAGAAACAGATGTAACTTACCACCGAGCAGAACACTGCCAACACGACTATAGCACCTATCGCCCTGCCCTCCTCCGTCGTCGTCAGACCTCCTGCTTGAATGGCATCTATCGTCTGACCTATGACTGAAGGTTTTTCTCTGTCCATTATTGCCCATGTTGGCAGGAAGAACACTAACGAGGTCACATCCACCCAGAACACTATCGTTGCAGGTTTGAACCGCTGATGCACCTTCCTCAGACAGATGGTATAGAATATCGTCGTCAGTGCAGCCATCGCCAAAAACGCCACGCCGATAGCATTGATTTTCAGTTCCTGCCCTACGGTGACGATTATTATAATTCCCACAGTGCATACTGCGAGACCGACGACTGTGTTAATGGTTATCCTCTCCCTTATCAGCAACCACGCTATGAATGGCGAGAGCAACGGACCGAGAGCTAAAATCAACGATGCCGTGTTTGGACTGTTGGTATATTTCAATCCGTAAGCTTCGAGTATGAAATACACAAACGGTTGGAATATTCCTGCCAGCACAAATAGTCCTATCTCTTTCCAAGTGGGAATCTCAAGTTCCCTACGGCAAGCACAGAACACCAGCAGCAACAACGTAGCAGCCGTAATCCTCATCACTACCACCGACACTGGAGTGAACACCTTCAGAGCCTCGTTGGTAAACAGGAAAGATGCCGCCCAAAATATCTCGGCAAACACCACCCCTACATATGCCCTCTGCTTTCCGCTCATTTTTTATCTGAAGCCAATGATGTGTCTTACCTCTTCCACAGTCTTTCTTGCCGACTCTCTCGCCACTTCTGCACCTTCAGCTGCCACCTTGTCCAGCAACGCTCTGTCAGCCGAATACTCTTTGATTTTCTCGCGTATAGGGTCGGTGAATTTCACAATATCCTCAACAAGCTGTTTCTTCATGTCGCCATATCTTATTGAGCAGTCGTTCCAACGTTCGTTGTAGAAATCGTAGGTCTCTTTCGACGACACTATCTCCATAAAAGTGAATAGGTTTTGAATCACCTCAGGCTTCGCCTGATTTGGTTCGGCAGGTCCAGAATCGGTGACAGCCTTCATCACTTTCTTCTTGATTTGGTTTGGTTCGTCGATAAGATAGATGCAGTTTCCTTCTGATTTTCCCATTTTGCCACTGCCGTCAAGACCTGGCACCTTGATAGCCCTCTCAGCCAACGAATAGTTCTGTGGTTCAGGGAAAAAATCCACTCCGTATATTTGATTGAACCTTCTCGCATAATGTCTCATCATCTCCATGTTCTGCTCTTGGTCTTTCCCCACAGGGACCTTCTCAGCCCTATGTGCCAGCACGTCAGCAGCCATCAATGTTGGATATGTCAACAGTCCAGCATTCACGTTGTCAGGCTGTTTCCGCGCCTTCTCCTTGAAGGTCGTGCAACGCTCCATCTCGCCGAGATAGGCATTCATATTCAGATATAGATATAGTTCGAGCACCTCTGGAACATCGCTCTGCACATATATCGGAGCTTTCCGTGGGTCAATGCCACAAGCCATATATTCGGCTAATATTGTCCTTACGTTCTCCCTGATATTGTCAGGTTTTGGATGTGTCGTCAGCGAGTGCCAGTCGGCTATGAAGAACATACACTGGTACTTGTCCTGCATCTCGATGAAACTTCTTACTGCCCCGAAATAGTTGCCTAAATGAAGGTTACCCGTAGGTCTGATTCCGCTTATTACTTGCATATTTATATTTTTCTGTTAATGGGTGCAAAGGTACAAATTTTTCTTGAGAAAAATCACCTGAATTCTAAAAAAATATTGTACCTTTGCAGTCAAATTTGTTTAATATGAAAAAGCTACTGTGTTTCCTTCTTTTTCTCGTTGTAAATCTGCATGTTACGTTTGCTGATGAGATAGACTCATCATATACTTTTGGCATATACGGTTTTGTGCGAAACGACATGACTTTCGACACTCACCGCTCGCTCGGTGCTGTAAACGAGCTTTTCTACTTCCTTCCGTACGACCGTCAGCCTGATTCTGAAGGCAACGACCTCAACGATGTTAACCAGCTGAAATTTCTCGGTATCACCACCCGTCTTGGCATGAATTTCCACTCGCCGCTATATTCTCACGGCTTTCGTCTCTCTGCCAACTTCGAGGCTGATTTCTGTGGTGCTGCCTCGCCAGCCATTGCCTGTTTCCGTCTCAGACGTGCCAACGTCGTTTTCGACTGGGAACGACTTTTTAATAATGACAATGTGATGCACCACCGTCTGATGGTCGGTCAGGCTTTCCACCCTATGACCTCCGAGCTTTTGCCTAACATTGTCTCGCTCAATACTGGCTGTCCGTTCAATCCCTTCAGCCGTGCTCCTCAGATACGCTATACAGCCAATTTTCCTTCAGTGCGTCTGACGGCTGCCGCCGTTTGGCAATTCCAATACACCTCGCCTGGTCCTCAAGGCAACTCCAACCAATATCAGTTCGACAATGCAGCCCCCGAAGCTTACCTCGGAGCAGAATATCATATTCCCCATTTCCTGATAGGTGCAGGTGCCGAATATATGGCTATTCGTCCACGTGTCTCGACCGAAATCGACGGCAATACCTATCGTGTCAACGAGCATGTCCACTCCTTTGCGGCACAGCTCTATCTCAACGCAGGTAATGCCAATTGGGATTTTCGTGTGAAATCTGTCGTTGGGCAGAATCTCGGTCACCTGCTGATGATGTCAGGCTATGGTGTCTCTGGTATCTCTGCCGATGGTCGTTCGTCGTTATACGCACCATTGTTGCAGTCTGCATCATGGCTCACCATGACCTACCGTACAAACAATATTCGTCATAACGTATCTACCACTCTACTTGGCGGTTATATCAAGAATTTCGGAGCAGGCACCAATGTGTCGCGCCTCTACACCCGGGGACCTGAAAATCTCGACCAGATGTTCCGTACATCAGCCTCGCTGCAATACCATTTCCGTGAGTTGAATGTCGGTGCAGAATATGAATATACAGGTGTGCTCTATGGCGATGTTTGCCCAGATGCCACCGTCACGAATACTCATCTTGTCAACAACCATCGTCTCTATTTCATCGTGATGTATAATTTCTCGTTTGATTGGAAAATCCGTAAAAACAAAAGTATATGAAACGTTTTTATCTTTTGACTGTTGCTCTTGCCATAGTCACATCTGCCTTATGTATCAACCCCTCTTCGAAGCTTTCGCCACGTGCACGCACCTTGCTGATGAAACGTCCGCACTCTGCCGTATCACTTATGTCGAAATCTGACGAGACAGTATCAACGTTTATCTCGTTCGCTCCAGGCACCGACATATCAACGCTCGTAACGTCATATGGTGGCACTGTACGCAATGTCTATCCCTCGTTGGGTCTTGCCACTGCCACACTGCCAATCGATGCATTGAATGCTATTGCCACGGTTGTGGGCATCACGCGCATTGAACTCTCATCCCCTCTCTCGTGCAGAATGAACAATGCACGTGTCAAGAGCAATACCCATGTGGTGATTGATGGTTGTCCCCCGCTGCCCCATCCTTATCGCGGCAAGGGGGTGCTTGTCGGAGTTGTTGACCAAGAGTTTCAGGTAAACCACATCGCCTTCTGGTCGTCCGATCGCTCACGCTATCGCGTGAAACGTTTCCTCAATCAGAACACAGGACGTCTGTATGCCGACTCAGCCTCAATCATAGCAGCCAAAAGCGATATCCGTAGTATGGAATCTGGTCATGCCACTCACGTCACTGGTATTGCTGCAGGTGCCGACCGTTCTCTTGACTATTACGGCATTGCAGGTGATGCCGACCTTGTACTTGTCGGAACTACCGGCGAAGATGCCGACCTCACCGATGGTGCAACCTACATTATGAACTACGCTGATTCAGTCGGTCGTCCATGCGTGGTCAACATCAGTATGGGTGGTTCGTTAGGCTCGCACGATGGCACAGATGCCAGTTCGCGCATTCTGAGTTCGCTCGTCAAGTCTGGACGTTTCGTTGTCGCAGCTGCAAGCAATAGCGGTGATGTCAAGGCTCATGCAGCCCTCACCTTCCCCGAGAACGACTCCTCTCTCGGCACTTTCATCGAACTCTCAGGCTACTATGCCTTCTACTACGGCAATATGACCGCTGTCGATGTCTGGGGCGATGTGGGCAAGGACTACGAAATATCTTTCATCATATACGACAAATCCAAAAGCGATACAGTATTCTCAACTCCTTGGTATTCAGCCTCACGCGACACAACAATCACTTTCGAGTTCGACTCTACGTATTCCCGATGGAGCGGAATCGACGTTGATGGCACCATGGCAATGGGTGTCAGTCTCGACAACAACCGTCCTAATGTCTATCTCGAATATTACGAGAACGATCTTCCGTCCAACTGCTATCCTGGCATCTGCGTTCGTTCGCGCAATTGCACAGTCCATATGTGGACGCTCGAATACATGTCTGAATTTTCAAACCATAGTCTCTCGCACAAGGGTTGGGTTGACGGTGATGGCGACTATTCGATAGGTACAGGTGTAGCTACAGGCAAGGAGGTCATCTCGGTAGGATCGTACGCCTCGTCGTCAAATGGGTCGTCCAGTGTGAACCATATATCCGACTTTTCGTCACGCGGTCCTCTGATTGACGGCACTCTGAAACCAGAGATTACAGCCCCTGGCGAGGTGATAGTCTCAGCAATCCCCGACAGCCGTTCGCTGAGCTACTATCAGGAGTACAGCACAAAGATAGATGGCACCAAATACTATTATGGCTCAATGCAAGGCACGTCAATGTCCTCGCCGTATGCCACAGGCGTCATTGCTACATGGCTGCAGGCTAAGCCAGACCTCACCCGCAGTGAAGTACTCGGAATTTTTGCCGAGACCTCACTCCGCGACCAATATACAGGTTCCAACCTACCTGACAACACATGGGGTTATGGCAAGATTGACGCATGGCATGGCATACTGAAGATACTGAATATCTCGCTCGAAGGTGTCGAAAATCCACAATCTGACAATCTCTCCGACGAAGTGGTGGTCTATACCGACCCTACGTCATCGATGCTCAATGTTGCATTCCTCGCTGGTTCGGACGATGTTGCAGCTACGGTCATCGACATGGGCGGAAGGACTCTCCTTACGACAACCCTCGGCGATATCCTTCCAGGTACTGAGACCTCTATCCCTCTCACCTCGCTGACTGCCGGTGTCTATCTCCTCCGTCTGACGACATCCTCTTCAACGACCACTGTTAAATTCGTGATTAAATAATATTTCCTCATGGTGCATAAAAAATGCGGGCTTTTTCAGCTCGCATTTTTTATCTACCTATTTGCTCCTTTTCTTTGTGATTATATTTTTAATCTACACTGTCACATCACGGTCAAGCAGCACATCACAACCTCTGAGTCTGAGCAGTTTCGATTCTACATCTATGGTCTGAACCTCAATTATTTCTTCTTGATTATTCATGTAAAAAATGTATTCTCACCGTTTGCACAGCAAAGGTACGAATATTTTTTGAATTGGGCAAACGTAACCATCAGAATTTTTACTGAGATTGTGAGATTATGAGATTTTACTGTCTCACAATCTCACAATCTCATAATCTCAGTCGAAATCCTGGACCCCCTTTTTTCTTGTCTCAGAAAAATATAGTAATATATATAGTTATATTTATAATGTGTATTTACAGGAAAATATACCCTCAGCTTTTTTACTGAGATTGTGAGATTATGAGATTTTACCAAAAATTTTATGTCGGTTTTGATTTTATGTCAAAAAAATACCTTTGTAACTTATTGAAAAATAATGCAATAGAAAGTCGCTAAGAATATTTAACTAAAATTTTTGCAGTTCTGGCGAAAATAAGGGAAATACTAAAGTGGGGGCTCCTCAGTTCTCCGACCTAAAACTAACGACTATGAAACTTACTGAACACTATGCCTTGGACGAATTCACACGTTCCGCAACAGCCATCGCTAATGGCATTGACAACACACTGAATCCCGCAAAAGCGGACGACCGCATCGTGGTGGAGAATCTCGAGCACCTCTGCCGCGACGACAGCCGGAACAGGCAGACCTGTTTCACGAAAAAGGTGTGAAAACCCTCTGACTCTGCTCATCCTTCGCTATGACTTTGCTATCCCTTTGCTTCTCCTCTACTATTTAGTAGAGAAATAGTAGAGAAATAGTAGAGAAATAGTAGAGAAATAGTAGAGGAGAAAAAGGGGATTTGCAGACGTTTTCTCTGCTCTGAACGACCATCTGACCTCGATTTCACGCAGAATTCTGCTTTATGTTTCACGCAGAATCCGTGCTCTGTTTCACGCAGAACTCTGCTTTATGTTTCACGCAGAATACGCAGACTTATGGGAATTTTTCCGCGAGTTCTGCGAGTTCTGCGTGAGGAAAAGAAAACAACATCAGCGTGAGATAAAGATTACAGAAGGTTGCTGAAATGACAGACCGGACCATGACCTGCGCCAAAGTCAATGTCTGCACCACGACGGATAGCCTCAGTGATATAATCCTTAGCACTCCGCGCTGCATCGTTCAGCGAATAACCCCTGGCAAGGAACGAGGCAAACGCAGAGGAGAGCGTACACCCTGTGCCATGCGTATTGCGAGTATGCAGACGCTCGGACGAGAGAGAAAGAGTTTCGCCTGTCTCGGCATTATAGAATATATCGGTCAACACATCGTCAGTCAGATGTCCCGCCTTCAGCAGCACCGACACACGTCCCCCCATCGAGAGCTCGCGTGCCACCTCCGGAAGATCGTCCTGACAAGGTATAGAATGACCGACAAGTATCTCAGCTTCGGGTATGTTTGGCGTAATGACACGGGCGAGAGGTATGAGTTCCTCCTTCAGCGTATGCACTGCCGACTCCTCAATCAGACGATGACCGGAGGTAGAGACCATCACAGGGTCGAGCACTAAATTACGAACAGCGAAACGTCGCATTGCATCGGCAACTGCCATTACCACCTCGGAGGAATGGAGCATACCAATCTTCACTGCATCAGCTCCTATGTCGGAAAGAACAGCTTCAATCTGACCTGAGATGACATCTACAGGTACAGGGAAGACTCCATGAACTCCGAGTGTGTTCTGCACAGTGACGGCAGTAACGGCTGAAGCAGCATACGACCCTGTGGCTGAGATGGCTTTGATGTCAGCCTGAATACCAGCTCCGCCACCTGAGTCGGAGCCTGCAATGGTAAGTACCTTATGTATTTTCATTCTTTTAGTATTTTTATATGCATAATCAAATAAAGACAAATCGTAAATTGCCGAACGGTGGTAGATCTCAATGCACGAGTCTATATCGTCAGACTCGATATAACGCAGAGCTATATCAACAAAACGGCTGACATCAGCGGCATATTGCCCATCGGAATACGCCATAATCCATTCCCGATAAGGATTACCATCAAGCACAGATATGCGCAGCAAGGATTGACCCACAAGGTTATATAACCAAGTACATGGCAAAACGGCAGCAAAAGCAAATGCCACCGACCCTCTATCTATATACGTTCGTATAAATTTGTCATATGAACGGAGTTCGTGGCATAGCGGATGATATTTCTGCCGTCCGTCAATAGGCTGCATCAAATGTGCATGAAGAGCCCGCTCGGCTTCAACTCCCCGTTTGGCAAACGAGCGAATGAAGGCTTTGTCGCTACTATCACTCAATCGCGAACTGAGATTTCTCAGATAGTCGGCATAAAGATCGAGATACATCTCATCTTGCACAAGATAACATTCGAAAATTTCGTGAGAAAGCGTACCTAATGCCATTTCCTTCATGAAAGGATGTTCCATGAAACTGACAAGTATCTCATCGTTCAGTTTGCTTAGCTTGGTTTTGCATGACGGCATATATGGTATCATATTTTTTTATATCCTATTATTGCAACGTATGAGCCATGCGTATATCCCTTTTGGGGCTCTTCCACAGCAAG
>JAKSNU010000013.1 GCA_024399535.1 Paludibacteraceae bacterium
TTCTCAATCTGCGTCTCCCAAATTCTCAATCTGCGTCTCCCAAATTCTCAATCTGCGTTTCCCAAATTCTCAATCTGTGTCTCCCAAATTCTCAATCTGACTGCAAAGGTACGACTTTTATTTCATATGGCAACCGTTTTTTCAATATATTTTTAAGTATGAGGTATTGCTTTTATAATCAATGATATACATGTTGTAATGAGGGATAAAATGGGTTGTGTTTTTAGCTGTGGGTGGTATTTGACACAAAAATCAGTTGATGAATAATCATGTGATTCCATAATTATGTCTTCATTCCAATAAAATAATTCCCCTGAAATGGAAATGTGATTGTGAAAAATTAAATTATAGATTGTCGTCGAATTTCTTCTGGTAGGCGAGTCGTTCGGCATCTGCTGTTTTATAGACGAGACGAATGATGCCGCAGTAGCGGAATCCCTCCTTCTGGGCGAGGTGCTGCATGATGAGATTGTCGCGGTGTGTGTCGATTCTGAGATTTGGGCATATGTTTCGGCAGAAATGGACGCATTCACGGAATACTCCGTGGCAGTCAGAGCGACTTGCAAGACGATGTATCGTGGCATATGGTTCATCGTTGAGCCATGCCCCATCAATTTGATTATAGTTTGGGTCAGGACCTACCAGTAGGACAAAAGCTGCCATGATGGCATTGTCGTCGTCGAGCATGACGAAACTGCGACCTTCGTTTATATCCTCGGCAAGAAGTTCAGGTTGGGGATACCCATCGGTCCATTGACGGGGATTGCCAGTTTCAATCATACGCAGACGTGCCGCATGGTAGAGCTGTTGTAGGACGGGAAGGTCGGATGTCGTGGCATGTCGGAACGTAATCATAACTATCTCGAAATTTTGCTGCAAAGGTAATACAAAAAAATGAATAGACAAAGGAATCAGGATAATATTATGCTAAAAATATTCCACAAAATCATTTCAGACTATTTTATGGAACATACCTGAAAATTAGCAGGATAGAGAAGTGGAAATTTTTGATTGAAAAAAAGTTGGATAATTCGTGGAAAGGTTGTAAATTTGCGGTCGGATATATATTGGGGGGATTGGGTATAATAATTAAGGAATATGAAGCTATCAGATATAGAAGTAGGAGGTAGGGCGGTAATAGCCAAAGTGGCTGGACATGGAGGTTTCAGAAGGCGGATTGTGGAGATGGGATTCGTGAAGGGGAAGGAGGTAGAGGTGCTCGGTCGTGCACCGCTCGGCGACCCTACTGAGTATGGTGTGATGGGTTATAAGGTGAGCCTTCGCGCTACTGAGGCTGAGAAGATTACAGTCGTCAGCGTGATGGAGGCTACGAACAATACGACTGCTGATGTGGAACAGAAAGAATTGGTAATCTCGGAGGAGGTTCGTCGTGAGGCATTGAAGAGACACAAGGAGATTACTATAGCATTGGTGGGTAATCCGAATGCCGGCAAAACTTCGCTGTTCAATGTGATTTCGGGAATGCGCGAGAGGGTGGGCAATTACTCTGGTGTGACCGTTGATGCCAAGGAGACTGAATTTGACTACAAGGGATATAAGATAAAACTCGTTGATTTGCCAGGTACATACTCGTTGTCAGCATACAGTCCTGAGGAGAAGTATGTGCGGGCACAGATAGTCAATGAACGGCCTGACGTGATAATAAATGTGGTGGATGCGGGTAACATAGAGCGTAATATGTTCCTTACGACTCAGCTGCTGGATATGAACGTAAGGATGGTTGTGGCGCTGAATATGTATGATGAGCTTGAGGCAAAGGGTGATAAGTTTGACTATAAGTCGCTCGGCGAGATGATAGGTGTACCAATTATTCCGACTGTCTCGACACATATGAAGGGAATTCATGAGTTGTTCGACACTATTTTGAAGGTATATGAAGACGAGGAAGAGACCGTAAGGCACGTGCATATAAATTATGGCGCAGAGATTGAGGGACAGATAAACAGGGTGAAGAGTGCACTTGCCTCGGCTGGGGTGACTTTTGAGGATTATACGGCGAGATATATGGCCATCAGAATGATTTCGGGCGATGATGAGGTGGAACAGTATGTCGAGGAGAGGGCGAAGAGTCCGTACAAAGAGGTGGTCGATGAGTGCAGAGAGGCAATCAAGGCTGAGTTTAAGGACACACCTGAGAATGTGCTTCAGGATGTGAAGTATGGTTTCATATCAGGAGCATTGAAGGAGACTTACAAGGAGAAGGAACGGCATGGCGGAAAGACTATGACCGAGAAGATAGATGCGGTGGTTACGAGCAAAATATGGGGGTATCCGCTCTTTTTTGGGGCTCTGTATCTGATGTTTCAGGCAACATTCGTCCTCGGCAGCTATCCTATGGAATGGATTGAAAAGGGATTGGCATGGATTGCAATTGGAATACATTCGCTGATGCCTGACGGAATACTGGAAGACCTTGTGTGCGACGGAATCATACGCGGTGTGGGCGGTGTGCTTGTGTTCTTGCCAAACATACTGATACTCTATTTCTTCATTAACCTCATGGAGGCATCTGGGTATATGGCGAGGGCTGCGTTCATTATGGACAAAATCATGCACAAGGTGGGGTTGCATGGACGCTCGTTCATACCACTCATTATGGGATTTGGGTGTAATGTACCTGCAATCATGGCAACGCGAACCATTGAGAACAGAAATGCGCGAATGGTGACTATACTGATAATTCCGCTTATGGCATGTTCCGCCCGTTTGCCAATATTTCTGCTGATGGCAGGGACATTCTTTCCATCGCACTATGCAGGAACGGTGATGTTTGCAATGTATGTGGTTGGAGTGCTGTTGGCTGGTTTGATGGCTAAGCTATTCAAGAAAGTGCTTTTCTCGAAAGAGGAGGTGCCGTTCGTTATGGAACTTCCGCCATATAGATTCCCTACTTTCAGGATGCTTATGCGCGACACATGGGATAAATGTGAGCAATATCTGAAGAAAATTGGTACTACGATACTCGTAGGGTCAATTTTGATATGGGCATTGAGTTATTTCCCAAGAGCTGATGAAGGAATGAATGGCAAAGAGCAACTCGAAGGGTCGTATTTGGCGCAGATAGGCAAATTCGTACAACCTGCTGTGCAACCATTGGGCTTCGATTGGAAAACCAGTGTGGCATTGATAACTGGTGTGACGGCAAAGGAGATTGTGGTCAGCACAATGGGGATATTGTATGAAGGCGATGAACCGCTCGGCGAGAGGATACAGGCTTCGGGCGATTGGGATATGATGGTGGCGTTGAGCTTCATGCTGTTCGTGCTGATATATATACCGTGCATAGGAACGTTGGGTAGCATAAGAGTGGAAACTGGAAATTGGCTATGGGCTCTGTTTGCCTGTGTATATACGATAGTACTCGCCTGGATAGTGTCGTTTGTGACATATCAGAGCATGAGGATGGGGATATGGCAGGAGGTAATTGTAGGGTTGATTGTTGTCGTGGCTTTGTGGTCGGCTGTCAAGAGAGCCGTATGTGCCGTTAGGAAACGGAGAGGGTGCAATGGTTGCAATGGATGTAAAAATTCAAGAACATGATAAAGGATAAATTGGAAAACGGGCATAAATATGACTGCCTGCACAAGAATTTCAAGATGGTTATGGAGATCTTGCAGTCCCTAAATATGGAGGCATTGGAAGATGGAAGGATAGAACTTGATGGGGATTATGTATATATCAATGTGGATACTATCTGCGGAAAGAGCAAAGAGGAGGCGAATTTTGAGTCGCACAAGAGATATATCGACATACAGGTGCCAATAAGCGGTTCTGAGAAGATGGGTTTTGCACCGGTAGACGAGATGAAAGAACCTACCAATTTCGACGAGGCGAAGGATTACTTTTTTTACGCTGATAGGGTGAATGAGGTTGTAGATGTGGAGAAAGGGGAATTTATAATATTTTTCCCTGAAGACGCACATGCACCGATGATAGATTGCGGGCAGAGACACAAGAAACTAATCGTAAAGGTGGCAGTGAAACCTAACGAGGACTTTGGTCTTTAGATAAAAGCAGGTGCGCAAAACGGCAACGTAGGCAATCGTGAGAGAGACAGCGTGTCTTGTGAAGATGAATAAGTGCCTGTGACTCAGCAGCAGATGAAGCCTTAATGCCATATTTTGAGAAATGGCGAGTGATGTGGTTACGTTCGGCAGGCAGAGTATGAAAAAGATCAATTATGCGGTCTTGGACGGCAGGCAGATTATGGATGGTGGCATAATGGAAAAGAAGTGGCAGGAAACAGTTGATAAGCGAGAGAGGAGTGTATGAGGAAAGATGGTCAAGATTGTCGATAAGGTCGGGAACGGAAGGGAGGTCGGGAACAGAATCAGCAAGGGCAACTATGCGTGCAGTAGGGAATGCCGCAGGACGCATACGACAGAACTTGAATTCTGCATCGGGGGCAGTCAGTGAATATTTATTGCGCAGAAAAGCGTATTCACGTTCAAGAAGCTGATGGTCGAATGTGTCGGGAAGACGGCAGATGAGTCCTGCTTGACCGAGGAGCATGGCGCGAAGATTGTCAGGACGGTCGGTATAATGGCGGAGAAAGCGTAGAGGAGTCGATAGAGCTAATTGCTGCATAGCGTCAGAATTGACAGAACTGCCGAGAGAACGGGCATAGAGAACATAGAGAGCCTCGTCCCAATCGTTGACGGTGGCATTGAGTATATAATCAATATTGTCAGCCCGAAGTTCGAGACGTTCGACAAGCAGATGTTCGAGCCAAGACGTGACATTGATATCGCTGATTTCAGCGAGGCGCGAACAACAGCCAAATGGGGTGGTGAGCAGATTGTCGTAGTTGGAACGGATGAACGAAGGGTAGTTGAGAACAATAGTGGGTATTGGAGTATCGGCATCAGAGAAAAGTTGTTCGTCAGCTTCGAGAACCACGTGGAGAATGATGTTTTGGTAGGCTGGGTCAGAGTCGTGGTGGTGGCGGTGCCAATCGGAAGCACGTACATGAAATTCGACATTGCCAGCCCAAAGACGTCCGTCAATACGCAATTTCGCATTGAAAGCGTCGGGACCGGAATTGAGGTTCGGAATGCCAGGAGAGACGACCTCGACTATCTCGCCAAGCAGTGTCTGCTGAGTGGGAAAATACAGACGATTGAACCAAATATAAGAGATGAATGATTCGTTCATAGCGGGTGCAAAGGTAGTGAAAATTTTTGGTGCGGTGAAGAAAAGTTAGAAAAAAATCAATATAATATGGAAACTTACGAAAGTAAACAGAAGAGAATCCTCAAAAGTCAGGCGACAGTATATGAGGAATTGACAGATTTGAGAAATGTAGAGAAATATTTGCAGAATGTACCTAAAGAGATGATGGATAAGGTGAAAGACGTGAAATTTGAGGCAGATTGCATTTCGTTCAATGCTGACATGGTGGGGAGAGTAGAGATGAAGATAGTAGATAGAGAAGCACCGAAAATGGTGAAATTCGGATTTATGGGCATACCGGTGAATGCAAACCTTTGGGTGCAATTCGTTGGGGTATCAGAGATGGATACAAGAATGAAAGTCACTATAAAGGCTGATATTCCGTTTATGTTGAAACCAATGATTGGCAATAAACTCGAAGAGGGCGTTGAACGGTTTGCCGATATGTTAGCTATGACATTGTGATGGACGATACGTTCTACATGAAAATGGCACTCTGCGAGGCAAAAGAGGCAGCCGAGGAGGGAGAGATACCGATTGGGGCTGTAGTGGTGGCTGGCGGACGTGTGATTGCAAGGGCACACAATGAAACAGAGAGGCTCAAGGATGTTACGGCACATGCAGAGATGTTGGCATTGACAGCAGCAATGAATTCGTTGGGCGCCAAGTATTTGCCTGATTGCTCAATATATGTGACTGTTGAACCATGCGTGATGTGTGCTGGAGCCTTGCGCTGGAGCCAGATAGGTAGAGTGGTATATGGTGCGGACGATGAGAAAATGGGATATAGACATTTCTCGGAGAAGGTGTTGCACCCGAAAACCGAAGTGATAGGCGGTGTTATGGCTGAAGAGTCTGCTTTGCTGATGAAAGAGTTTTTCAAGAAAAGGAGATAGTCATGAGAAAGGTGGTAATGATAGTTATTGGACTGATGATGGTGGCGATGAGTTATGGGCAGGTGCTATACGAAGTTTCAGGACAGGGGCTTAAGAAAAAATCTTACATCATAGGGTCAAACCATATATTAACGGCAAAGGCATTGGGCGGAACTCAAGCATTCAAATGGTACAACAGTTGCGACATTGTGGTTGGCGAGATATTAATTGACGAGTCGGAGGTGGTGGCTGCCACGATGAAATATATGAGAGGCGAGAAGCGAATATCTGAGATGTTGACACTGAAAGAGTATGGATTGCTTGATTCGGTGATGAAGGCAGATATGGGATTCGGAATTGAGATGGTTGATATCATGCGACCAGCATTGGTCGAAAATATGTGGACAGAGGCTGTGATTGAGAAACTATATCCGAAAGAGACGGACGAGGTGGGGATGGATTCTTATTTCCAGAATGTGGCGGCATTGGATGGAAAAAAAGTTATGGGTTTGGAGAGCGTGGAGCAACAGATGAGATTGCTGATAGGACTTGGCAACGAAGAGATTCAGGCAAAGAGTCTGTATGAGAAATGCAAGGCAGGCAAAGATGTGCTCAGAGAAGGACTGGATTCAGTCATAAATTTGTACAGACAAGGCGATTTGTACGGATTGGCAAAGATGTCGATGAAAGAGATGACTCAGGCGGAGTGGACAGAAAAGGTGGATTTAAGAAACGCAGCGTGGACTGAGAAATTGCCGGCAATGATGAAGGAGGGAAGTTGTTTCGTTGTAGTAGGAGCATTGCATCTGTATGGACCTGGTGGGGTGGTGGAACTATTGAGAAAGAAAGGATATAAGTTGAAAGAGGTGAAATGAGAGAAAACACGTTCAGGTTCAAGACCTTCGAAATTAGACAGGAACGTTCGGCTATGAAAGTAGGTACCGACGGAGTCTTGCTTGGAGCTTGGGCAGCAGGCAAAAAAGCGATTAATAGAGAGATGCAAATAATGGATATTGGAAGCGGAACTGGACTAATCGCAATGATGATGGCTGAGAGATTTCAAAAAGCTTATGTTCTTGGAATTGAGGTAGAGCATGAAGCAGTTGAAGAGTCGATAGGAAACGTGGCAAGGTCAATATTCGATGGAAGGATAGAGATATCCGAAGGAAGATTTGAAGAATATGGTGGTAAGGAAAAATACGACATAATAGTATGTAATCCTCCATATTTCAAAGATTCATTGAAATGTCCGGAAAATGGACGATTGATAGCAAGACATGGTGAGAATTTTGATGTGGCGGAACTTTTCAAGTTTGTAAGGCAGCACCTGAAGGAAGATGGAGTATTTGCAATGATATTTCCATACGATAGGGAAAATGAGGCTATACAAGCTGCTGAGAAGATGAATTTAAGGAGAAGAGCAAGAATAAGCGGTACGAGAGACGGAAAAATAAGGCGAACATTGCTCGAATTCGGATTGGAAAAAGGGGAATGTATTGAAGAGAGTGAATATGTGGAAGAGGAGCGTGGAGTGAGAAGTGAATGGTATCAGAAATTAACTGATAAATTTTATTTATAATATGGAATTTTTGGAAGATAACAACTTGATTGGTTTGGTTGTAGGATTGATTACTTTTGTGATTATAGGAGTTTTTCATCCAATAGTAATAAATTCCGAGAAATACTGTGGTCTAAAGATATGGTGGGCATATCTTGTGGCAGGTCTGGGATGTTTGATTTGGTCGTTTTTTGTGGAAAACGTCATAGGTCAGACAGTATTATGTATATTGGCATTCACATTATTTTGGTCTATCAAGGAAATCTTCGGTTTATGGAAGAAACACCAGGTTTGTGAATAAGTTTTTGGGGAAACATTTTGCTGAGAAGGAAATAAATAGTAACTTTGCGGCTTGAGAATATAAATATGGACGAAAGGAGAGAAATACTGGAGCTCAGAGAAAAGTTGAGAAGGTGGGAGTATGAGTATTATGTGTTGAGTATGCCGAGCATATCCGACAAAGAGTTTGATATGGAGATGAAACGCTTGGAGGCTTTGGAGTATAAGCACCCAGAGATGGAGGATCCAGAGAGTCCAACAAAGCGTGTGGGTAGCGACATTGCTGTGCAGACAATGTCAGAATTCAAGCAGATAGAACACGAGAGACCAATGTTGTCGCTCGGGAACACATATTCTGAGGGTGAGGTGAGGGAATGGTATGAAAGAACAAGAAAGTCTATTGGACGGGATTTTGACGTGGTCTGTGAATTGAAATTTGATGGCAGTAGTATCTCAATTATATACGAGAACGGAAAATTGACAAAGGCAGTCACAAGAGGCGATGGAAAAAAAGGTGATGATGTGACAGAGAATATACGGACTATTAGAAACGTGCCTATGAGACTCATTGGCGACTATCCTGAGAAAGTTGAATTCAGAGGGGAGGTTTTGATGCCTTGGACGAGTTTTGAGCGGTTGAATAAAGAGCGTGCAGAACAAGAAGAACAACTATTTGCTAATCCGAGAAATGCTGCCTCTGGAACACTCAAGACCCTTAACGTCAAAGAAGTAGCGCGACGAGAATTGACAACGTATATATATTACACACTTGGCGAAGATTTGCCTTTGGACGGACATTACGAGATGATGGAGAAAAGTCGTGAATGGGGAGTCAATGTGAGCAGGGATATGAAGTTGTGCCGAAATATTGACGAAGTGATGGAATATATACATCATTGGGACACGGAAAGAAAAAATATGCCAGTGGCAACTGATGGAATTGTAATAAAGGTGAATAGTTTCGCTGAGCAAGAAGAACTCGGAATGACAGCAAAGTCTCCACGGTGGGCAATAGCATATAAATTCCAACCAGAGAGTGCGTTGACAAGACTTATTGAAGTGACATACCAAGTGGGCAGGACTGGAGTAGTTACGCCGGTGGCAAATCTCGAAGCAGTACAATTGTCAGGAACGCAAGTCAGGCGGGCAACGCTGCACAACGAGGACTTCATGAAGAGTCTTGACTTGCACGAAGACGATATGGTTTACGTGGAAAAAGGGGGAGAAATCATACCGAAAATCACTGCTGTCGAGAAGAGCAGACGGAATGAAGGGGCAAAAGCAGTACAATTCATCCAGCAATGTCCTGTTTGTGGGTCTGAACTTGTAAGGAATGAAGAAGAGGCGGCATGGTATTGCCCTAATGAAAATGGGTGTGCACCCCAGATATGTGGCAAAATAGAACATTTCGTATCACGAAAGGCAATGAACATTGAGGGAATAGGTACCGAGACAGTGATAGCTTTGTATGAGAAGGGGTTGGTGAGAGGAGTGGCAGACTTGTATAAACTTACATACGACGACCTGCGCAGTGTCGAGGGATTTGCTGACAAAAGTGCGCGGTCGGTGCTCGAAGAGTTGAGAAAGTCAAGGGAGATTGGGTTTGAGCGTGTGCTTTATGCTTTGGGGATAAGAATGGTCGGAGAAGTAGTGGCAAAAAAGCTCGCAAAAGCTTTCCACAGTATGAATGCGTTGAAAATAGCTACGGTAGAAGAGATGGTTCAGACAAATGATATAGGCGAGAAAATAGCGTTGAATGTAGTGTCGTTCATGAAAGAGAGTGACAATATTCGTACTATAGAATTCCTGAGAGATTATGGCTTGAAAATGGAGATGGACGAAGAGGCTGAAAAATCGTCAGATGCGTTGGCTGGGAAGACAATTGTCGTAAGCGGAAAATTCGCTTTGCATAGTCGAGACGAATACAAAGCGATGATTGAGGCGCACGGAGGAAAGGTCGGAAGCAGTGTCAGTGCAAAGACTTCAATGATATTGGCAGGTAGCGACATGGGGCCTGCCAAGAGAGAAAAGGCAGAAACATTAGGAATAAAAATAATTGATGAAAATGAATTTATTGGATTACTTCCGGGACATAAGGATGAAAAGGCAGTTGAACAATTATTGTTCGACATCTGAGTATGTGCCATGGGAAGATGCGACAAGCATACTCGTATTTTTTGAGAGTGACTATTTGGAGCAGAATTACGATATAAAGGAGATGATTGACAGTTGGAGGAGAGAAGGTAAAAAGGTTTCGACATGTCAATATACAGATAAAAAAGAGACAGAACAGTCATCGCTCGACAATTTTGTGGTCATAGACCAAAAGAGTGTCGATTTCTGGGGCAGGACAACGAGCATAGCAGCTCTGAGAATGCTGGAGGAAGACGAGTTTGATATAGTCTTGGATCTTACGATGGCAACTATAAGACCCCTTGTCTATTTACTCATTGGGGTTAATGCAAAGATGAGATGTGGGAAAAAAACCGAATTGATGAAAGGAATTTACGATTTCCAGATAGAGATGAAGATGCCGGAATTTGACGACAGCGAGGAGGGTATAGCTGCGAGAGAGGAGTATAACGAAAGGAAAGAGTTGGCTGATCAGATAGTTAGATATTTGAAAATGATAAAAAAGTTGTAATTTATGATATTTAACAACAAACTAATGGGAATGGGAGTTGCATTGGTGACTCCATTCAAACAGGACTATTCTGTAGATTACGAAGCCTTGAAACGTTTAATCGAGTTTCAGATAGATGGGGGAGTCGATTATTTCGTGGTCTGTGGGACAACAGGCGAAACGCCAACATTGACCGACGACGAAAAAAAGCGCATAACCGATACTGTGTTGGAGATAAACAATGGTCGTAAACCGATAGTGCTCGGCATTGGCGGAAATAATACTATGGGTGTTGTAGATCAAATAAAGAAAACAGATTTCGAAGGTATAGATGCAGTGCTAAGTGTTGTGCCGTATTACAATAAACCATCGCAGGCTGGAATATATCAGCATTACAAGGCAATCACTGAATCAACGGACATGCCAATAATCTTGTACAATGTACCAGGCAGGACAGGCACGAATATTTCGGCAGAGACAACAATAAAATTGTCGCACGATTTCACTAATATAGTAGCTATTAAGGAGGCTTCGGGAAACTTCAGACAGATAGACGAGATTATCAAGAATAAGCGTCAGGATTTCATGGTGATATCTGGTGATGACGGAATCACTTTTCCATTGATAGCCCTTGGTGCAGTAGGTGTGATTTCGGTGGTCGGCAATGCGTTTCCTAAGGAGTTCGGCAGAATGGTCAGACTGGCATTGCATGGCGACCTCAGTGGGGCAAGAGAAATACATTATGAGTTCGTGAAAATGATAGAAGTGCTCTTCGCAGATGGCAATCCAGCTGGAGTGAAAAGTGTATTGTCGTGTATGGGTATGATAGAGAATGTTTTGCGACTTCCATTGGTGCCAACCGAAAATAACAGAGAGTGGGTAATGGAATTTCTTGGACGGAGAATTTGATAGATGAAACTCTGGATGAGACATATAGTTGTGATGATAATGGTCCTAATATCGGGAACATGTTTAGGTCAACTGAACACTGACCGGCTGATGAGTGTAGGACGAAATGCCCTCTATTTTCAGGACTATGTGCTTAGCATCCAGTATTTCAGCAAAGTGATTCAGGTGAAACCTAAACTGGCAGAACCATATTTCTATAGAGCGATAGCCAAGATAGAACTTGAGGATTACAGCGGAGCAAAAGGCGATTTGGATAGTGTCATACAGCGCAATCCGTTTATACCTATGGCATATTATGCACGAGCTTTTATTGCGTGCAGGAATAAAGAGTGGGAGAAAGCGGAGCGAGATTTACACACCGCATTGCAGTATAGTCCAGACAATGTGACGTATAGAATAAACCTTGTAAATATATATGAAGAGACAGAGCGGTATGATAGTGCGGCAATTATACTTGACAGAATGATAAGGCAATCACCCGATTGGACAGAATTGAAACTTGAGCGAATGAGTCTGATGTTGCAATCCGGCGATACGTTGGGTGCGTTGGCATATGTGAATGACCTCGTCAGCAAAGAAAAGAGAAATGCTGAAATTTATGGAGCGAGGGCAGTGGTGTATTTGTTTATGAATGAGATAGATTCGGCATTTGAAGATTGCAACAAGGCAATAGCACTCAGGACAAGAAATGTTGGGACATATATAAATCGTGGTATTATCAATTGTCAGAAGAAAAAATTCAGAGATGCCATGGCTGATTATGATAAGGCTGTGGAAAAAGATGGAAATAATCTTTCAGCATTATTTAATAGAGCATTGCTCAGAAATGACCTCGGCGATTACAATAATGCTTTGGAGGACCTAAACAAAATTGTTAAATTAAACCCTGACCTTGATGAGGCAGTCTATGAAAGAGGAACAGTAAACGCATTGCTTGGTAATATAAATGATGCTATAGCAGATTTCAGCAAGATAATTGACAAACATCCCTCATTTGTTCCTGCATATTATGCAAGAGCAGAGATGTATGATAAACGCAGAGAAAAGAAGAAGGCTTATCTTGACCGCGAAAGAGCATTCGAGCTTATGGAAGATCATAAAAAAGGCAAGAAGCAGGATAACCTATCAACTGTAGCTAAGGTGGATAAAGGAGAATCGGTGGTAGAGAGTGTCGCAAATCTGTTTGTGAGCAGCCAAAGCGAGTCAGCAAGCGAGAGTGGAGTCAGGGGATTAGTGCAGAACCAAAAGACAGATTTGAGCAACGAGAGGAATTTTGAGGTGTCGTATTATAGAAACAATGATAAGGGAAATCTTTTAGGTGGCGATTATAATCCTATAGAATTGCAGGAATTCGTAAAAAAATACCTTAAGGGGAAAGGATTGTATATGACCAATAAAGAATCGCCTCTCAGTGGAAATATGAGTGATTACTATTTTTCAGAGACAGAGGGGTTGTCAAGGCAGATAGCTGCACATCCGTATTATGGCGTATATTATGTGGCAAGAGGCTTGGATTATGTTGAGTTACAAGATTTTGATAACGCTATTGAGGATTTTGCAAAAGCTATATTATATGGTGTGGATGAAGGTATGGTATATTTCATGAGGTCGTGCGTGAGGTATAGACTTTGGGAGTCAGCTATGAATGTTTTGGATGATGATAATGGTAAGCAGGCTATATTGGCAAAGGAGTGGGAGATGATACTGCGAGATATCGAAAAAGCTACGGAGTTGATGCCAAATGCAGGATTTGTTTGGTATAACAAAGGAAACATGATGTCGATGCAGAAAGATTATGTATCAGCTGTCAATTGTTATAACAAGGCTCTGAATCTCGAACCAGAAATGGGTGAGGCGTATTTCAATCGTGGATTGACATACATGCTGATGGGAAAAATTGAGAAGGCTATATCCGATATGAGCAGGGCAGGGGAACTCGGGATATACAGAGCATATAGAATAATTAAGGAATTGAGTAATTGAGCAATATAATTTGAAGATTATGGCAGTAGTAGAGACTCCATTGATGAAGCAGTATTACGATGTTAAAGGAAAATATCCTGATGCGATATTGCTATTTAGAGTTGGCGATTTTTATGAAACATTTGCAGAAGATGCCATAAAAGCGAGCAAAATTTTAGGTATCACGTTGACGAGACGAGCTAATGGTTCTGCGCAGTTTGTCGAACTCGCTGGTTTCCCATTCCATGCCTTGGATACCTATCTGCCAAAATTGGTAAGAAGCGGTTATAGGGTAGCCATCTGCGAGCAGTTGGAGGATCCAAAGAAGGCTAAGGGATTGGTTGAGAGGGATGTAATAGAATTGGTTACGCCAGGTGTGAGCATCAGTGACAATACATTGGAGGTCAAGGAGAATAATTTCTTGGCTTCGGTATATGTTGATGGAAATATCGTTGGACTCAGTCTATTGGATATTACAACGGGTGAGTTCCTTGCGACAGAAGGAACAGCTGAATATGTCGATAAGCAGATGAGTGCTTTTCAACCTAAAGAGGTGTTGTATAAGGAAGGGAGTAAAAATGATATCGTTGGTGTTGTGGGAGGACGCTGGAGATTGCAACAGATGAGCGAGTGGATTTATACAATAGAAAATGCCGAGAAGAGGTTGAAGGAACATTTCGAGGTCAAGACGATGAAGGGTTTCGGGGTTGAGAAACAGAAGCGGGGATTGGTTGCAGCGGGCGCAATAATGTATTATCTTGACCAAACTAAACATTCATGCACCAAGCATATTAGGTCGCTCAGCAGGATAGACGATGAAAGATTTGTTTGGATGGATGGATTTACTGTGAGAAATTTGGAATTGTTGCAACCAATGGGAATGGGAGGTAAGAGTCTTTCGCAGGTGATTGATGGGACGCATACGCCAATGGGGGGGAGAATGCTTAGGCGTTGGATAAGTTTTCCTTTGAAAAATGTAGATGAAATTTTGCAGCGGCAACAGGTGGTGACCTATATGTTCAAGGATCGGGAAATGGCTGAGACGATTGATTATGAGTTGGTCAAGATAGGCGATATGGAGCGAATAGCCAGCAAGGTCGGAGTGGGTAGAGTGGTGCCGCGGGATCTTTGGCAACTTGGAAATGGATTGAGGGCTGTTGGCGAGATAAGGAAGACGTTGTTGACGACTGAAGAGTGCGATGCTTTGCGCCTAATGGGTGATGCACTGAATGGATGCGATGTGCTTGCTAATCAAATAGAGAAAACATTGACACCGGATTGCGGTTCGCTCATGAAGGGTGGTTATATAAATTCTGGTGTAGATGCTACTCTCGATGAACTGCGAGACATAGTCTATAATGGGAAGGATTATTTGCTGAAACTTCAGCAACGTGAGATAGAGGCTACTGGTATTAGTAGTCTTAAGGTAGGCTATAATAATGTGTTTGGTTATTATTTAGAGGTGAGGAATACACATAAAGACAAAGTGCCGGAAACTTGGATAAGGAAGCAGACATTGGCTAATGCCGAGAGATATATCACCGAAGAACTGAAGGAGTATGAGAGCAAGATATTGACGGCGCAAGAGCGTATAGGCGAGATGGAGGAGAAGATATTCCAGGAGCTTACAGCGACTGTGGTTGGATATTTAGATGCTATACAGACAAATTGTGTGAAAGTGGCTGAATTGGATTGCTTGACAGGTTTTGCTGAAATTAGTGCTAAATACGGTTATAACCAACCCGTTGTTGATGGCGGTGATGTGATAATGATAGACGAAGGACGACATCCTGTAATTGAGAGGTTGATGAGCGTTGACGAACATTATGTGCCAAATTCAGTACAACTTGATTCCGACAAACAGCAAATAATGATAATCACTGGTCCTAATATGGCAGGAAAGAGTGCTCTGTTGAGGCAGACAGCGTTGATAGTTCTGATGGCGCAACTCGGGTGCTATGTACCTGCGGTCAGTGCTCGTATCGGTGTTGTAGATAAGATATTCACACGAGTAGGGGCAAGTGATAATCTCAGTGTTGGAGACAGTACATTTATGGTCGAGATGAACGAGGCTGCTACAATATTAAATAATATGACAGATCGAAGTTTGGTGCTTTTTGATGAGTTGGGACGAGGTACGAGTACTTATGACGGCATTTCCATTGCATGGGCTATTGTCGAGCATATACACGAGACAAAAGGCAAACGGGCAAAGACACTATTCGCAACGCACTACCATGAACTGAACGAAATGGAAGAAAGATTCCAAAGAATCAAAAACTGGAACGTAAGTGTTTGTGAGGTTGATAAGAAAGTTATTTTTTTAAGGAAACTTGAAAGAGGAGGTAGTCAGCATAGTTTCGGAATTCATGTGGCTAAAATTGCGGGAATGCCGAAGTCTGTCATTAAACGTGCCGATGAATTGCTTGAGAATTTTGAGAAAAAGGGCGATGGAAATAAAGTGAATTTCTCGCAACGCGAGGGGATACAATTGAGCCTATTCCAATTAGATGACCCGACTTTGAAGGCTGTGCGTGACGAGATACTGAATGCCGAAATCAATAATCTTACACCGCTCGAAGCTCTAAACAAACTGTCAGAGATAAAGAAAATAATAACAGGAAAAAGTTAATATAAGTATGAAAAAATTTTTGATGGCAATGGCATTGTGTATGGCAAGCGTTGCCGCATTCGGTCAGTTGAACTTTGGTAATCAAGGTTCTGGGATTAAGATTACAAGTTTCTTTAAAGATCCTTTTTGCGAAGTCTGTCTGAATAAGGCTGAGCAGTATGTGTTGAAATGCAACGATTTTGAAACGAGAGAGGGTTTTGAATTGTTCCTTGGCGACACTAAAGAGTCGGCAATGACAAGTCTCGAACAGCTCGACACTTGGTGCAACAATGCTCAAGTGAAGGATTTCATCGAAGTCAATCAAGCTGACGGTTCGGTTGTGTTGCTCTATCTCTACAAGGACGACCAACTCATTATGTCATATGGTGACATCGAATACGCTAAGGCTAAGTTTGCCAGCCTCACAAGTCGCAAGAAGTTCGAGGGTCAGACATTCCCATTCGGATATGTCATGCGTAAGACTTTCGGTAAGGCATTGGAAAAGCTGAAAACGGTTAAGTGATGCTCTGAAAAAGAGCATCACTTTTATCCTCTATATATTCTTCTGTTCTCTAATGCTCTCGTTAATGTGACTTCATCTGCATACTCTAATTCGTCGCCTACCGCAATGCCTTGAGCAAGAGTAGTGATTTTTACCTTGTATTCTGCTAATTTTCTAAATAGGTAGAACGCTGTTGTTTCTCCTTCAACGTTAGGAGCTAATGCAAGGATGACCTCTTTTATGTTGTTTTCGTCGTCAGCTACTCGTTTTATTAAACTTTCTATTTGTAGGTTTGAGGGCGAAATTCCAGCCATTGGCGAAATCAATCCTCCGAGGACGTGATATACTCCTTGAAATCCTCCTGTCTGCTCAATGAGCATTTGTTCCTTTATCGTTTCCACAACACAAATTGTTCCATGGTCACGCGATGGATTGGCACATATTTCGCATACTGCATCGTCTGAAATGTTATGACAGACGTTGCAGTAGGTTATACCGTCATTCATCTCTTTCAATGCGTTGATGAATCTTTCCGTATGATCATGTCCTTGGCGGAGCAAATGAAGAACCATTTTGAAAGCTGTCTTGCCGCCAATTCCTGGCAACGAGGCAAATGCGTCTATTGCATTTTGTAACTTGTTGTTCATTGTATAAGTCCTATTTTGACTGCAAAGTTACGGCTTTTTTTTTAATTTGCCAAATAACCAAATAAAAAATCTCTCTTTCTCTTTCTTATTCCAAAATAAAATGCTACCTTTGCACCCAAATTGTAAAACGTAATTTTATGAAAGATTTTATTGCTGAGCTTCGTTGGCGTGGTATGATTCAGGATATGATGCCTGGCACGGAAGAACAACTGAAAAAAGAGATTACAACTGCATACGTGGGCATTGATCCTACTGCTGATTCGTTGCATATCGGTCATCTTTGTGGTATTATGATGCTTCGCCATTTCCAGCGTTGCGGACATAAGCCTATTGCACTTGTAGGTGGTGCAACAGGTATGATTGGCGACCCTTCAGGTAAATCGGCTGAACGCAACCTTCTTGATGAGGCGACCCTTCGCCATAACCAAGAGTGCATAAAATCACAACTTGGAAGGTTCCTCGATTTCAATTCTGATGCTCCAAATGCTGCCGAACTTGTAAATAATTATGACTGGATGAAGGATTTTACATTTCTTGATTTTGCACGAAATGTCGGTAAACTCATTACAGTAAACTATATGATGGCAAAGGATTCAGTCAAGAAACGTTTTAATGGCGAGTTCAATGCTGGAATGTCATTCACCGAATTCACATATCAGTTGCTTCAGGGATATGATTATGTATATCTCAATCGGAATAAAAACTGTAAACTCCAGATGGGTGGTTCTGACCAATGGGGTAATATAACTACTGGTACCGAACTTATTCGCCGTATGGGTGGTGGCGATGCGTTTGCCCTTACCTGTCCGCTTATTACCAAGGCCGATGGCGGTAAATTTGGCAAGACCGAGAGTGGTAATATTTGGCTTGATCGTCGTTATACTTCGCCTTATCGTTTCTATCAGTTCTGGATGAATGTGTCGGATGCGGATGCTGAAAAATATATCAAGATATTCACAAATATTGAGGAGGAGGAGTGTATGTCGCTCATCGAGGAGCACCGTGCTGCCCCTCATCTGCGCCTTCTTCAGAAACGTCTTGCCAAGGATGTTACGATTATGGTTCATTCTGAGACTGACTATAATGCGGCAGTCGAGGCTTCAGGCATACTTTTCGGTAACGCTACTGCCGATGCATTGAAAAAACTTGACGAGACGACTCTTCTTGATGTGTTCGATGGTGTTCCTCATTTCGAAATTGCGCGTGCTGAAATAGAACAGGGTATTCCTATGCTTTCGCTCCTTGCTGAGAAGACAGCAGTGTTCCCATCAAAAGGAGAGGCACGTAAGATGGTTCAGGCTGGAGGCGTATCTGTAAATAAAGTCAAAGTGACAGCACAAGAACAGACGTTTTCAACTGCTGATCTTATCAATGATAAATATCTTGTTGTACAAAAAGGTAAGAAAAATTATTTCTTGATTATAGCAAAATGAAAATTACCAAAGCAAAACTCTGGGCTGTCTATTATATTGCCATGCTGATGGCTGTCGTTGCTGCTATGGTGGGGTATAAGTTTGGCGACTCGGTATCAATAACTGATAATGTTGCTCTATACATATATTATTTCCTTATACTTTATGTAATAGCGACTCTGCCCGGTTCGTTCGCCCTAATGAAAAAAGTCAAGGCTGAAGCTGAACTCATCGAAGATGAGGATATGCAAGCAGCTAAAATAAATCGTTTTGGACTAATAAGGTTGATAGTTATTGGTCTTGGATTGACTGCATGTGTTTTATTCTTCTATTTCTGTCACGAGCGTTCGCTTATCTGGCTTGCGGGTATCGAAGCTATAGGTCTCGTGCTTTGTAAACCAAAAAAATAAAATTGTCAATATGTTAATAGCTGTAGATTTTGACGGAACTATCGTTGAACATGCTTATCCTGCAATTGGAAAGCCTATCCCTTTTGCAATTGATGTCTTGAAACGACTTCAAGCGGAAGGCCATATGCTTGTGCTTTGGACGTATCGTACAGGACCATTACTTGACGAGGCTGTGCAATATTGTCGTGAACGTGGTGTCGAGTTTTATGCTGTCAATCGTTCGTTTCCTGAAGAGGAGTGGACTGATGACGCTCCACGTAAGATAGATGCGGATTATTTCATTGACGACAAAAATATTGGTGGCCTCCCTGATTGGGCTGAGATTTATCGTATAATTCGCTATGGAAATACCGAAAGTGCTGCATACGATAATAATACTATTGAAACAATACAAAGTCGTCAGACTAAAAAGAAAAAAGGTTTTTTTTCAAAACTATTTGAATAATTATGATACAACGTATTCAAAGTCTCTATTTCTTCATTGCTTTCGCTCTAATGGTGGCGATGATGTTTTTCCCTTTTGTGACTATTGCGCCTATTGATAGCCCAGAAACAACTGCCGAGATTTCTTTCCGTGGGTTCACTCCTGATGGTTCATGGAATTGGACAGGAACAACGTGGCAAGTGCCTGTGATGGCTATAGTTATAGCTTTGCTCTCAGTCGGTAATATATTTCTGTTCGGCAATCGTACCCTTCAGGTCAAAGTTTGTATTTTCAATATGATTTTGATGGTGGGTTGGTATATACTTCTTGCTCTCGAAGTGTGGATAGTTTCAGGTGATATGGCATGTTATCGTCACTTTGGGATTGTTACAGTTTTTCCTCTTATTTGCATTATCCTTACGTGGCTCGGTATGCGAGGTGTGCTCAAAGATGATGCTCTTGTGAAATCTATGGATCGCTTGAGATGAATATATACATAGTGGGTATGCCTGCTGCCGGAAAATCTACATTTGGCAAGGTGTTGGCTATCCAACATGGAATGAATTTCATCGATCTTGACGATTTAATCGTGGAAAGAGAGAAGATGAGTATTCCGAAATTGTTCGAAAGGAGAGGGGAATGCGGGTTCCGGTTGGCTGAACGTCGAGCGTTGCTATCTACATTGAATATGCAAAATACTGTCATTGCTTGTGGCGGTGGGACGCCTTGCTTTGATGACAATATGCAAATTATGAATGCCAATGGCGAGACTATTTGGTTGCAATGCCCAATATCTGAGCTTGTGCGAAGAATTTCAAACGATGCTGTTTCTCGTCCGTTGTTGGTTGATATTGAGAATATTGAGGAATTTCTTCGAAAATTATTATTTGAACGTAAACCGTATTATGAGCTTGCTCAAAAAATAATTTGAAAAAATATTTTGTTTTGTTTGGTGAAATGGGGAATTAGTTGTACCTTTGCACCCGCAAAATGAGAGGTAGTTCTATTATGATTTATGCCCAGATGGCGGAATCGGTAGACGCGCTGGTCTCAAACACCAGTGGATTCACTTCCATGCCGGTTCGACCCCGGCTCTGGGTACTACTCTTCAAAAGCGGGAATTCGTTTCATAGAGTTCTCGCTTTATTTTATTTTAGAATAAACCGTTATAATGTTATATGAAAAAATCTGATTTGTTGTTTATACTCGGTTGCATTGTGGTAATTGTGCCGTTTTTCGTTTTTAGTCCTGTCGGAGAATGGTTTATAAGTTCTACGAAGGAGCATCCGTTTTTTATGGCTTTTGTTAAGTTCGCTATCCTTTCTACGGCTGGCGAAGTGATAGGCTATCGTATTAAGTCTGGTAACTATCCTACCAAAGAGTTTGGTGTCATTCCTCGTGGAATAACCTGGGGCTTCCTTGGTATGCTGATAACTGCAGCCATGACAATATTTTCCAAAGGTGTTCCTGCATTGTTAATGCAGATTGGCATTGAACCAGACGGTGCTGCTTATGCTGACATGCTCGGCATGAGCATTCTGCAATCAGCGTCATGGTATCACTTTTTGGTTGCTTTCATGATATCTGCATTTATGAATTGCATATTCGCGCCATTCTTTATGACACTGCATAAGATTAGTGATTCCTGTATAATGTCAAACAACGGCAGAGCTATCGGCTATTTCAAGAATCTTCATTTCGGAGAGCGATTGGTGGGTCTCGACTGGAACATGATGTGGAATTTCCTTTTCAAGAAGACTATACCTTTCTTCTGGATTCCTGCTCATACCATAACATTTATGCTTGCTCCTGAGTTCAGGGTGTTGTTTGCAGCATTGCTCGGAGTGATGCTCGGCGTATTTATGTCTTTGGCTACCAAGAAGAAATAATATGACATTCAGCATAGAACATACCGACAATGTTTCGAATGCCCGTGCTGGTCGGATTTTGACCGACCATGGCGAAATCCTTACTCCAATCTTTATGCCTGTTGGTACTGTGGGTTCGGTGAAGGGTATTGATGTCCGTATGTTGGAAAATGATGTCAAGGCACAGATAATACTCGGCAATACGTATCATTTATATTTACGTCCAGGACTTGACATACTTGAGCGTGCAGGTGGATTGCATCGTTTCAATGGCTGGAATCATCCTATTCTGACCGATTCAGGCGGATTTCAAGTGTTCTCGCTTGCCGAGAACCGGAAATTGACCGAGGAAGGAGCTGTGTTTCGCAGTCACATTGATGGCTCAAAACACCTCTTTACTCCTGAAAACGTGATGGACATTCAGCGTAAGATAGGGGCTGACATCATTATGGCATTTGATGAGTGTACGCCTGGTACGGCTGAATATGATTATGCTAAAAATTCGATGGAACGTACTCAGCGTTGGCTTTTGCGTTGCGTGAAACGTTTCGATGAAACCGAACCTCTTTATGACTATAGTCAAACTCTTTTTCCAATAGTGCAAGGTTGCGTATATCCTAAACTTCGTAGCGAAAGTGCAAAGTTTGTCGCTGACCTTGGTCGTGATGGAAATGCTATCGGAGGCTTGGCAGTCGGTGAACCTACAGAGAAAATGTACGAAATGATCGAAGTCGTCAATGCAATATTGCCTGTTGACAAACCTCGATATCTTATGGGTGTCGGAACTCCTGATAATATCCTTGAAGCTATTGAACGAGGTGTGGATATGTTCGATTGTGTTATGCCTACACGTAATGGTCGCAATGGTCAGCTTTTCACTTATGAAGGAACTATCAATATCCGCAATTCTTTTTGGGCTGACGACTTTTCTCCTATTGATTCTACAAGCGATTGTTGGGCTGATAGATACTATACAAAAGCTTATCTGCACCATCTCATTATGTGTGACGAACTGCTCGGTCTCGAACTTGCTTCTCTCCACAATCTTGCTTTCTATCTCCGCCTTGTTGGTGACGCTCGTCAACATATTGTTAATGGCGATTTCATCGAATGGAAACGTTCGGTTGTTGACAATCTCAAACGAAGAGTTAAACGTTGAAAATTAACTGGAATAACATAGGACTTAAACGTCTGGATATGTATATTATCTGGAAGTATCTTGGGACATTCGGTTTGTCTCTCGTCTTGATCCTTTGTATTTGCGTAGTTATCGACATATCTGAGAAACTTGATTATTTCTTCGATAATCATGCCCCTCTTAACGAAATTGTATTTGATTATTACTTGAATTTTATTCCATATTTTGCGAATATGCTGACACCGATGTTTGCTTTCATTGCGGTGATTTTCTTTACCTCAAAGATGGCTAACAATACGGAAATAATTGCTATACTTGCGGGAGGTGTTAGTTTTAATCGTTTCTTGAGACCATATTTCGTAGCTTCAACCATTATCGTGTTGGTATCGTTCCTGCTAAGTGGCTATGTGATTCCTCCTGCAAATGAGACGCGTCTTGATTTTGAGGATAAATATGTTACTGCTTTCAAAAACGAGGTGGCTCTTGATATTCAACTTGAAATACAACCAGGTGTTATTCTATATATTGAGCGTTTTGAACATTCAAAAAATAGGGGTCAACATGTGTCACTTGAGAAATATGATGGCAAGAAACTTGTCAGTCGTACTACAGGGATGACGATAGAATGGACTCCTGCAGATAGTGTTTGGCATATTGGCGATTATGTGAAACGTGATTTTGATGGAGTCTTTGAGGAGATGTCAATTGGTATGAATATGGATACATTGATTGATGTTGTCCCTCAAGAATTTTTTATCAACGAAGCATATGCTCCGCAAATGACAAATGCTCAACTCCGTAGATATATTAAGAAACAGACAGAACGGGGAATGGGCAACACCCAGCCTTTCGAAGTTGAGTATCATAAACGCTTTTCTATTCCGATGGCTTCGCTTATTTTGATGCTTATTGGAGTTTCTCTTTCTTCCCGAAAGGTGAAAGGAGGTATGGGACTTCAGTTGGGTATCGGAATTGTTCTGTCTGCTCTTTATATTCTTTTTCTCACTGTCTCAAGTATGTTTGCAGTAAATGGGAGTCTACCTACAATGCTTGCTGTGTGGTTGCCTAATATAATATTTGGCGCAATAGCAGCAGTTCTATACGTTAAAGCACCTAAGTAAATGAGGAGAATATTGAAATTGACTACACAAAGCGATGGCATTGACTCTTTCAAAAAATGGATGAAAGGGAAGGGACCAGTTCTGCGTGTAGATGGGTTGCGTGCATCTGGACGAAGTATGTTTTTTGCCTCCTTGTTAGACGCTTGTCATGTTCGTATGCTTGTTGTGATGGACGATGCTGAAGAGGCTTCTTATGCATATAACGACCTCGCTACTCTGTTCCCTCATGACAAAATAGCAGTTCTTCCTTCTTCATTCAAAAAATCCCCAAAACACGGTGAGACCGATATGGCTGCTGAGATTTTGCGAACTGATGCACTTAACTTGCTTTCTGTGGGTTCTGAATATGTGATTTTTACTTCGCCTGCTGGACTTGCTGAACTTACTGTGTCTGAATCCGAACTCGTTGCTAATCGTATAGTGATACATGTTGGCGATACTATAGAAATTGACGATCTCACAGAAAAACTCAATATCCAAGGCTTCGAAGAGGTGGAGTTTGTTTATCAACCTGGGCAATACTCAGTGCGTGGAAGTATTTTCGATGTATTTTCTTTTGCAAATGAACAACCATATCGTATTGATTTTTTCGGTACGGAAGTCGAATCAATTCGCACATTTGACATTGAAAAACAGCTTTCTGTTGAAAAACAAGAACGTGTTGATATAGTTCCAAATACCCGCGAGTCTATAAGTAAAAAGCACTTGATTTCTCTATTCGATTATATTAAGAACGATGTAATAATATGTTACAATAATTACGATCATGTCCGTTCTTCTATAAAAGATATATATGAGGATGCTTTGAATGGCGAAAATCCTACGTTGAATCCGATTATTTTCGATGATCAAAGCATTATGCGGCGCAATATTTTGCTTCGAAGAAGTCAAATATTCGGAAATGATGTCCCAATCGTGTGTTTTGAACAAGAGGCTCAACCGTTGTTCCATAAGAATTTTGACATAGTCGAGGAAACTTTGAAAGCTCTTATTAACGATGGATTCGAAATTTTTATCTGTTCCGATTCTGTTAAACAGACTGATCGTATTGCTTCAATATTTGAACAACGGGCTGCGAATGAGGATGCGATAATTCGTTTTGTTCCTATTTCAAGAACACTACATGAGGGATATATTGACAAGCAGATGCGTTTCGTTTGTTTTACTGATCATCAAATTTTTGACCGTTTCCACCGTTTTACTCTTCGAAGTGATATCGCTCGTGCTGGTAGGGCTGCAATGACTTTGAAGGAAATTAATGAATTGCAGGTAGGTGATTTTGTAGTGCATACCGACCATGGAATCGGTCGTTTTGGCGGTCTTGTTGTTATTGACGAACATGGGAAAAGACGAGAAGCGATTAAACTTTTCTATCGTGATAATGATGTGCTTTATGTTTCATTACATGCGTTACATAAAGTATCTAAATACAAGGGTAAGGATGGCGAGCCCCCTGCTGTGAGTAAACTTGGCTCTGGTGCATGGTATGCACTAAAAGAGAAAACAAAGCAGAAGATTAAGGATATTGCCCGTGATCTTATAAGTCTATATGCAAAACGTTGTGAAGAGCAAGGTTTTAGTTTTTCTAAAGATGATTATATGCAACACGAGCTTGAGGCTTCATTTATATATGAGGATACTCCAGACCAAGCTAAAACTACGGCTGATGTAAAACGCGATATGGAGTCGGCTCGTCCAATGGATCGCTTGGTTTGTGGTGATGTTGGCTTTGGTAAAACCGAAATTGCAGTCCGTGCCGCTTTCAAAGCTGCTATAAATGGTAAACAGGTTGCTGTTCTTGTCCCTACGACTGTGCTTTCACTTCAGCATTATAAGACTTTCAGTGAGCGTTTGAAGGAATTTCCTGTTCGAGTTGAATATTTGAGTCGGGCTCGCAAACCAGCTGACGTTAAAAAAATCAAAGCATTGCTTGCTGAAGGAAAAATTGATATCCTCATTGGTACACATAAGATTGTTGGGAAGGATGTTAAATTTAAGGATTTGGGGTTGTTGATAATAGATGAAGAACAGAAATTCGGTGTCTCTGTTAAAGAAAAGTTGAAACAATTGAAAGTCAATGTCGATACATTGACACTTACTGCTACTCCTATACCACGAACTTTGCAATTTTCTCTTATGGGGGCTCGTGACCTTAGTGTCTTGAACACAGCTCCTCCAAATCGTTATCCTGTTGCTACGGAATGGAGTCTTTGGGACCCTATATTGATAGGCGAAGCAATTAATAATGAGATTAACCGTAATGGTCAAGTATTTTTTATACACAATCGTGTGCAGAGCATCGAAATGGTAGCGGCAAAGATTAGACAAATTGTCCCTACTGCCCGGATAGCTATAGCGCATGGACAGTTGCCTACTGACGAGTTGGAACAGATTATTCTCGATTTCATCGACTATGAATATGATGTCCTTGTGGCAACATCGGTTGTTGAATCTGGTATTGATATACCGAATGTCAATACAATGATTATAAATAATGCTCATATGTTTGGATTGAGCGACCTCCATCAACTTCGTGGTCGTGTCGGACGTTCTAATCGTAAGGCATATTGCTATCTTTTGACTCCCGAACTACGATTGTTGACCGAGGATGCTCGTCTGAGACTTAAGGCTATTGAAACTTTTTCAGAACTTGGCTCTGGTTTTAATATAGCTATGCAGGATCTTGATATTCGTGGGGCTGGCAACATACTTGGTGCCGAACAGAGCGGTTTTATCACAAATCTTGGATTTGAAACTTATCAGCAGATTTTGAATGAAGCTCTTGTTGAGTTGCATACGGAATGTGGCGATGAAATGGGCAATATCAATACTTCTCGTCTTATTGGTGGCGACTGCCAGATTGAGACAGATTTAGGCCTTATGTTTCCAGCATGGTATGTTAGTTCTCAAACTGAAAGGGTAGTGCTATATCGTGAATTGGATAGCATTCAGAGCGAAGAGTCGCTATCCATTTTTATTGAAAAACTTGTTGACCGTTTTGGTTCTATACCTGATGAGGCTGATGCGTTGTTTGATAGTCTCCGTCTTCGTTGGATAGGAAATAAACTTGGTCTTGAAAAAGTTATTCTCAAAGTTGGTAAAATGCGTTGCTATCTTCCTGACATGAAGGGCAATTGGTATAGCGGTGACTGTTTTACAAAAATGCTCGACTTTGCTAAACTTAATTATAAAATTTGCAAAATCGAGCAAAAAGATAATCATGGTCTGCTTATAGTTGACAAAATATTTTCTGTTGCTGACGCACTTAATATTCTAAAAAACTTTCTTACCTGAGGTCATTTATATTCACATTTGGATATTCTGCCTTATTGAAAACAAATTGTTTTGGTACGTATTTAGTCGTTCTTAAGTCTAAGAATGACATTGATATTTTGTCACTATTCCTCTGATTTATAACAATCTTTTTAGGAAGAAGCGTTTTGGTATTTACGTATAATGTGATTTTAAAATACTCCACCGATTTTGGCGAGTTTGGATAACATAAAATGACGTAATAACCATTTATCTGTTTCTTTTCATTAAAGACTATGCGATTGGATTTCAGAGTGGCTTCTATCATCGACATTGGGTTTGACTCTCTGAGGTCTGATTCCGATGGTTGAGTGATGGTAACTTCGTTGTCAGAAGCCACATAATTCCATTGAGTCTTGCCATCGAATTTAATCTCTGTATCTTCTATTTCTATGCGAAATAGTCGTCCTTTAAGGTCGACTGTGCCTATTTTAGATATTGTCGAACTATCTGATGCATTGAAATATTCGAGATTAAATCGGGATGAATAGGCATTTTTTGATAGATTCGACACTACAGTACGAACTACAACTTCCGCATCTTTGTCGTTGCCGTATTTTTTTGTTTGAGCCGAGGCAATATTGTTCAGTGACAATAAGAGAATGAAAAATAACGCTTTCTTTTTCATATTACACATTATATTATTGTAATGATTGTATCAGTGTTGCGAGATCTTCAAGATTCTTGATGAGCACCTCACGAGGTTTGCTGCCTCTTGCAGGTCCAACTATGCCTGCTGACTCAAGATCGTCCATCAATCTTCCAGCTCGGTTAAAACCGATATCAAAATTTCTTTGTATGTTAGATGTTGAACCATTTTGGTTGCGTACTACATATTCAGCAACCTCGTTAAATAATTTGTCGCAATTCATTATCGAGAATTGATGTTGGTTGCTTTTTCCTTCTTCTTCGTTTTTGTCAGGTTCTGGTAATTCGTAAGCTTCAGGATATGATTGCTGTTTGCGTATGTGTTCGACTATATTTTCAACTTCTGGTGTATCAACAAAAGCACATTGAACGCGTTGAGGAACATCTCCTTTTGAGTATAGCATATCACCCTTGCCAATCAGTTGATCTGCTCCTGCATTGTCAAGAATAGTCATTGAATCTATTTTACTTATTACCCTAAAAGCTATTCGTGTCGGACAATTGGCTTTGATGACACCAGTTATTACATTGACAGATGGTCTCTGTGTGGCGAGAATCATATGTATTCCGGCGGCACGAGCTTTTTGTGTGATTCTTTGTATTGGAGTCTCAATCTTCTTGCCTTCGGTTGAAATCAAATCGCCGAATTCATCAACGATTACAACTATGTAAGGCAGATATCGATGACCAAAAGCAGGATTTAGTTTGCGTTCAATGTATTTGTTGTTGTATTCGACTATATTACGTACTCTTGCCGTAGAAAGGAGGAAATATCTATTGTCCATCTCTTTGCAGACTGCCTCAAGTGTGTTGATGACCTTTTTCGAGTCAGTTATTACCGCTTCTGTTTCTTCTGGCAACTTGGCAAGATAATGTCTCTCAATTGCAGAATAAATGCTGAATTCCAGTTGTTTAGGGTCAATAAGTACGAACTTGACCTGCGATGGATGCTTCTTGTATAATAATGAGGTGATTATTGCGTTTAATCCTACTGATTTACCTTGACCTGTCGCACCTGCCACAATAAGGTGAGGCGTCTTTGCTAAATCAAAAGTGAAAACGTCGTTTGTAATAGTTCTGCCCATCACAACAGGCAATTCTGCATTTGATTCTTGGAATTTTTTTGATAATATCAGTTGCCTCATTCCGACTGTACGCGGCTGATTGTTAGGAACTTCTATTCCTATTGTTCCTTTGCCTGGCATTGGGGCTATCAGACGGATTCCTGTGGCGGCAAGCGAAAGCATGATGTCCTTTTCCAGTGTCTTGATACGCGCTACGCGAACACCATCATCTGGTATTATTTCGAATAATGTAACTGTAGGTCCAATCGTTTCAACTATTTTTTTTACACCTATATTGAAGTGCTTTAGAGTTGTAATGATTTTTTGCTGATTTTTCAATTGCTCTTCGGGTGAAACTCCTCCTGTCTGATTTGAAAAATCTTTTAGTAACTCTGGCGATGGGAATTGGTACATCGATAAATCTTTTGTTGGATCGTATGGACCCAATTTGTCTAAAAGATTGTCGGTTTCAATAATGTCTTCAATAGTTGGCTCTTCGTTGTTATTATTTTTTGCTACAGAATCGATTGGCTCTATTTGTATGATATTTTCATCATTATCAGCAGGTGTAGTCTCGATTATTGAAACGTCAATCGGTTCTTCCGTTTCGCTATCTGCATTCTTGTTTTCTTCAACTGTTTCTGCGCTTTCTTCGTCTGTGAAATCTATGTCGTCTTCATTAGAATTGCTATGCAAATCTTTTTGTTCTTGATTATGAATGAAAGGTATGTTCGGTATCGTTAATGTGATATTTGAAATGTATTTATGCCAACCGAAAGCAAATATTCCAAAGATGATAAAAGTGGCTGTTAATATCAATATTTCGCCTATCGGACCAGTGTTTTCGCTGAGAAATGCCGACATCCATGCTCCATAAGCTCCTCCGATTTTGAAGAATAAGTTTGTTGTGATTTTTGCAAAACAGAGGTCAAGAAACACTGGAACCCAAACCATTATGAGAAGTGGGTAAATCAGACATTTAATAACTGACTTGATTTTAATGTTCAGCATTATCAGTCCAACAATGGCAATGAAAAATCCTAAAGCCAAAGCAGCTATACCAATACCATTATTAATGATGTGTTCTGCCGTCAAGGCACCGACAGGTCCTGTCCAATTGACAGTCTCGAGGTCGAGATTTTTGCGCTCTTGCGATGTGGCATAAATGTAACTTTGATCTTCATTTCCTGTTGAAAAATAGGAAATAAAAGACATAGTCATAAATATTGAAATAAAAATCAATATTATTCCAATAGTTGCTCTGAATTGTGATGAGCAGATGAAATTGACGAACGAATTTGATTTTGTCTTTTTATTTTGCTTTTTCTTTGCCATAAAATTTACAATAATCGGTTAATCCGCATTTGTCACAAAGTGGTTTACGTGCCAAACAGGTGTATCTTCCGTGTAACAAAAACCAATGATGTGCATCTGCACATAGGTCTTGCGGTATGTTTTTAAGTAATGTTTTTTCTGTCTCTAATGGCGATTTGCTGTCTTCAGTTAGACCAATACGATTCGCTACTCTGAAGACATGGGTGTCAACTGGCATGGCTGGTTTGTGAAACCATACGGCAAGCACAACGTTGGCTGTTTTGCGACCTACACCTGGCAGCGATGTGAGTTTTTCAATGGTATCAGGAACTTGACTTCCAAAATCTGTTACAAGTTTGCGCGCCATTCCTACAAGATGTTCTGCTTTGGCATTTGGGTATGAAACCGAATGAATGTGAGCGAGAATATCTTCTGTTGATGCCATCGACATAGCCTTTGGGGTTGGATATGCCTGCATGAGTGAAGGGGTGACTAAATTGACGCGTTTGTCTGTACATTGTGCCGACAAAACGACTGCAACGATTAGCGAAAAGGCATCTGTATAGTCTAATTCGGGTTTCGTTGACAATCCGCTTTGCTGAAAATAATTAATAACTTTTGAGTATAATTTTTTCATATGGCAGAAAGGAACTTCTGATGCTTGAGCATCAGAAGTTCTCAAGTTATTATTGCTGCGAGTATTTCAATTTGTAATATTTGAGAAGCTCTTTCAGTTCATCAACCTGATTTTGTAGTTTGCGGCCATTGTCTGTGTCACGAACGTAGGTGCGTTTTGAATCCGTCTCAACGACAAAATGTGTACCTTGCAGGTCGCATCCTTCCTCAATCGCTTTTTGTCTGCTTTCGAATGGCTCATGTTGCACGAGCTGCATCGTATGCGAGTTGGAAATCAGTGTATAACCAGCTATACCTGTTTCGCTGTGATATGCTCGTGAGAAACCACCATCAATTACTAAAACTTTGCCGTTCGCACGTATCGGACTCTCTCCTTTTGTCGTTTTGACTGGAACGTGTCCGTTAATAATGTGGCGATGTTCGCCTATGACACCAAACTCGTCAAGGATGTAGTCGCAATATTTATCGTGTTCACGGTGCTTGTAATAGAATCCTTTGCGTTCTGTGTGCGTCTCTTTTTCATCCAATAAGTAGCGTTCAAATGTAGCCATCTGGTGTTTGTCGAATGATGGACTGTCTGCTCCGCACCACCAATACCACATATAGTCAATGGATTCTTTATATTCAGGCAAATCTTTGCATGGGAGGCATGCGACACGGACCAATCTGTCCACTTCATCGCAGAATGCACGTCCGGAATATTTTCTGCCGAGAAGTTCGACCTCCTTGAATTTCCCGTCTTCGGTCATTGGAATTGAAGCATGGAATAGAAGATTGCCGTTGCAGACAAGATAAAGTGAACCCTTGTCAAGCATCAATCGCAAATGCTGTGCTAATTTCGCGCTGCCTGCAAACGAATTGTGGAGTTTCTCAACGACGTCTCGTTCTTCATCTGTCAATGCGTATGGATCGTTAGGGTCAACTGTAGGGAAGTCTGGATCCTTCATCTTATACCAGTTCCCGCCAATCTCGACTGTGCCATCCTGGCGATTTAGCCTATGAAGTAAATCGCGGTTCTCCATATTCCATTCTGGGTGGCGAACTATAATGTCATGCTCAAGTTTCCATTGAATTATTGCTATCGCTTTGTGCATCTGGGAAATCAATCGAACATTGGCTTCGTCATAGTTGATGTCGGCATATTTGAGTTTTGGCATATATGGCAGACAAGTGTCGTTCTGATAATGCGATTGTGCAAATGTAGCCAATGGAATCATATTTATTCCATAACCATCTTCCAAAGTTGTGAGATTTGCATATCTCAGCGAAATACGTATGACGTTACACATACAAGCATCATTTCCTGCCGCTGCTCCCATCCAAAGCACGTCATGATTTCCCCACTGAATGTCAATGTCTCGGTAATTCATGAGTTTGTCCATAATGAGATGTGCACCTGGACCACGGTCGTAAACATCCCCCACGAGGTGTAAGCGGTCGATAACTAAACGCTGAATCAGCAAACTCATCTCAATGATAAATGCGTCCGAACGTCCATTATCGATTATGCTGTGGAAAATGGCAGTTACATATGCGTGTTTATGTTCATCGTCACCTGATTCATACATTAACTCTTCGATGATATACGAGAAAGCTACTGGTAATGCTTTCCTGACTTTCGAACGGGTGTATTTCGATGAACATGCTTTGCAGATACGGACCAAACGCATAAGTGTCACCATATACCATTCGTTGATGCTCTCTTTTTCTTCGCGTTTGATGATTTCGAGACGTTCAGAAGGGTAGTAGATGAGTGTGCAGAGGTCGTGTTTCTCTTTCTCTCGCAACTCTGTGCCGAACTCTTCATTGATTTTTCTTGCCACTGCTCCACTTGCATTGCGCAATACATGGTCGAATGCTTCGTACTCACCATGTACATCCGAGAGAAAATGCTCAGTGCCTTTTGGTAAATTCAAGATGGCTTCGAGATTGATAATCTCAGTCGAAGCAGCCTCAATAGTAGGGAATTGACGCCCTAATAAATCCAAATAACGTTTATCCATATCTATTAAAATGTTTGTTTCTTTATCACACCGCAAAGTTAACTAATTTAGTTGATATGACCAAAAAAATAAATTGATATTTTTTTGTAAAAAATAAGTGCCTAATTATTTGGTGAATACAAAAATTAGTAGTAATTTTGCAGTCAATTTGTGATATTGGGTGTATTATGCCCAAAGGTATTGAATATCAAAATAATAAATACAATATGCGCCAGCTAAAAATCACTAAATCAATTACCAATCGTGAAAGCCAGTCGTTGGATAAGTATCTTCAGGAAATCGGTCGTGAAGAATTGATTTCTGTCGAGGAGGAGGTGAAACTTGCTCAAGAGATTCGTAAAGGCAACCGTCGTGCTCTTGATAAATTGGTGAGTTCCAACCTGCGTTTTGTCGTTTCTGTTGCGAAACAATACCAAAACCAAGGTCTTTCTTTGCCAGATCTCATCAACGAAGGTAATCTTGGCCTTATTAAAGCAGCTGAAAAATTTGACGAAACCAGAGGTTTTAAATTCATTTCTTATGCGGTATGGTGGATACGTCAAGCTATCCTTCAGGCTTTGGCTGAGCAATCTCGTATTGTTCGTTTGCCTTTGAATCAGGTTGGTTCCCTTAACAAAATAAATAAGGCTCTCTCTCGTTTTGAACAAGAGAATGAGCGCCGTCCTTCGGCTGAAGAACTTGCTGAGGAACTTGATTTGCCTATCGACAAGGTGTCAGATACTATCAAAATCTCTGGTCGTCATGTCTCTGTTGATGCCCCATTCATTGAAGGCGAGGATAATTCCCTGCTTGATGTGTTGGTCAACAATGATTCTCCTATCGCCGATCAGTCGCTTATTAGCGAATCGCTCGCTACCGAGATTTATCGCTCGCTTGAGACTTTATTGACCGAGCGTGAACGTGAGATATTAAAACTTTTCTATGGCATAGGATGTCAGGAAATGACACTCGAGGAGATTGGCGATCGTTTCGGTCTTACTCGCGAGCGTGTCCGCCAGATTAAAGAAAAGGCTTTACGCAGACTTCGCAATGATCCAAAAAACAAAATCCTAAAAGGTTATCTTGGCTGATTTTCGCAACGATTCTATACTGAAATTGATATGGGAGTTTACCCTCCCTTCTCTCATAGGCACCTTGGCAAATACAATATACAACATCGTAGATCGTATATTTATTGGTCAGGGTGTCGGTACTTTTGCTATATCTGGTCTTGCCTTGACTTTCCCTATCATGAACATAATGACCGCTTTCGGGATGTTGGTGGGACAAGGTGCCGCGGCTGAGATGTCTATCCGTCTTGGACGTCGTGACCATAGTGAGGGCAGCGTATTGTCAAACATGATATTGCTGACATTTGTGAATTATCTTTTGGTGACTGTAGTTTGCTATTTGAATCTTGACAGAATACTTGAATTGTTCGGAGGTTCGCCCAATACAATTCCTTATGCACGTCAATATCTTGAGATAATCATTCCTGGTCATTTTATGACCTCCCTTGGCTTTGGTTTGTCGAATGTTATAAGGTCGAGTGGAAGGCCGAAGGTCGCTATGTGTACGCTTATCGCAGGTGCTTCGTTGAATATTTTGCTGGATCCAATTTTTATTTTTGTCTTTAATCTTGGTATCCGTGGAGCTGCCATAGCAACAGTGATTTCAATGACTTTGACTGCTCTTTGGGCTCTATACGAGGTATCTGGTATGCTTAAATCTTGCGAACTCAAGCCTGATTTTCACATACTTTTTCGTATAGTGTCGATAGGTATGGCTCCTTTCCTTCTGCAAATCTGTAATTCTCTTGTAAATGTTGAAATGAATCGTTCTCTTAGTCTGTATGGTGGCGATTTGGCAATAGGTGCCTTCGGTATCATAACGTCATTTTCAACTCTGATAACCATGATGGTTGTAGGTGTGAACCACGGACTCCAGCCTATCATAGGATACAATTATGGAGCTGGATTGAAACGCCGTGTGGCTGAAACCTTGCGTATAGGTGTGATTATCGGGACGATTATTACTACATTTGGGTGGTTGTTGGCAATGTTCTGCCCTGTCTATATTGCTAAATGTTTTAATTCTAACGATGAGGTCCTGATAGGAATGACAGCCAATGGGTTGAGATTTTATTGCCTATTCCTCGGATTCGTAGGATTTCATCTTGTGATAACTAACTATTATCAGAGCATAGGCAGGTCGAATATCTCTATTTTGCTGACACTTATGCGTCAGGTGGGCTTCCTTATTCCTTTTATTCTGATTCTTCCAGCGTATTTGCCTTTAGTTCCAGGCATGTCTGGGTTGACCGAGTTGAATTGTCTTTGGCTGGCTCAGCCTGCATCTGTCATATGTTCTGTCCTTCTCGCGTTTATTATTATTCGTAATGACAAATATCTGAATTGAAATATAAATTATAACTATGATACAATCTATGACTGGCTACGGCAAAGCCACCTGCGAATATCAGGGCAGGAAAATTGTCATTGAACTTAAATCTCTCAATTCTAAGGGAGTCGATATGAATACTCGTGTTGCAAGTCTATATCGTGAAAAAGATGTTGAAATACGCAATATTGTGGCTCAGCGTTTGCTTCGCGGCAAGATTGACCTGTTTTTGTATTATGACGAGATGACTTCTGAAAACGCTGTCGAATTGAATGTGTCGCTGATGAATGAATATCGTCAGCAATTAGAATCGGCTTCTTCTCAGCTCGGTGTCGCAATGCCAGCAAATCTAATGGAGGTGTTGATAAAAATGCCTGATGTTATGAAATCTGGATGTTCGACTCTCGACCCTAATGAATGGGATGAGGTCGCGAAAGCTCTTGACGAGGCAATAATACAAATCGAGAATTTCCGCAAGCAGGAGGGTGCTGCACTTCAGCAAATGTTTGAGGATAAACTTTCCATAATAGAAAATCTTCTTGCCGAGGTTGAACCATTCGAGTCTGAACGTATTGCTAAAATACGTGCTCGTCTTGAGGAAAATCTCAATAACATAAAGGATAAGATTGCAATCGATCCTAATCGCCTTGAGCAGGAAATGATTTTTTATCTCGAAAAACTTGATATAAACGAGGAGAAAGTTCGCCTTAGAAATCATATTAAATATTTCCGCGAGACTATGAATTCCGAACTTGCTCCTGGCAAAAAGCTCGGTTTCATCGCACAAGAAATGGGACGTGAAATCAATACTCTTGGTTCCAAATCCAATCATAGCGAAATGCAGATAATTGTAGTTAAGATGAAAGATCAACTTGAACAAATCAAGGAGCAGGTACTCAATGTCCTTTGATTATCTGTTTTGATGATATGAAGAAAGCAGCCGGCGTTTTTAATCTGCTGGCTGCTTTTATTACTGACTTCGGGAATTTTTCCATAACGACCAATTTTGCCAATAATCATATCTGATTGTCAGATGGTTGAAAAATATTTTGGGCGATTTGGGTGACTCGGGCTTTTTCGTACCTTTGCACCTGTGTTTGTACGCAAGAAAAAGAACTGGGCAGGGACAATCAGTGTAGTTGCTGTCGATTAGAGCAAGGGAAGCTTCAAGGAAGTAAAAAACTTTGGAGTTGTTTCCTCCGAAGTCGAGGCTGATGTGCTTTGTGAGGAGGCTCACGATTGGATAAACACTTACGGAGGACAGCAAGTCTTGGATTTTTGGGTTACGCATTCCTGAAGTCGGGAGAATTATTGATGTCTTTTATCCATATTTCAGCCAGTCAGTAAAATTATTCTGAAAATAGTACGCAAGCATTCTTTGAAACTTGCCATTATACTTCTTGACCAAATCTTCTTGATGGTCAAGATAATATTGAAAAAGTTTACTTATCATGTTTTTTTCTTGTATTAGATGAAAATCCGCTGCAAAGGTACGATAAATTCCTGAGGTGACAAAATGTTTGAATGATTTTTTTTTGTAAACGTTTCAGCGTTTCAAGCGTTTCAGTGAATTTTGCATACCCCTATTTTCTATCTATTACGAAGTGATAAATATAATGTGTCAGCAGAAAAATGTCGTGACTTCACCGTGACTCAAGCGTGATTCCACCGTGACTCCACCGTTCGGTGGAGAATCGGTGGACATTCGGTGGAGAATCGGTGGAGGCACAAAAAAGGTATTTTGGACTATTTCTCTACTCTGAACGAACGATCCGCTTGCCGTCTTAGCGAATCAGCACGACACGCTGTGCAGGTTTGTTATCTACCTGAACCATATAAACACCGCTTGCATTGACAGGGATGCTTTGAGGATTGCTTGTCGCATTTGTGGTGCAGACAAGGCGACCCATCATGTCAAAGATTCGTATTATGGCATCTTCTGCACCTGCAATGACTATCTGCCCATTGCAAGAGTAGATTTCATTGCTCAATTCTGTAATGCTTTCAACGCCTGTCCCTGGTGCAAAATATGCAGTAAATGTAGCATCAGCAGTTACTGTGATATTACGAGGATTGTCGGTATTGCCATCATTCCAATGACTGAACTGATAGCCAGACAATGGCGTTGCAACCAATGTTGCTATGTCACCATGCCGAATTTAATTTGACAGTGCAACAGCACTATCGGATGTAAAGTTAAACATT
>JAKSNU010000014.1 GCA_024399535.1 Paludibacteraceae bacterium
TTTTTTTTTTTTTTCTATATATGCATTACAAAAATTATTTTTTTCTCCAACTACAAATTTACAAATATTTTTGGAATTAACAAGCGTTTTTTTTTTTTTTTTTTTTTTTGACTATTTATACGTGCTGAAAGCCAATGAGTTGTATGCTTGTTGCGCCGTTTGTATGTCATTTTTGATGAGGTTTCGGAATGAAATTTGCTTACTGCATCGGCATTTTTTTGCAAAGAGTGCGTGCAGAATCCGTGTTCTTTTTCACGCAGAATTCGTGTTGCGTGAGAAAAAAAAAGAGACGGGGCAAAAGCTCCGTCTCTAAAAAATTCCTATAAGTCTGCGCATTCTGCGTGAGATAAAAATCTATCCTGCGTGAGACAAGAAATATTATTACATCATACCACCCATTCCGCCGCCCATTGGAGGCATTGGTGCTGGGTTCTCCTCTTTCTTCTCGGTGATAACACATTCGGTGGTGAGGAACATTCCAGCGATTGATGCTGCGTTCTCCAATGCTACACGTGCCACCTTCGCTGGGTCAACAACACCTGCTGCAAACATATGCTCGTATCTGTCGAGACGTGCATTGTAGCCGAAATCCTCGCTTCCTTCCATCACCTTCTGTACAACGACTGCACCCTCTTTGCCTGCATTGTGGACTATCTGACGCATAGGCTCCTCAATAGCACGGCGGATAATGTCGATACCTGTCTGCTCGTCGTCGCATTCGCCTTTCAATCCTTCCAAATCCTTGATGGCACGGATGTAGGTCACGCCACCACCTGGAACAATGCCCTCCTCGATGGCAGCACGTGTTGCGCTCAATGCATCATCTACACGATCCTTCTTCTCCTTCATCTCAACTTCGGAAGCTGCACCAACATAGAGCACTGCTACACCGCCTGACAATTTGGCAAGACGCTCCTGCAATTTCTCGCGGTCGTAGTCGGACGTGGTGTTGGCTATCTGTGCCTTAATCTGGTTGACACGGTCGGCAATAGCCTGTTTCTCGCCTGCTCCGTTCACGATGACTGTATTGTCCTTAGTTACAGTGACGCGCTCTGCAGTTCCGAGCATTTCGATAGTTGCACTTTCGAGCTTGATACCTTGCTCCTCGGAAATCACGATACCTCCAGTCAGTGTTGCGATGTCCTGCAACATCTCCTTGCGGCGGTCGCCGAACCCCGGTGCTTTCACTGCACATATTTTCAACTGTGCACGCAGACGATTTACTACCAATGTAGTCAATGCCTCAGAATCAACGTCCTCAGCAATAATCAGCAGCGGACGACCTGATTGTACAGCTGGTTCCAAGACTGGAAGAAGCTCCTTGAGGTTCGATATTTTCTTGTCGTGGATGAGGACATATGGTTTCTCCATCTCGACTTCCATCTTCTCGGTGTTTGTTACGAAATATGGCGAGATATATCCACGGTCGAACTGCATACCTTCGACAACATCAATTGTAGTGTCGCGACCTTTTGCCTCCTCAATGGTGATTACACCATCCTTTGAAACTTTCTTCATAGCATCGGCTATGAGTTTGCCAATCTCAGGGTCGTTGTTAGCTGAAATGGCAGCTACCTGCTCAATCTTGTCGTAGTCTGAACCCACCTCGTGCGACTGAGACTTAATGCTCTCGACAACACGTGCAACGGCTTTATCTATACCACGTTTGAGGTCCATTGGATTGGCACCTGCAGTGACGTTTTTCAAACCTACAGTGATGATGGATTGTGCGAGGATTGTAGCTGTCGTAGTGCCATCGCCTGCCTGGTCGCCTGTTTTCGAAGCAACCTCTTTGACGAGTTGTGCACCGAGGTTTTGTGCTGCCTCGTCGAGCTCTATCTCCTTTGCAACGGTCACACCATCCTTGGTGATGTGCGGAGCACCATATTTCTTTTCAATAATGACGTTACGACCCTTTGGACCGAGAGTAACTTTTACGGCATTAGCCAATTGGTCAACACCTTTTTTGAGCTCTTCGCGAGCATCTACATCGAATGAAATTTCTTTTGCCATGGTTCTTGATTTTTACAATATTGCCAATACGTCAGATTGACGCATTATTAAATATTTCTCGTTCTCGTATTCCAACTCTGTGCCGGAATATTTGCCGTAGAGCACTTGGTCCCCTGCTTTGAGCACCATCTCTTCGTCCTTAGTCCCTGTTCCTACTGCTACGACTGTGCCGCGCAGTGGTTTCTCCTTTGCAGAATCAGGAATGATGATTCCGCCTACTGTCTTTGTTTCGGCAGGTGCTGGCTGTATGAGCACTCTGTCGGCTAATGGTTTAATCATAATATTACGTTTTTTTAGAATTTAACAAAAATGGTTTCTGTATTTTGTAAGGTCAAAAAACATGCCATATGCCATTTCGGCAGATTTATCGCTTCACTGCTTTGAACGAGAGGTCGAGCGACATGACAGAATGTGTCAGCGCACCGACCGAGATGTAATCAACTCCGCATTCTGCATATTGGCGGAGGGTCTCTTTGGTTATACCTCCCGAGGATTCAGTCTCGTAGCGATGGTCGATTATTTTAACTGCCTCGCGTGTGAGCTCAGGTGTGAAGTTGTCGAGCATAATCCGATCAACACCTCCGTGATCGAGCACTCTACGGAGTTCATCGAGATTACGCACCTCAATCTCTATTTTCAGATTTTTGCCTTTCTCCTGCAGATATTTGTGTGTCCTGTCGATGGCTGCTTCAATTCCTCCTGCGTGGTCAACGTGGTTGTCCTTGAGCATCACCATGTCGAAAAGTCCGAACCTATGGTTGGTGCCTCCACCGATGGCTACTGCCATCTTTTCGAGCATCCTCAGCCCAGGAGTGGTCTTCCTTGTGTCGAGCACACGTGTGTCGGTTCCTTCCAGCAGTTGTACGTATTCAGCAGTGCGGGTGGCTATTCCGCTCATCCGTTGCATAATGTTGAGCATGAGACGTTCGGTCTGTAGCAACGACTGCACCCGACCAGTCACGACAAAGGCTATGTCGCCCGGCTTCACCCTGTCGCCGTCGTTGAGAAACTGCTCGACCTTCAGCTCAGGGTCGAATATCCTAAAGATGGTTTTTGCGACTTCGACTCCTGCCAATATGCCAGGTTGTTTGACAATCAGTTGCTGCTGACCTATGGCATCAGCGGCTATGCAGGATAGGGTAGAGTGATCCCCATCGCCTATGTCTTCGGCAAACCATTGCCTAATCTGTTCTTCTAATGTTATCATAATTTCTATTCGTGATGATATGGTTCGTTATTCAATATTGTGTATGCACGGTACAATTGTTCGAGAAATACCACACGTACCATCTGGTGCGAGTAGGTCATCTTCGAAAGCGACAATTTCCCGTTTGCCCGTCTATAGACTTCGTCGGAGAACCCGTACGCTCCGCCTATGACGAACACCAATCTTTTCATTCCCGACAGGTTCTGTTTCTCAATCCATTTGGCAAAACCGATAGATGTATGTTCCATTCCCTTGTCGTCTAACAATATGACGTGGTCGTCAGGGTTGATATGTTTCAAGATGTCATCGCCCTCTTTCTGTTTCAACATATCGCAGGTGAGGCTTTTGGCATTTTTGATGTCTGCCACCTCGACAATCTCGAACTGTGTGTAATGCCCCAATCGCAAGGAATACACCTCAATGGCCTGCTGCCAATAACGTTCGTTGGTTTTCCCAACCCAAATCAGTGTTGTCTTCATAGCGCAGAGATATATATCATTTTCCAAATTTGCATAGCCTTTACACTACCACAACTGATGGAAAGTCGTTTCAACAGAGGCAACATCCGTCTGAACAATTTGAGATTAAATCTCTTTCGCAATCTTAGCAGTTTTGATATCTCGACGAGTTCAGGATAATCGTTTGTCAATTCAACCAAACGCTCAACGCCAATCTTGGTCTTTTCAAAGAATGCGCTGTTGCTTTCTATATGTTTGTGTATTACTGGATTATCTATACACATATATTTTGTTCCACGTCTTCGCAACTCAATGCCGAACACTGTATCTTCGTGACCATAACCAGTCAGAGTTTCGTTAAATCCACAGAACACATGCTTGTCAATCAAGAAGTTAGGCGATACAAAAGGGGCTTTGCTGACCCTTGTGGTGTGGTTTCTCTCTCTCCGTCCATACTTAGGCAGAAGTGAATGCTCCCTATCTCGAATTTTGTCGTACACCCTTCCTCCCATCATGACACATCCTTCGAAAACCATTTCGGTATAGCGTCGGAGATAATTGACGGAGGCAGGCATTGAGTCGCTGTCGATGAACAGCAAGTATCGGTATTGCGCCTCATTTGCAAGAATGTTTCTTCCCTTTGCTCTGCCTACATTAGCCGGCATGTCAATCTGTCGGCAGCCGTTGATGTGCAGCGGAACAGAGGATTTGTCGTTCAGGACTATTATCTCGTACGTCAAATCAGATATGCTGTCAGCCTGAAGCCTCAGTGCATCAACCAAAGCCTGGCAATCGTAGTTGTATGTCGGTATGAGTATCGAAAGTTCCATTAACGTATCTTCATTATCTCCATCCAGCGGGCTGTCTGTATCTGCCGTGAAAACTCGTCACCTTCAGGTTCGATTGTCAGTTTGTCGTTGTACATATCTCGGATGAACTGTCGTATCTCGGCAGGTTCGGTGAGTGCTTTGCCTGCTCTTGTCTGTTCAATGAGTTCGCTGAGTTCTCCCTCGTCAGACGGTGTGCAGAGCACAGGCACCTTGCATCCTAATGCCTCAAAGAATTTAGTGAACAGGTCGCCTTTGTTCTTCGGTGAAGTCAGCACTATCGCCAAATCTGACTGTCGAAGCACATTAGGCACCTCAATGTTTGGTACATAGTTTCGCACTTCAACCAAATCACAGATTTCGTACTCGCTGACAATCTTTTTCAGGCTATCGTGCACTGAGGTGGCAGTGTAGAAGGTCAATCTTATATCAATGTCGTGCAGACCTTGTAAAGCCTTGAATAGAGGATTTATGTCCTGCACGTCATTGCCATACCATTTACCGAGATATACCATTTCGAAACGCCCATCCCGCGATTTCCGTTTGCCTGGTTTGAAAATCATCTCGTCATAGCCATTGTAAATGGTGAAAGTATTTGCGTTTATCTTGCCAATCAACTCGCGGTGATATTTTGATACGACAGAGACAGTATCAGCCACTGCGAGGACTTCGTTTCGCTTTCGGATATTGTCACGTCGGTATTTGCCGCTGATGATTGGCAGATTATATATGGGGTGAGAAAGGATGTTCCTTGGGTGCTGCTCGACAATGTCGCGTAAATCAACGTGCAGAAACGCATTATCGCGTTTTGCCAATGCTTTGGCAGCTCTAAGTCCGAAGGTGAGGAATGTGGAGCAAATCACCAAATCTGTATGCTCTGCCCTAAGGAGAATCTCTCGCTCGAAAAATCGGTTTTTGTCGTCGTTGAGGAAAGATTTCAGCCCTTTCGTCAATCGGTTTTTGCCTTTGTAGTAATCTATCTCAACGAGATTGTCGGGACGTATCTCCAACGGGATATCTTCGAAACGTTCAGTAAACCACGTCACTTCGTGTCCTGCGGCTAAAAGCGTTTTGTTCAGGAACCGTACTCTCGGTGTATATAGTGGTGCAGCAGGGGCATCTGATATTATCGTAATTTTCATAGCATTGACAGTACTTCGTGATACAATTCTTTATGGTATTCCCGGTCGTTTATTGTTGTGTTGTGCCACAGCAGACATATGTCGCCGTCATATTTTCTTACTGTTTCAATAGCTTTGCTGCAAATGGTTGTTGCCTCTTCATAGTTGAGCCCTAAATAATGTTTTTCGGACAACGTTCCGTCCATGATTGTCAATGGATGCAGCGTGAGGGGTATCACCTCGCCAGTGGCAGGATTGATTGCAGGGCACGGACGTGTAGTGCCAAGTCTGAATCCTACGGTCTCAGCGTAGGCGAGCGAGTAGTCGTCGGTAATGGCGGCTTCAGCGTATCGCTGCATCTCGTCTGGCGGAAGCACCCTGAGATAGTGAGCACGATGAGCTTTTGCGCCTAACGTGGCATTATGGTTGACCATTTGCGTCGGGTTGTCGTATGAGGTATATGCAGAGTGATAACCTATCTCGTTGCCTTCAATGAGGTGCATCAATGCAGCATAATCCTTTGAGTGCAACGAGTAGAAAGGCCTGTCATATCTAAGGTCGGTTCTTGCGGTTTTAATAAAGTATATAATGTGTGCACCACTAATTCTCCGGTCCTCTTCTATAAAATATGGGAATGTATATGCAGGGTCGTATTCTATGCCTCGCAGCGACATCAGCACATTGGTAATCTTCTCCCAGTTGTTTCTTTTCGTAAGACTTCTTGCACATCCTCCCAAGAAACCTCTCACACGCCTATAATGCGTTATCGTGTCAACATCGTGAGTGAGGTATATCTTGCTTTGCCGTTTAGGAACTTCTTGCCCTAACCATTTGTACAACAACTGCCTGTATTCGTCAACTATAGGACGCATCAAGAGTCCGTTTTTTCCTAAGAACGAATCCTTCGCCATGAATCGCCCATGGATATCGCGTTTCTCAGGGTGCAGGTATTCGTCGTATCTCGACAATAGATAGAATGCTGAAGCTACAATATCGGCATATACAATCACCTTGTCGCCATTATGGTCTATTCTGTTTGTACCGAAAATCACAGGTACACCTTCTACTTCGCATTCAGCTTGTATAGCATCATATTGTTCATTGCTGAACGAAGAAGGTACTATAGTAACTTTGCATTGACTCTCATTGGCATAACCCACCAACCCATCGTTCGCTGCTCCTCCGAGCAGAAAATCAATGATACGATTGGTTGTCGCTTCAGGGAGTTTCATCTTATTGTTTTGCCTGTTCTTCCTGTTGTTCTTTCTGTTGTGCAGCTTTCAGTGCGTAGATGGCATCTTGCTTGGCAGGGTCGAAAGGTTTTGGGCGTTCGTATTTCTTATCCTCATTTTTAGGGAAAGGCAATGGATTGGCATACATCTCCTTATGTCTCGCACGGTTTTTGGCTATAGATATTGCGGCGTAGATTGCATCGCGCATTGAATAAGGCGAAGCGATGTTTTTGCCTGCAATATCGAAACCTGTACCGTGGGAAGGCGATGTGCGCACTATGTCAAGTCCTGCGGTGTAGTTCACGCCATGTTCCATAGTCAGAGCTTTGAAAGGAGCGAGTCCTTGGTCGTGGTACATAGCAAGTACTGCATCGTATTTTTTGTAGTTCCCTGACCCAAACAAACCGTCAGCTGCCAAAGGACCTACGCAGACAATCCCTTCTTCGTTAGCTTTGTTGACTGCAGGGACAATGATTTCGGCATCTTCGTGACCTAACAATCCGTTGTCGCCAACGTGAGGGTTCAGACCTAATACGGCAATACGTGGCGTGATGATTTCAAAATCACGTTTGAGCGAATTGTTGAGTATTCGAAGCTTAGCTAAAATATTGTCAACAGTGATATTTTTAGACACACTGGTCACAGGCAGGTGGTTGGTCACGAGAGCAACTCTCAGGTGTTCGTAGCACATCACCATGAGTGTCGTTCCGTTGCAACGGTTGCTGAGATATTCGGTATGTCCTGCAAATTTGAAATTGTCGTTTTGGATTGTAGCTTTATTGATAGGACATGTAACGAGTGCTGCTATCTTACCAGCTTTGAGGTCGGCAACTGCTCTTTCCAATGCTGTGAATGCCATCATTCCTGCCTCTTCCGAAGCTGTGCCGAACTCTACCTTTGGCTCTTCGTTGGATGTATTGATTATATTTACTTTGCTAAGGTTTACCTCGTCGGCAGAGCGAGCTACTGAGATGGTGTATGAATCAATCGCAAATGTTTTTTTATGAAAAGCGGCTGCTTTTGCCGACCCATAGATGATAGGGGTGCATACCTCGGTGATATGCGGGTCAGTCAAAGCTTTCAGCAGTACTTCATATCCTATTCCGTTAATGTCGCCTTGCGTAATTCCGATTTTAATTTTCTGTTCCATTATTTCAATTATATATTATCGTTGTGTTTTTTAATACTATATACCATTGCATCCATCTGGCGGAGGTATCTGCGTTTGTCCTTAGACGGTGCATAGACGAATCCCTCGACAGTCACTATGTTGTTGGTAGTTGTGTCGATGGTGGTTATTGATACGAAAGGACCTCCCATACAATCACCGTTCATTTTCCATAGACCTCTTGTCTCCTTGGCCCATTGTCCATTGAGCTCAATATCGCGGCTTTCGGGATAGAGGTGATGACGTTCGGTTGTCATATACGATCCTTCTAACCCTCCTGGTATGTTGGCTTTTGCCACTGAGTCTCGTCTGTTGAGTATAGCCTCGTTTGTAAGTTGCAGTTTTGATACATAAGGCTCGGTGTATATCATTACGTATTGGCCTTCTTCAGGATTGCCATTTGCCATCCATAGGAAGTTCTCGCCCTTCTTGAATCTGTTGATAGATGTAGGTACTGCTATATCATAGCCGAACATTTCGTTGGTTCGTGACAATGCCTCGCGGTTGATGTTCGATATGTAGTAGTTCATCATTCGTTCGCGTTCTGCCTTGACGAAATAATCGACTATTCCTTCGCCGTAACGTGATACTGCCTCTTGCAGTGAATCTACTGCTGGAGCATTGATTACGCATATTGCCTGACCCTTAGCCCAGACATCCTTAACCATTTTTATCTTTACGCGAGTATATCTGTTCGGATCAACATTGACGAAGAGTATGTTTCTCGTTGTCTGCAGCAGATTGTCGTACATTGCGTGATTCATTCTGATGACATTGAACTGCGGTTCAGGTTGTGGCAGGAAAGGCACTGCTCCACTCAGGCAGAGTTCCATTGAGTCGCCAGCCGGTGAAAAATATATATCATCGTTGATTATCCACAATAGGTCGAATGCTGCTCCTGAACAATTAGGTTTGACTATTCCGCCCTTGCATCCAGCTGCTAATATTGCTACTGCGATGGCAATAAATATGCAATTTCTTTTCATATATTTTGTTGATTGATTCGTTTTGCTTCTGTTATTGAATCTAATTTCAGCAGTTTACGGCACAATGTCTCGGTGTCCTCAGCCGAATAGACATACATTTCGATTATTCCAGACAATATCTTGTTGTTAGTCTCGAAATTTATTTTGCGCATGTTGATATTATAGTCGTCGCTGATGATATGTACAATCTCCTTGAGCAGTCCAGGATTGTCAAAGCCCTTGATTTCGATTGTTGTTCTGAACGACAACATCTTTTGCGTTTTCCAATTGGCTGTAATGATTTTGTTGCCAAATGCTGCCTTGAGTTTTTCAGCCTCCGGACAGTTGAGCTTGTGTACAATGACAGTGCCACTCTCGTCAATGAATCCGAGAACGTCATCCCCTGGAATAGGTTTACAGCAATCTGCAATCTTGTAGCTCCTTCCGAATTCTGAATCTGTGAGGTCAATAGATTTGTCTTTCTTCGGGTCTATAGTTCTTCGTATGGTTTCTTCCTCTTTGCTGCTGCCGAATTGCAGTCGCCAGAACTTCATCCACCGGTTTGTATTCTTACTCTCAAAAAGTTTCAATGCACCTGAGATATCAACCTTGTCAGCACCGACATTGTAATACAAATCCTCTTTTGTCTTGAAGTTGTAATAATCCAACAGTACTTGCAACGACTCTCCGTTGATTCTCTGTTTTGCCGCCATCATCACTCCTTCAACACGGTGTTGACCTGCGTCAGTCTTTTCCTTGATTTCAGTTTTGAGATATGTTCTCAGTTGACCTTTTGCCTTTGAGGTCTTGCAGATGTCGAGCCATTCTATTGTCGGTTGCTGGCTGTTTGAAGTCAGGACCTCCACTTGGTCACCGCTCTGTAATTCATAATCTGCAGGTACGAGTCTATGGTCAACTTTAGCTCCAATGCAATGAAAACCGAGGTCAGAATGCAGCATGAATGCAAAGTCGAGTGCTGTCGAATGGACAGGCATTTTCTTCACATCGCCATTAGGTGTGAATACAAATATTTCGGAGTTGTAGAGATTTAACTTGAAATTGTCCATAAATTCTATGGCATTCGAAAAATCTGATGAATCAAGCATCTCTTTCACAGACTTGAACCATTGGTCGAGGTCTGACTCTTCGTGTTCGCCTGTCTTGTATTTCCAGTGAGCAGCCAATCCCCGTTCGTCGATGTCGTTCATTCTCGTTGAACGGATCTGTACCTCTATCCAGTTTCCTCCAGGACCCATGACAGTGACGTGTAGTGCTTCATAGCCGTTGGATTTCGGTGTGGTTATCCAGTCTCTTGTCCTCTCTGGGTGGGGTGTGTATATGCTTGTTATGGCAGAATAGGCGAGCCAGCAATCAGACTTTTCTTTTTCCGGTTGCACAGTGTCGAGGATTATTCTGACAGCCAATAGGTCGTAAACTTCGTCAAATGAGCAGTTCTTTGCCTGCATCTTGTGGAATACAGAGTATGGCGATTTTATCCTATTGATTATTGTATATTTCAACCCCAATGAGTCAAGTATTTTCTCGATAGGTTGCATGACCGACCTGCATGTCTCTTCGAGCATTGGTGTTTTATGCAACAGCTCAGTCTCAATTTTATGGTACATAGCTGGTTGCTCGTATTTGAAACAGAGGTTCTCGAATTCTGTTTTTATCTTGAAAAACCCGAGTCGCTGTGCGAGTGGTGCATATATATACAATGTCTCGCCGCATATCTTGAATTGCTTAGCAGGAGGCATTGAGCCGAGTGTTCGCATGTTGTGCATACGGTCTGCCATCTTGATGAGTATCACCCTTATGTCTTCAGGTATAGTCAGTATGAGTTTTCTGAAGTTCTCAGCCTGTGCCGACTTTGTGTCGCCGAATATTCCGCCTGAAATCTTGGTCAGTCCGTTTACAATAGATGCTATTTTTGGGTTGAATGCTTTCTCAATGTCGTCTAATGTGTAATCTGTGTCCTCCACTACGTCGTGAAGCAACGCTGCGCAGATTGAAGTTGACCCGAGACCTATCTCGTTGACCACAATACGTGCTACGGCTAAAGGATGCATAATGTACGGCTCTCCCGAACGTCGTTTGACACCATGGTGCGCTTTCTTTGCAAATTCAAATGCCCTCGTGATGATTTCAACTTTTTGTTTATGCGCTGTGTTGGCATAATCTTTCAGCAACGCTTCGAACTCGTTTTGGACGAGTTTCTCTTCTTCATCTTCTGTCATATACTATGTATATTCTATTTTTTAATCTAACATTTTTCCTGCGTTTGATGCTGTCTGTAGCATCTGGTCGTATTCTTTCGGTGTAAGATCAAGGAAGTAGTAGTTGACAGGGTTCACTGGTTTGCCGTGGTAGTGTACTTCGTAATGCAGGTGCGACCCTGTGCTCTTGCCAGTGCTTCCTACTGTTCCTATTTGTTGTGTTCTTGTAACTTTCTGTCCTTTCCTGACACCGATTTTCTGCATGTGTGCATATAGCGTCTGATAACCAAAACCATGGTCTATGACTACGCAATTTCCATATCCCTGTCTCATTCCTGCCTCTACCACTTTTCCATCGCCTGTTGCGAATATCGGAGTTCCTTTAGATGCAGAATAGTCTATTCCTGAATGCATTCTCATTGTGTGGAATATTGGGTCGCGTCGCCATCCGAAACCTGATGCCACCTGTTTGAGGTTCTTGTTCAATATCGGTTGTATGGCAGGTATGCAGCTAAGTCTCTTTTCTTGATTTTTTATCAAGTCAACGAGTTCGTCGTAAGATTCTGACTGCTGGCAAATCATATTCTCAATATAGTCTGCCTTGGTTGACGCATCAAACACTAATTCATAAGAATTCATGTCAATGAACTCATCATATTTATTGTTTAGCAATATGTTATCGTTTTTCACTACGTCGGGCATTGTATCAGTTTCCAACAGTATCCTGTACAAGTTGTTGTCCCGTTCACGGAGGTCTGTCAGCACTACGTTCATTGCGTCAAACCTCTTTACGAGGAATTTGTACTGAGATTCCATTAGAGCTAAATCCTGCTGTAATTTCTTCTCCTTAGGAGAATCCATGAATGTATAAATGCAGACAAGCACTAAAATTGATAGTCCTACACCTGAAAGCAGATGAGTGAATATCACCTTCAGCACATGCATTACGCTAACCTCAATTTTCTCGAATCTTAGCGTTTCTGGATTATATCTGAACTTATGTTTTTTCAAGGTTTATTGATAACTTATTTTTTCATATAGAATGTTGAATTCGACCCTTCTGTTTTGTTCTCTTCCCTTCTTCGTGCTGTTATCGGCGATAGGTTGTGTGTCGCCATATCCTTCAGATTTCATTCTTTCAGCAGCGATACCTCTATTGACGAGATATAATCTTACAGCCTCAGCTCTTTCTTTTGACAATTTGAGGTTTTTCTCTGGGTCACCAACATTGTCGGTATGACCATTAATCTCGAGATTGTAGCTTTCGTCAATCGACAGCATCTCTGCTATCTTGTTCAGTATGCCGTACGAGCTTTTCTTAATTGTTGCTTTCCCTGTTTCGAATTGTATTCCGGTCATAGCTTTCTTGAACAATTCTCTGACTTCGGTCAGCTCTGGACAACCATTGTTTGAGGCTGGTCCCTGTTCGTTAGGGCATTGGTCGAGATAGTCAGGCACTCCATCGTCATCGCTGTCTAATGGACAACCATTTTCATCTACTGCTACTCCTCTTGGGGTGTCGTGACATTGGTCTCTGAAGTCAGGCACTCCGTCCAAATCTTCGTCCATTGCACATCCATTATCATTCACAGCGACGCCTTCCGGTGTGTCAGGACATTGGTCAAGATAGTCAGGCACACCATCGTTGTCCATATCGTATGGACAACCTAACGTATCTACAATCACACCGTTAGGGGTTCCTTTGCATTGGTCGAGATAGTCAGGTACACCATCGTTGTCTTCGTCGAGAGGACAGCCTTTGGAATCCACCTCAACGCCTTCAGGTGTGTTTGGACATTCGTCTTTGTTGTCATCTATGCCATCGTTGTCAGTGTCGATTACGCAACCAAATTCGTCAACGAGAGCTCCTTCCGGTGTTCCTGGACATTTGTCAAAGCAATCTGCAACGCCATCGTTGTCAGTGTCATATGGACAACCGTCTCTGTTGATTATGTCTTTGTCCTTAGTCTTCTTGCATTTGCTTCTCAGCATATCCATATCTGTATCATCGCAATTGTCGTGTTTGTCATATACGCCGTCTCTGTCCTTATCTCTTGCAAATCGGTGTATGTTGAATGTCATTCCTGCTTGCAGGTTTAATGTCTGGAATCTGTCGGGCAATGTGAGGTTAAGGTTCTTTTCCTGTGATTTAATATTCGACCATGTGATTGGTATGTAGTCGGCTACAATGAACATAGTCAATGCCCCGAGGTTGAGGTTTAACCCGAGACCTAATGTCCCTAATCGTCCGTCTAAGCACGAGTAGCTGACTGCTGCTTTGAAATATTTGCACGGACGGAAATTTACTGCAACTGTCACCTCGTCATATACGTGGTAATTGTTGAAAGTCAGTTGATTTACAACACCGAACGAAATCTTATTCTTCAGTATTCCGTATTCTATGCCAGCGTTGAATTTAGCATTAAGCATTGTGTTGTAAGCGTCGCTCTCCTCGACTTTGACATCTTGTTTTATCTGTTCACCGAAATTCTTAAGTTGTTCGTTAATCCTAATAGAATCGCCGATTGTGTAATCATCGATTATGCGGTCTATTGTGTAATTTCCTGTTATGCTTCCCTTTATGTTCATTTGCTTTGTCCAATGAATCATTCCGAGGTCGGTCACAGCAGCCGAAAGTTTTAGGTAGGGTATAGGTTCATAAGTTACACCGAGGTCTATCGCTGCTCCGTAGCCCGCAGGTCGTACCTTGTTCCATTGTGGGTTGAATTTCTTGTTGAAATCTATTCTTCCGTCAGCTGTAGTCTGAAATTCGATAGGCACAGCGGTTGCTGCTTTGATGAATGCCTCGCTGTTTAGCGTCCAATTTTCTCTTGAGATATCCATTGAGAGCGATTTTACGTCTGTACTGATGTTTGCCAATCCTGCGAGGAATTTTGCCTTTGCACCGAATGTCACTTTCTTGCTAAGGTATCCAGAATAACCTAATCCTAAACTTGCATAGACATCGGTATATACGCCTAACGACTTAAGGTCAAAGCTGTTCACTCCGTCAGGATTTGCCGTGCCGTGAAGCAGAAGGTCAAACACCCCATTTGGTAGGTATAGTGATTGGTCAGCTACGAGATTCAGTTCAAATATCAGATAATGTTTTGGTTTAACTTGAAAACCGAAGTTCAGAATGTTTTGTCTGAATCTAAAATTTTCGCGTGGTGTGCTTTTCGTGATGCGTTTGTATAGTTTGTCGAGTGTTGCATCGCTGTTCAGAGCATTGACTGTCTTGCCGTTTTTAGAATATAGGAGGTCGCTTATAGTGAGGAAATTTTCGCCTGCCTTAAAGTCAATATGTGGCAGCAGAATGAAGTCGAAATACGATTTGCATTCAGGTACGAATGCAGGGTTCTCCATATTCCTCTCGGTTGTTGCCTCTTCCATAAAATAGAGGGTGTTTGTCCCTTGACCCCATGCTGTCAGGCAACATATTATGGCTATCGTTATTATGAATATCTTCTCTTTCATAGAATCCTGATGTCATTTAAACAATGATACAATGTTAGCTTTTACCTTTGCAAATGCGCTGACCTTTATGTCAAGTTTGTCGGTTGTCCTAATATTCATTTGATGTTCTTTGCTTGCTATTGTTGCTTTGATAATCATCTTCTTAGCTTTGAATATCTCCTTGACATCGGCATCTTCGAATATCAGTGTTAAAATCTGGTTTGATGACTCTATACTCAATCCGTTTTCGTCGGTATATGCTGAGTTGATAGCTACATCTTCCCTTGTGTAAAAAATGTTTCCGTTTTCATCGGCAAACGAGATGTCTGTCCTAAAATCGAAAGGAAATCCGTTGTTTATGTCCATATAGACATTGAATTGCTCAATGCTCATTACGTCAGACCACTCTCCGTTGAGGTTGCTGAAATCTGCCTTGATTGTGTCAGCGTATGTCATTTCTGTCCCAGCATCGAACCACAGAGGAAGTTTGCATTGTATGTCGAGTTTAACCTCTGTAGGGTTCACGATAAAGTCTTCGTATGTTGAGCCTTTTTTGCCTGTCATTACGTTGCAATCAACGTTGACCAGTGTAGGCACACTTTTGAATAATTCGTGTAATTCTCCGTTCTCTCTGTCAAACACCAGCATGTCGAAAGCTGTGTCTTGTGGAACCATTGGTCGGGAGAGAGGTATTGTTTTTTTCTTACTGCCATTGAACATTGCGTATCTCGTCTGTCCGTCTTTGCCTTTTGCGCTTATCTCGTTCAGATTGAGTGTGATATCAACTCCTATGTTGTTTGTTATACTTGCTTTCAGTTGAGGATTGTGGACAAACAGGTTGTTGCCTTTGAATATATCAGCATTGGTGATGTTGGCTGGTACGGCTATGCTTAGTTTGTCGGCATATACAGGTGCTGCACGCCAGAATTTTCCAGTGGCAAATTTTGTATCCATCAAGTTGAAATAGGTGTCATATCCCATAGCAGCCTGTTTAGTGATGGTCATTTCGCCATCGCTGACCAACTCGCATTTCATATGCATAGTCACTTCGTTTCTCGTGTCAGATGTAGGGAAACTTATGCTGAATTGTTTCATTGTATCAACGAGACTCGCTGCTGAATTGATCATATGCAGTTTGAAAATCTTTACCTCGTCTTGCTGCTGTATGTTTGGAAAACTGATTTCCACGTCAATGTAGTTGTTTTCGTTTAGCGTGATTCCCTGGGTGTTGAGTGCAATGTCTAAGTTGGCTTTGGCAATTTCTACACTTCTGATTATTCTTTCCTCGTCGTCGTTCACTGCATTGAAGCCGAAGGCGTATGCCATATCTTTTTCGAATGAGTAACTACCTTCGGGTACTGCTATAGCAAATCCGTCAGGCAATGCTGAAATAATAGCTGAAATGGCTGGTATTTGGTTTACAATGTTCAAGTCGCCTGTGATGCGTTCGCCATGGGTGTAATCTCCCAAATCTACTCTTAGTATTTTTGGTTCATCTTGCCAAAACAAGTTGATTGAGCAATCCTCGTCAGTCGATATTGCGCTCACTTTCGCAAGATTCAGAATGTCGCCCATTGTGATGTGTACTGTCCCTACTGGTACTGCGAGTGCTGCACCATAGTTCACATCTCCAGCATTATCGAGGTCCACTTTTGTACAACCTGCTACTATGCCAATCGTAGCAGCGATGCCAATTATTGCCTTTGCTATTCGTTTCATATTTGTCTGTGTGTTTAATTATCTTTGTACTGCACCGAGCTTCTCAATGAGGTTTTTCACGAGTTTTTCCATTATTGACTCTATCTGCTTGTCGTTTAGGGTTTTCTCTATATCCTGCAATGTGAAGTTAACGGCATACGATTTCTTTCCTGCTTCAAGATTCTTGCCTTCATAGACGTCGAACAGTGTAACTCGTTTGAGCAGCTTTTTCTCTGTTTCGTATGCTACTTTTTCGATGTCAGCAAAACGTACACTCTTGTCTATCAGCAGTGCTACGTCTCTTGATACCTCTGGGAATTTAGGTATCTCGGTGAAACTTATTTTCTTCTTTCCTGCCTCTTTGAGTGCGTTCTTCCATTCGATGTCAGCATACAGCATCTCTCCATCTATGTCGAATTTTTTGCAAATCTTAGCATTGATTTTGCCGAGTGTGGCAAGCTTTTTGTTGCCCATTGTGCTTATCTCAAGTGCTTCGAAATATATGTCGTTGCTGATTTCTTTAATTTGTGTTTTCCTCAGCTCTACACCCATTCTCGTGAGTACGTTCTGCACGTATGCCTTCAGTTGGTAGAATGTAATAGGTTTTGTCGCTTCAGCCCAGTTGCCTGCTGACTTGCGTCCTGTCATCCAAATTCCTAAATGATACTCTTCTGAATATCTTGACAGAGGGTTTTCGCTTGCTCGCTCTTCGTTGAAGTGGTAGCAGTTTCCGAACTCGTATAATTTGAGGTCGCCCATCTGGCGGTTGATGTTGTGTGCGGCACTTTCAAGTCCTCCGAAGAGCAGAGTTTGTCTCATTACGTTTAGGTCTTGGCTCAGTCCGTTCATTATCTTGACGCAGTTTTTCTCGGCGAATGTGTCCAATCCTTCGTAATAGCCAGATTTCGACAGACTATTGTTCAATATCTCGTTGAACCCGCAAGCTGTCAACTGTTCCGAAATTTTCTGCTGCCATCTGTTGCTGTCAACACCTTTTGTGAAACTGAGATTTGAATGCAGCGAATCTGACAATTCAACGTTGTTGTATCCGTATATTCTGAGTATGTCCTCAATTACATCTACATCGCGCTGTACATCTACTCTATATGCAGGAATTTCCAATTTGTATCTCTCTGCTGTTTTTTCGATTATCTTCATTTCTAATCCTTTGAAGATAGTCTCAATTGTCTCTGTCGGAATCTCCTTGCCAATGAGGTTGTTGATTTTCGCTGTTGTTACTTCTACCTCGAAATTCTTTATCTCTGTAGGATATACGTCAGCGTATTTTTCCTCTGCCTTTCCGCCTGAGGTCTCTTCAATAAGCGCTGTTGTGTATCGGAGTATCCACTCTGTGTTGTGAGGGTCAATTCCTCGTTCATATCTGAAGCTTGCGTCAGTGTTGAGTCCTTGGCGGCGAGCTGTCTTTCTTACCGATACAGGGTTGAAATATGCAACTTCGAGGAAAATGTCCTTCGTCTCTTCGGTAACTCCAGATTCAATGCCTCCGAACACTCCTGCAATGCACATTTCTCGCTCAGCGTTGCATATCATGAGGTCTTCGCCGGTCATTGTTCTTTCAACTCCGTCTAATGTCGTGAACTTAGTTCCTTCATGAGCTGTTCTGATTATCACCTTGTTGCCTTCAATCTTGGCAGCATCAAAAGCATGCAGAGGATGTCCGAAAGCGTGCATTACGTAGTTCGTAACGTCCACCACGTTGTTGATAGGTCTCAGTCCTATGGTCGTCAGTGCCTCTTTTATCCATGCTGGCGATTCACCAATTTTTACGCCATTGATTTTCACACCAGCATATCTTGGGCATCTATCGCTGTTCTCAACTATCACTTCGATATTTCCAGTCTTGTTTCCACCGCATATAGGTGTTGTTTTGACATCTGGTTTTATGAGTTGCGATTTAATGCCGTTCGCCATACAGAATGCGTTGAGGTCGCGAGCTACACCATAATGCGAGATTGCATCAGCTCTGTTTGGCGTTATGTCAACCTCGATGATATAGTCATCTTTAATTCCGAAATAGTCCTTTGCAGCCATTCCTACAGGAGTGTCATTTGGCAATACCATGATGCCGGCGTGGTCAGTCCCTACACCTATCTCGTCAGCAGCACATATCATTCCAAACGATTCTACACCACGCATCTTAGATTTCTTGATGACGAACGACTCATCACCATCGTACAGCCTTGTGCCAATTGTCGCTACTATTACTTTTTGTCCTGCAGCCACGTTTGGTGCACCGCAAACTATCTGCAGTGGTTCTTCGCCCTCTTTGACTCTGACTGTAGTCACGTGCAGATGATCTGAATTTTCGTGAGCCACGCATGTTAAAACTTCGCCTACTGTCAGCCCCTCTAAACCTCCTTTTATTGTTTGTACTGCCTCGACAGTGCCTACTTCCAAACCAATTGACGTCAAGTGTGCAGCAGCCTCGTCTGCATTCATATCAACATCAATATATTTCCTTAACCAGTTGTATGATATATTCATTTTTATAAAAATTATTTTCCGTATTTATAATTTTTTCAATCGCTCTGCAGCTTCTGCTGTGTCTTCGTACGACCCGAAAGATGTCAGTCTGAAATAACCTTCACCCTCTGTTCCGAAACCTACGCCAGGTGTACCCACTACGTTGAATTTGTTCAGCAGATAGTCGAAGAATTCCCACGATTTCATTCCGTTTGGACACTCAAACCATATGTATGGCGAGTTGACACCGCCTGTGTAGTATATCCCCTTGCTGTCGAGGATGTCGGTTATCAGTTTCACGTTGCGTCGGTAGTATTCGATGTTTTTGTCCGATTCTCTGAGTCCCTCTTCCGAAAGGGCTATCTCTAATCCTCGCTGGGTCATATATGGCGCACCATTATATTTGGTCGTTTGGCGTTGTTTCCATATTGTGAGCAACTGTATTCCGTCACGTTCGAGCTCTTTTGGAATGACGTTGTAGCCCATTCTGACGCAGGTGAATCCTGCTGTTTTCGACAACGAGTTGAACTCTATTGCGCAACTCCTTGCTCCTTCTATCTCGTATATTGAATGTGGACATCTATTGTCGGTGATGTATCTCTCGTAAGCGTTGTCGTACAATATGATAGCATTTGTTCTATTGGCAAATTCCACCCATTTCTGCAGTTGGTCCCTTGTGAAGGCTGCGCCTGTAGGGTTGTTTGGCGAGCAGAGGAATACAACAACTCCCTTGTTGCTATTCTCTGTGTTTTCGGGTGGGGTAGGGGTGAAGTTGTTCTCCTTCGAGCATTTCAGATATTCAATTTCGAAACCTGAAATTATTGATGTCGCTTTATATAGAGGATATACAGGGTTCTGTACCAGCATTTTCGTTTCGTGTATGTCGAATAGGTCAACGATGTTTGCTATGTCCTCGCCTATGCCGTCGCCTACTGTCACTTCGTCAGCATCTACCGTTATTCCGCGAGTTGCGTAGTATCTTGCTACAGCTTCACGCGAGAAGGCATATCCTACCTCTGGTCCATATCCTCTGAAAGTCTCGGCATGTTTCAACTCCTCCATAGCTCTTATTATCGCATCAGCAGTTACAGGTGCCAACGGACGTGTCACATCTCCTACACCGAGCTTTATGACTCTCTTCCCAGGGTTTGCTGCCACAAATTCGTCGCAACGTCTTGCCACCTCGGTGAATAGATAGTTCTTTTCTAATTTAGAGTAATTTTTATTTATCATTTTGTTTGTTCGTTTACTATTTCCTTAAGTCTCTTTTCATCGTCCTTCTTGCAAATCAAAATTATGCCGTTGTTGTGTGCAACAAGGTATCCCTCTAATCCGTCAGCGACAACTGTTTCGCCTTCTCCGACGACAGCCATGTTGTTACCTCCACCATAGAACACACCTTTGCCCTTTGCTGTAGCGTTTCCTTCAGCATCGTGGGGCGTGAGGTCGTAGAGCGACGACCATGTCCCGAGGTCGCTCCATCCGAAATCAGCCAACATAACATAAACGTTCTGAGCTTTTTCCATTACACCATAATCTATCGAGATGCTCTGCACTGTAGGGAACATCTTGTCTATCCACTCTTGCTCTTCGTTTGTTCCATAGATGGTCATTCCGTTAGCGAACACGTCCGAAATCTCGGTAAGTTCCATTTGCAGTGCCTTCACGATTGTTTGCACGTTCCATATGAACATACCTGAGTTCCAACAGAATTCTCCCGAGGCGAGGAAGACCTTTGCCATTTCGAGGTTTGGTTTTTCGGTGAAAGTCTTAACCTTTTTCACTGCGCCGCCTCCTTCGCCAAATTGGATGTAGCCGTATCCTGTTTCTGGACGTGTAGGCTTAATGCCGAGCGTCAGTAGGGCATCGTTTAAAGAGACGAATCTCAAACCTTCGGTGACGATTCTGCGAAATTCATCGGTGTTGGTTATCAGATGATCTGATGGCAGGACAATGATGTTTGCCGTTTTGTCCTCTTTGAATATTTTGTACGTTGCGTATGCAATGCAAGGTGCGGTGTTTCGCCTGATAGGTTCGGTCAGTATCTGACGTTCGTCTATCCCTGGCAACTGTTCCAATACTTTGCCTTTGTATCGTTTGTTGGTGACTATCAGTATGTTTTTCTTTTCAACTATTCCCTCTAATCTATCTACTGTCATCTGCAGTAGCGACCTTCCTGTTCCTAAAAAATCCAAGAATTGTTTTGGACATTCGTCTGTCGAAAAAGGCCAAAACCGGCTACCTACGCCACCTGCCATTATCACACAATAATTGTTCCCCATACTTATGTTTTTTATCAAAAATTTTGCCTGCAAAATTACGGATAAATTTCCATATACCCAAATTTTTTGGCAAAAAAATTAAGGTGGGTTTCTACCTATTATTTGGAGACTATTTTTTTTGTGTGGCTAAACAAAAAGTTATGAATATTGCCTATTCCCACACAAAATGAATATTTCTTATTATAGTGGAAAAAACAAAAAAGAAACTACAATAAATTTACAACCATGGTATTCCGTACAATACATTTTCCTCTGACAGCATAGTAATATCAGAAGGCATGATACATCCGCTCTTGGATAACTTATTAAGATATAGTTCCCTGATATCGGAACTCTCTATTTCTTCTCGCCTTGCCCTGCTCATTTCAAGGAAATTCGTTTCAATTTCCAAACCAAGATAACGTCTGTTTAATAAGTTGGCTGCTATTCCAGTTGTCGCACTGCCGCTGAAGGGGTCAAGCACCCATGCATTTGGTCTTGTAGAAGCCTGAATAATCCTGGCGAGTACTCCGAGAGGTTTTTGCGTCGGGTGCTTGCCGCAGGATTTCTCCCACTTACCTATTGCAGGCATACGCCATACATCAGTCATCTGTTTGTTGCCGTTCAGCTGCCTCATCAACTCGTAGTTGAAATAATGTGGCACTTTCTGCGATTTCCTTGCCCAGATAATAAATTCCGTAGAGTATGTGAAATATCGGCATGAGATGTTTGGCGGTGGGTTTGTCTTAGCCCACGTAATCACATTCAGTATTTTGAAGTTCAGTTTCAACAATTGCTGCTGCACACTGAAGATATTGTGGTAAGTGCCTGTAATCCATATTGTGGCACTATCCTTCATATGATCACGCACAGCCGAAAGCCAGCGATAGTTGAAAGCATCCATTTCTTCTGGCGACAGCGGTTTATCCCACTCGCCCTTGTCAACACAAACGACTTTACCACTCTGATAACTGATACCTCCGCCAGAAAGGAAATACGGAGGATCTGCAAAAACCATATCAAAGCCGAATTTGAACTTTGACAAAGTCTCGACGCAGTCACCTTGAATGATGGTGAAGTCATTGTTTGGGGATTTATAGAAGGAAGGGCCAGTATCTACCAGAAATTCTGTAGTCACAAAATCATCAGAATTCAGTGTGATACCACTATCTGTGTACGATTTTCTGACAGCCTTTTCAGCATCTTCGTACGAATCTGCTTCAACCTGCACAGTTCGCGCAAGGGTTTCTTGTATTGTAACGTTGTACCTCATATCGGGTGCAAAGTTACAATCATTTTTTTACTTAAACCCGATTAGATCAATCTTTAACTTTCGTGATCAAAAATGATCATTTTCAATCCGTTATAAATATGTTGATGACTAATTATTTATGGAAAATTTTATCGATATAAAACTGTTAAAAAATAATAACAAGTAATTAGAATGGAAGTTTGTCACATTTTCTTTTTTTTTGTGGCATTTGTTGTTCTTCATTGGGATTTATTATTGTGTATTACCGATTAACTAATGTATCCTCATGAATGGCAAGACTGCTTCTGACGTTGAGAGAATCGACGTTGCAGTTTCAGGTGTATATGTAGTGCGCATCGGCAACAGGACAGTGAATGTTCTTGTCAAGTAATTATTGATTCCTTTGCTTTTGCTGTGAAGTCGATATGAACTCGATTGTTCTTCGATACAGAATCGAGTTTATATCGAGTTCATATCGAGTTCAATTCGAGTTCACTACGGCTTTTGTTATGTGTTTCTTATGATTTGCTTGAGACTTTCGATAGTATCTCGGTGGATTGTCAGTTGCCTTTCGGTCATTTTTTCCTGTGACATTGACGTGTCTTGCATTGAATCAAGTTGACCATATATGTCTCAGCCTGCAAAATCTTTCGCTATGATTTTGCTATTTCTCTACTGTTTTGCATAGAAATGGCATAGGCATAAAAAAGGTGCACCTTCTATTAGAAAGTGCACCTCATTATATAATCCGGACGGATTATGCTTGTTTGCGGTACTCGTCGAGAATGCCTGCAACCTTGTCAGTAGTCAAACGGCCAAATACTTTACCGTCAATTGTTACAACTGGTGCAAGACCGCAAGCTCCCACGCAACGGAGACAGTCGAGCGAGAAGAGTCCATCTTCTGTAGTCTCGCCTACCTTGATGCCGAGCTGACGCTGAATCTCGTTGAGAATCTTCTCAGAACCACGAACGTAGCATGCTGTTCCCATACATACCGAAATAGGGAATTTTCCCTTTGGAGTCATGGTGAAGAAGCTATAGAATGTCACAACACCGTAAACACTTGCTACAGGAATACGGAGACACTCAGCAACAACCTCCTGAATCTCGCGTGGAAGATAGCCGAGCAGGTGCTGTGCCTGGTGGAGGACTGTGATGAGTTCACCACTGTCGTTGCGATGTTCTGCGCAGATCTGACGTACCTTGTCTAAGATCTCTTTTGTGCAATTATCTTGTTTCATAATGTTATCCTCCTATTATTTTTTTGAATAGTGTGTATGGAGCAACTGCTCAGACAACTCGCTGCATGGAGTTCCGAGGAACTCTTTGTAAAGCTTCTGAATGTCTGGGTTCTCGTGGCTCTTGCGGATCTTCTTGTCAGCGTCAGCTGCGTAAAGACCTGCACCACGTTTTGCGAGAATCTCGCCATTGCCGCGGTGGAATGGCTGTCCACCACCATCGATACATCCGCCTGGGCAAGCCATAACTTCAATAGCGTGGAGGTCGCATTTGCCTTCGCGTACAAGGTCAACGAGTTTCTGTGCATTTGCAAGACCGTGAGCAATACCAAGTTTGATTGGAGTTCCGTTGAAGTCGATTGTTGCTACACGAACACCATCGAAACCACGAATTGCCTGGAAATCAACGCTGCCGAGAGTCTTCTTTGTGAATACCTCATATGCTGTACGAGCTGCTGCTTCAATTACACCACCTGTAACACCGAAGATGACTGCAGCACCTGTTGACTCGCCGAGTGGGCTGTCGAACTCGCTTTCTGGAAGTTTAGCGAAGTCGATGTTGTACTGACGGATGAGGCGTGCAAGTTCGCGTGTCGTGATTGAAATGTTTACGTCAGGGTCGCCATTTGTTGACATTTCAGGACGTTTGCACTCATATTTCTTAGCTACGCAAGGCATGACTGAAACAACTATGAGGTCTTTGCGGTCAACGCCAATCTTCTTAGCGAAGTAGTTCTTAGCGATAGCACCAAACATCTGTTGTGGTGAACGTGCTGAAGAAAGGTGAGCGAGGAGGTCTGGATTGTGTTTCTCCATATAGAGAACCCAAGCTGGACAGCAAGAAGTCATCAATGGGAGTTTTACGCTCTTGTCGCCTTTCAAAGCTTTCTCGATACGTCCAAGAAGCTCAGTACCTTCCTCCATGATTGTAAGGTCGGCAGCGAAGTCTGTATCAAATACGTGGTCGAAACCAATCTGACGGAGAGCAGTAGCCATTTTGCCTGCTACGTTTGCGCCTGGTTCGCAACCAAATTCCTGACCGAGGGCAACGCGAACAGCTGGAGCTGGTTGAACGACAACAGTCTTGGTTGGGTCGTTGAGAGCAGCGATTACCTCGTCGATATGTGGATTCTCAGAGAGAGCACCTGTAGGACATACAGCAACGCATTGTCCGCAGTTAACACACTCGCTATCGGTGAGAGGTTTCTCGAAAGCAGTACCCATGATAGCACCAAAACCACGGTTTGTAGCTGAGAGGGCACCTACACCCTGAATCTCGTTACATGCAGTCTCGCAACGGCGGCAAGAGATACATTTGTCCATATTGCGGACAATCGAAGCACTCTTGTCCATCTCGAAGTGAGTGGTTGCTCCTTGATATGACACCTTACGGATGCCAAGGTCGATTGCTACAGACTGGAGGTCGCAACGTCCGCTCTTCACGCAAGTCAGACACTCGTCTGGGTGGTTCGAAAGGAGGAGCTCCATAACTGTACGACGAGCGTTGAGAACTCGAGGTGTATGCGTGTAAACTACCATACCTTCAGTACAGTCAGTCTTACATGCTGGGGCGAGGTTACGGCGACCTTCAACTTCGACAACGCAGATACGGCAAGCACCTGGTTTGTTTGCATAGTTGAGCTCGTGCATATGCATGTGACACAAGGTAGGGATTTTGATACCAGCCTGTGCTGCAGCATCGAGAATGGTGACACCTTTTTCAACCTCTAAAACTCTATTATCAATTGTTACTTTCATTGTTTTAATGTTTAGGATTGTTTTATTCTACTGTAATAGCACCAAACTTACAACGGCTCACGCAGCTACCGCAACGGATACAAACTGCAGGGTCGATTGTGTGAGGGTTCTTGACTGTACCGCTGATTGCATTGACAGGACAGTTGCGAGCACAAGCTGTACAACCTTTACATTTAGCTGGGTCGATAGAATATCTGACGAGGCTTGTGCACTGGTGTGCTGGACAACGATGGTCAACAACGTGTGCAATATACTCATCGCGGAAATTCAACAATGTAGAAAGTACTGGGTTTGGAGATGTCTGACCGAGACCGCAGAGAGCAGTGTCCTTGATGACTTTTGCAAGGTTCTCAAGATTTTCAAGGTCTTCCATCGTAGCGCAACCCTTAGTGATTTTGTCGAGGAGCTCGTAGAGACGTTTGTTACCAATACGGCATGGAGCGCATTTACCGCAGCTCTCTTCAACTGTGAAGTCGAGATAGAACTTAGCGACAGCAACCATACAGTTGTCCTCGTCCATGACAATCATACCACCAGAACCCATCATTGAGCCTGCTGCGATGAGGTTGTCATAGTCAATAGGAATATCAAGGTGTTTCTCGCACAAGCAACCGCCCGAAGGACCACCAGTCTGGACTGCCTTGAACTTCTTGCCGCCTTTGATACCACCACCGATTTCGAAGATTACCTGACGGAGAGTAGTACCCATAGGAACCTCGATAAGACCAACGTTGTTCACCTTACCGGCAAGTGCAAACACCTTAGTACCATGTGATTTCTCAGTACCGATAGATGCAAACCATTTTGCACCATTGAGGATGATAGGTGGAATATTTGCGAATGTTTCAACATTGTTTACGTTAGTTGGATAACCTTTGTAACCACGTACGCTTGGGAATGGAGGTTTTACATAAGGTTCACCACGATGTCCTTCCATTGAACGGATGAGAGCTGTCTCCTCGCCACATACGAATGCACCTGCACCATAGCGGAGTTCAATGTCGAAGCTGAAGTTTGTACCGAGGATATTGTTGCCAAGGAGATGACATTCACGAGCCTGTGCAATGGCAATCTCAAGACGGTGAATAGCCAATGGATACTCAGCACGGATGTAAATCAAACCATGGTTTGCGCCTGTGCAGTAACCATTGATTGACATTGCCTCGATAATCGAGAATGGGTCACCTTCGAGAATTGAACGATCCATAAATGCTCCTGGGTCGCCCTCGTCAGCATTACAAACGACGTATTTAGTGTCGTTCTGAACCTCACGAGTGATTTTCCATTTCTGACCTGTAGGGAAACCACCACCGCCACGACCACGAAGACCTGCTTCGATGATAGTTTGGATGACATCCTCAGGTTTCATTTGGAGAACCTTAGCCAAAGCTTCGTAACCACGACGTGCAAAATAGTCGTTGATGTTCTCAGGATCGATGAAACCGCAGTTGCGCAGTGCAATACGTACCTGTTTCTTGTAGAAAGGCATGTGCTTGCTATCTGGCATATGCTCGCCTGTTGTTGGGAGAACATAGAGCAGACGCTCAACCTTGTTGCCACTCTCAAGGTGTGAAGCAACGATTTCCTCAACATCCTCTGGAGTTACATGAACATAGAAGGTGTTGTCTGGCAAAATCTTTACGATAGGACCCTGCTCGCAGAAACCAAAGCAACCTGTACGAACAATTTTGACCTTCTTGTTGAGGCCATGTTTCTCAATAGCAACTTCGAAATTCTTGAGGATTTCGGCACTATTAGAAGCGTGACAGCCAGTACCGCCACAAACTAAAACATACTGCTCGAAACCATCATTGTGGAGATTTTTAATTTCCTCAGCAGTAACGCCTTCTGGGCGATTGCTGAGCTCACGCAATGCAAAATCGGCAGCACATTTTTTTTGCATCTCCGCCAATTCAGGGAAAGATGCAATGATTGGTAAAGCCATAATATTTATATTAAAAATAGATTAGTTTTTTCAGCGTGCAAAGGTACATATTTATTTTCGTGTGGCAAAGCTTTTTTCGGAATATTTTTTCAACATTTAGAAATGTGGTCAAAATGCTTATTTTGTGCAAAATAAGAGCTGCAAAAAATATGTTGATAAAAAAAATATAAATGTGTTTGCTATATAAAATAAAATGCTTAACTTTGTACGATTTTATATTAGCAATATGAGATACCTTTTATTAGCATTTTGTATATCTGTTGGATTTTCGGCAGTAATGCTTTGCTCGTGTGGTGGAAATGAGGGACTTACGGCGGAAGAATTGTTGTCCAGAGCGACATCTGTTGAAACAATTGACCCACAACAGGCGTTGCTGACCTTGGACTCTATCCATGAGTGTTTTCCGAGAAATGTGAAAATGCGTCGTGCTGCCGATACTGTCATGTGGCGTATTGAGCTTGCTTTAGCTATGAAATCGTTGCCTTTTGTTGACAGTGTAATCTCGGTGAAAGAAAAAATGCTTGATGTGATGTCTGTAAATTTCGTATTCAGCAAAGACGACCTCTATCAAGATCTGGGAGTATGGGAACATCGGATGTTCAGAACTGAATTGAACACCAGCAAGAACTATCTGAAACCTACAGTCAAGGAGAATGGTGAAATCACTATGACATCGTTCTATGCAGGCAGAGAGGAGACTCATGACGGAATTGTGGTGACCGTCGGTGAGTATGCGAAAAAAGTGACAGATATTGATGGCGGAACATCGTTTACAGATCTTGGCGTGTTTCATGAGTTTCTGAGTATTACCGAAACAACGGAGGATGGTTTGACAAAGTTTATTGCTGAAATGGAGGGCGAAAATGCAACGGTGAGTCTGCTTGCCGCTGGCGATGAGAAGTTGAAATATTCTGTCAGCAGCCGCGACGTGAAAGCAATACGCGAAACATACCTATTTGCACTGGAGGTCAGCGATTTGTGGAACCTCAAACGTGACCGTGAGAAATTCAAAATGCAAATTGAGAGATATAGTAATAAATAATAACTCGTATGGAAGAAGATAATAATGATATTATAAAGTTGGTTGAGCTTTTCAAAGAGGCTGCCAGCGGAGACGGAAGTGTGTATTGGGATTCTAACGATCTTGTCCTTGTGTTTCTTGCGTGTTTGGATGCTCATGACGGGGATACTGCTGCGAAGGCACTTCGCCAACTTGAGACTGATTTTCCTAATAATGTCAGCACGCACATGTCAAAGATGAAATGGTTGATGTTTAAGCATAAATTTACTGATGCCTTTGAGGAGTTGACGAAAACGAATATCGATGAAATTAAAGCTGATTGCCCAATCGACCTTGCCTATGCAGCTCAGTGTGCTTCTATGAATGGACATGAAAACGAAGGAGCTGACTATTTTGTGGAATATATCAATTGTTGCGAAAATTTCGATGAAATATTTTTGAATCATTATTTGGCGATACTATCTATATTCAGCTTAATGTCTAAAAATAGGGATATGCTTGTGGGGAAAATAGTTGACGCTTTGATGAAGGTGTGCAAGCAGGTTGATTTGATGCTATATTCGGCTGATGCCCTAATGCTGATTGATAGGAATGATGATGCTATCAGCCTGCTCAGCGAGTTGTCTGACAAAGACCCTCTGAACCCCGATGTGTGGAAAAAACTCTCTTTAGCATATGGTAAAATGGAAAACGATGAGAAGATGATTGAGAGCTTCGAATATTTCTCGGCATTGGTGCCTGACGATAATAGTTTCGATGTGCTTGTGATGAAGGTTGATGTCTTAATTAAAAAAGCTGATTATAAGGAAGCTTTGAAGATACTGCGACATTGCAGTAAAAACCAAAATAAAATTCCGCGATATGACGATGTCGTAGTGAATTTCGCTTTGATTAAGATATATGCTTGTTTGAAGGATTATAAACGGGAGAGAGTCTGTCTTACGAAATATGTCAACTTCAGAGACCCTCAATATAGGACGATGTGGCTTGATTTTGCTTCTTCTTTCAGTAACGAATGCGACGATGTTGAGTTCGTAGTGGAGTTTTTGAACGATGTTTTGGAAGTGGCAGATAGTAATATAAAACCCTCGTTGATGATGTTGCGGGGCATTAAGGAGTTTGAGAAGTTCCGCTTGAATAGAGGTATAAAACATTTGGTTTTGGCAAAGTCTGATGCTTTGCAATGTCTCAAGTACGAACCTGACAATTATGTTGCTATAATGATTGTTGGAAAAACATCTTTTTTTCTCGATGATTTCAAAAATGCTGTGAAATATTTGGAAAAGGCTTACAAGCTTAATCCTGAATCTGATTTTATTGGAAGGTTGCTTGCCATTTCGTATTATAAAAACAATAACATAATAAAATTCAAACGTTTATTTAAGGCGCTTATTGGGCATGTCGAAAATTTCAAGGAAGATTTTCTCAGTTTGTACCCTGAAAGTAAAGATTTAATTGCCAAGATATGATTGCTTCAATACTACTGTTCATCCTGCTGAATGCTCAGACACCTGATGTTTCTACTCAGGAACGGGGTTATGTTGAGAAAATAGCTGATTGGTATGACGAAAACATGAACTATGGGACTATCACTGGTTTGATGGCTATTGAGAGTTCATTCATACCTTTTCCTTCGGAGGTTGTGGTGCCTCCTGCTGCGGCTGTGAGTACTCGTGAGGGGTCAGACCTGAACATTATACTCATAGTTTTGTTTGCGACCATTGGCGCAATAATAGGTGCTCTTATCAACTACTACCTCTCAATCTCGCTTGGCCGTACGATAATATATAAATTTGCTGATAGCAAGTTGGGACACCTCTGTCTGCTGAGTGGCGAGAAGATAGAAAAAGCTGAAAAATATTTCAACGACCATGGCAAAGTGTCAACTTTTGTCGGTAGGCTGATACCTGGAATAAGACAATTGATTTCAATACCTGCAGGATTGGCAAAAATGCCGATATTGTCGTTCGTCGGATTCACGGCTCTTGGCGCAGGAATTTGGAACTGCGTGTTAGCCGGTATAGGCTACGTCGTAGGTGACAACATGGACCTTATATATAAATACTCGCACGAGATAGGCTATTGTCTGCTCGGTATATTGGTCGGTGTGCTGTGTGTATATATTGCTAAGAAATATACGAAAAAATGAGACATTTCGGACTTGTCGGACACCCTGTGGGACATTCGTGGTCTGCCGAGATGCACAACAGATGGTTCAATGAGCGAGGCATAGACGCAAGTTATGACATAATAGATTTGAAGTCAATTGAGGGGTTTCGGGAACTGATGAAGACTTATAGTGGGGTGAACATCACGATACCTTACAAACGTGAGGTGATTGGTATGATTGACAGAGTGGACGAAGTGGCAAGTGCGGTAGGTGCTGTAAATACTGTGATTTGGGAGAATGGTGAATTGGTGGGGTATAACACTGATATTGATGGGTTCAGGGTGCTGGCAAGAGGATTGGACGAGAAACATGTATTGGTATTGGGAGATGGAGGAGCGTCAAAGGCGGTGCAGTATGTGCTGAGAGAGATGAATTGCGAAACGAAAGTAATGACGCATTCTGAGATTGACCGAGGACCGGTAAAGGTGGGCGGATTTGAAGTGGTGGTCAACGCAACACCGGTTGGAATGTCGCCAGAATGCGATAAATGTGTGAAGATAGATGTGAGCGGGATAACAGATGACATGGTGGGAATAGACCTCGTATATAATCCAAAGGAGACTGTTTTTCTGTCACATTTTGCACTGAGGAGAGGTGGCTTTGAGATGCTGACCGAACAAGGAAGAAAAGCTTTTGAATTATTTATAAAAACAATTAAATAACATTTTTATGGAACAAATCAAACAAACATTGCGCGACAGTGCTGCCATGCGTTGGATAGCATTGTTGCTGTTAGCATTGGGAATGTTCTGTTCGTACATCTTCATGGACATTCTCTCGCCTATCAAAGAGTTGATGGAGTCAACACGTGGTTGGGACTCCGAGGCATTCGGAACAATGCAAGGTGCAGAAACCTTCCTCAACGTCTTTGTATTCTTCCTAATCTTTGCAGGTATCATCCTCGACAAGATGGGAGTTCGCTTCACGGCAGTATTGTCCGGAGTTGTGATGCTCGTTGGTGGTTTAATCAAGTATTATGCTGTTTCTGAGGCATTCTATGGTTCATCGGTCGAGGCTTGGTTTACTGAGAACTTGAACTATATTCCAGGCTTCCAGCAACTCGGAGTTGCACCATTCTATAGAGGAATGCCAGCATCGGCTAAAGTCGCTGCATTAGGTTTTATGATATTCGGTTGTGGTACTGAGATGGCAGGTATTACTGTGTCTCGCGGTATCGTTAAGTGGTTCAAAGGTCGTGAGACAGCTCTTGCAATGGGTTCTGAAATGGCACTTGCGCGTCTTGGCGTCACGACATGTATGATTTTCTCGCCTTTCTTTGCGAAGCTCGGTGGCAACATTGATGTTTCACGTTCAGTGGCATTCGGTGTCGTATTGCTCTGCATAGCTTTGATAATGTTCATTACATATTTCTTCATGGACAAGAAACTCGATGCGCAGACAGGCGAGGCAGAAGAGCAGGACGACCCATTCAAGATTTCAGATATCGGCAAGATTCTATCTTCTCTCGGATTCTGGCTTGTGGCATTGCTCTGCGTCCTTTACTATTCAGCAATCTTCCCATTCCAGAAATATGCTGTGAACATGCTGCAGTGCAACCTTACGCTCACTGAGGCAACGGATGGTTTCTTTGCATCACAGGCAGTCACATATATCCAATACGGACTTGTATTGATAGTTGCAGCAGGTGCATTCTCGAGCAACTTCATGAAAGACAAGATGAAAAAGATTGGACTTATGGTGTTGGCGGTAGTTGCATTGGTCGTTTATTGCTGGATGGGCTACATGCGTGGAACGGCTGAGACAATCTTTGCTGTATTCCCATTGCTTGCAGTGGCTATCACTCCTATTCTTGGTAACTATGTTGATCACAAAGGAAAGGCAGCATCAATGCTGATGATTGGCTCATTGCTTCTCATTATCTGCCATCTGACATTTGCATTTGTATTGCCACTGTGCAAGGGAAGTTCAGTCGGTGGTGTCGTTGTTGCTTATCTGACAATCCTTGTACTTGGAGCATCATTCTCGCTCGTCCCTGCAGCGTTGTGGCCTTCAGTTCCAAAACTTGTTGACGAGAAGATTATCGGTTCTGCCTACGCACTTATATTCTGGATACAGAACATCGGTTTGTGGCTCTTCCCATTGCTTATTGGCAAGATTCTGAAGAATACCAACACCGACATCGCAGCACAGGTTGAGGCTGGCGAAATCACTGTTCAGCAGGCTTCTGTGTCATACGATTATACCTGGGTACTCGTAATGCTTGCCTGCCTTGGCGCAGCTGCTTTGATTATCGGTATCTATCTCAAGGCTGTTGACAAGAAGAAGGGTCTTGGTCTTGAGGAACCAAACATCAAGTAATATGGTTTATCTCATTCCATGTACATTGGGGGATACTCCTATAAATAACGTATTGCCTCAGCAGAACGCTGAGGTGATACGTTTTTTACATATATTTGTGGTCGAAAACATCAGAACTGCAAGAAGATTCCTTAAACAGGTTGATAGGTCAATCGACATTGATAAGATTACTTTTTATGAACTCAATCAACATACTGATTTCAAGGAACTGCTGTTGCAGATGAAGGATGTTTGGAAAGAGGACATTGGCGTGATATCCGAGGCAGGTTGCCCTGCAGTGGCTGATCCTGGCGCATTGGTGGTGGCTGAGGCTCAGCGAAGGGGTATAAGGGTCGTTCCTTTAGTAGGACCTTCAAGCATACTGATGTCGCTTATGGCATCTGGGTTCAATGGCCAGAATTTTGCTTTCAACGGCTATCTGCCAATTGACAGGAACGAGAGGATTGCTAAGATAAAACAACTCGAAAAACGTGCTGACTCTGAACGGCAGACGCAGATATTCATTGAGACACCTTACAGGAATCTGGCACTCATGGACGACTTGTGCAGGACTTTGCAGGGCGCAACGATGCTTTGCGTGGCATCTGGAATAACGACAGATGCAGAGTGGATAAGGACAAAGAGGGTAGAGGAGTGGAGGAAGGGAATGAAGGAAATAGAGAAAATACAGAAGATTCCAACAATATTTCTATTAGATAGTCAGAAAGGAAAATGAGCGTATTGAGGTATAGCATTACGGTGTCTTTTATTTTGTTGTGCCTGACAATGGCGGGACGCGACATAGTGGTGCTTTACGACAACGATGTGCATTGTGCAGTGGATGGTTATGCGGCTATGGCAGAACTGAAAAAACAGTATTCAGAAGAAAATGATGTCATAGTAGTTTCGAGCGGTGATTATTTGCAGGGTGGAATAATTGGGGCAAGCTCAGAGGGGAGCGATATAATCAGGATAATGAATAGCGTCGGCTATGATGCAGTCACTCTCGGCAATCACGAGTTTGATTACGGCATAGACGTGATGAAGCAGAGAATGGGAGAACTGACAGCCGAGGTGGTCAGTTGCAATTTGAAATATGAAAACAGGAGAGTATTTGCAGGATACACAATAATAAATAGAGGAGAACGCAGGGTCGCTTTTGTCGGAGTATGCACGCCGACTTCCATACAATCGTCAACACCTGCAAATTTTATGGATGAAGGCGGACGTTTTGTTTATGATTTCAGTTGGAATGATATCGTATGGGAAGTTCAGGATGCAGTGGATAAGGCTCGTGGTGAAGGTGCTGATTACGTAATAGTTCTTTCTCATCTTGGTGAAGAACCTGATGAGAAAGGTGTTACTTCGGAATACGTGATAAGCAAGACTACTGGAATAGATATGCTTGCCGACGGACATTCTCACAGTACAGTCGAGAGAAAAATGGTAAGGGACAAGAATGGTAAAGAAGTTATACTGACTCAGACTGGTTCGAGATTTGGCAACATCGGGCTACTGGTGATACATGACGATGGAGAACTGGAAAACAGACTCATCAGAACAGAAACGGTAGAGAAAAACAATGATGCAACTGCAAGAGTGATAGATGAAATCAGGAAGAACGTTAATGCGAAATACGGGCAGAGGGTAGGCAGGACAAGCGTCAAGCTGAGAATATATGATGACAATGGCGAAAGATTGGTGAGAAGCCAGGAGTGTAATATGGGCGATTTTGCTACAGATGCCGTAAGAATGTTGACTGGTGCTGAAATGGCTTTCATGAATGGCGGAAGCTTGAGAGTTGATTTGGATGAAGGCAGGATAAGATATCAAGACCTGCATGAAGTGGAACCTTTCGGATGTAAAATCCTTATGGCAAGGGTTACTGGCGAAAAAATACTTGACATACTCGAAGGCAGTGTAGCTTTCCTTCCTGAAGAATCTGGCACTTTCTTGCAAGTGTCGGGAATAAGGTTCAAAGTCAATGCGTCAATCAAAAGTCCGGCGATTTTCAGCAGCGATGGTTTCATTACAGGTTATGAAGGCGAAAGAAGGGTCAGCGATGTCTATGTTATGCAAGACGGAAAATGGGTTAAACTGGAAAAAGACAGAGAGTATGTGATTGCCACAACTGACTATTGCCTGATTAAAAAAGGTTGCCATAACATATTCGCTGGCTGTATGGTGGAAAAAGGGTCGGAAGGAGTATTGATGACCGACATAATGGCGCAATATATTAAAAAAAACCTTCGTGGAAAGGTTGGCAGACAATACAGGAAACAAGACAGCAGAATAATTATCATACAAAATGTTACTGGAAAATAAAGTCGCACTGATTACAGGTGCTGCAAGAGGCATCGGCAAAGCCGTTGCCTTGAAATACGCAAGCGAAGGATGCAACATTGCATTCACTGATTTGGAAATTAATGATATAGCAAATGCAACTATCTCCGAGATTGAGGCTTTTGGAGTGAAGGTGAAAGGATATGCCTCAAACGCAGCAGATTTCGAGGAGACTCATAAGGTGGTAGATGCTGTGATGGCTGATTTCGGTAGGATAGATATCTTAGTGAATAACGCAGGAATCACCAAAGACGGATTGTTGCTCAGAATGACTGAAAGTCAATGGGACGCTGTGCTTACTGTGAATCTGAAGTCCGCTTTTAACTTCACACATGCCGTTGCACCTATAATGATGAAACAGAGAAGTGGTTCCATAATCAATATGAGTTCGGTGGTTGGAGTGAATGGTAATGCAGGTCAGATAAACTATTCGTCGTCTAAGGCAGGACTCATAGGATTGGCGAAATCAACTGCTAAGGAGCTGGGCTCAAGGGGAATCAGAGCTAATTGTATTGCTCCTGGATTTATTATCACCGAGATGACTGGGAAAATATCAGAGGAGGCGCGGAAAGAGTGGGAAAAGATGATTCCGTTGCGTCGTGGCGGAACTGTCGACGAAGTTGCAAAAGTGGCATTGTTCCTCGGTTCTGACATGTCATCGTATGTTTCTGGTCAGGTGATACACGTCTGCGGAGGTATGAGTTGAGATGCTATAAAGTGTCGAGTCTGTCATTCTCTTGGAATGAATAGTATTTTTCAAGGTCTGAGGTGATTATTATATGGTCAATGAAGTGAATGTCAAGACATTTGCAAGCATTAATCATTCGGGATGTCATCGCAGTGTCGGCAGCACTTGGGGTAGGATCGCCTGAAGGGTGATTATGAGCAAAGACTATCCCGGCAGCATTATATTTTATGGCCTCGTGCATTACAATGCGGATATCTACTACGACGTTGTTCTTGCCCCCAATGGCAATTTGACGGGTGGCAATGATTTTGTTGCGGACGTTTAGGAATATGCACCAGAAGTTTTCCGTTTCAAGGTCGGCAAGTCGGAGGTATAGACACTCAATGACATCTTTGGCAGATTTGATAGTGCTGACATTGCGTCGTGAGAGATTGTGCCGGCGTCCCAATTCAAGAGCAGCAAGCAGGTGCATCGCTTTAACTTCGCCTATGCCACTGAATGTTTGAGTCATCTCTTCAAGAGATAGGTTGGCGAGCAAAGTGAGGTTGTTATCTACGCTTTCAAGAAGTTCAGCTGAAAGTTCAAGGACGTTTTTGCCTTTAATGCCAGAACCGAGTAGAACTGCTAAAAGTTCTTTATCTGACAACTCACGGACACCACAATGTATTAGTTTTTCGCGAGGTTGTTCTGCTTCTGATAGTTCTTTAATATTCATTGTCTGCATTGGTTGATATGTTTTGCAAAGGTATGATAATATATTGGTTCTGGCAAGAAAAATCGCAAAAATTTGTCAAGGTGTTTTTTGACGACCTCCAATGACGACCACCAGCAACACCATTACGCCCTGCAGGGGCATCGGGCTTTCAGCCCAGGGCAAGTGCGAAGCACGACACCCTGGGTTAACATGAACGACAATATGTGTACGCCCTGCAGGGGCAAAAGCACTATTTCCGCATTTTCCGCATATTCTGCGTGAAACAGAACTCGATTTTCTTTATCTCACGCAGAATACATAGTTTTCTTTATCTCACGCAGAATACATAGTTTTCTTTATCTCACGCAGAATACGCGGAATTATGGGAATTTCTTTTCTGCGTATTCTGCGTATTCTGCGTGAAACAGAACACGAATTCTGCGTGAAATTGAAGTCAGAGGGTCGTTCGGAGCAGAGAAAACGTCTGCAAATCCTTTTTTTCTCTTCT
>JAKSNU010000015.1 GCA_024399535.1 Paludibacteraceae bacterium
GTACTACTTTTTTCTGACTTGACAATGCCTTTTTCACACGAAACGTTATAGAGCCTTTTTTTGTAAAACAGAGAAAAAAAACATCATAATATTAGTAGGAGGTTAACGAAATACTAATTATGTTCAGGTAATGCACTGCACATCTCAAGGAGACCCTAAGCAGACCCTCCGCTCCTATAGCAGAGAAATAGCATAGGCATAGCAGAGGATCTGCTTAAGATTGGCTTAAACATAGCAAAGGATTATTAGGATTTCAATACCATAAGGCAAACTTATCAACGCAGCAACTTATCCTTGTCCTGTTCTTTTTCTTTTCTTGCCATAACAAACACATAAGTATAAAAATAATAAATTCAATTAGTTATAGACGCTTTCATCACCACAAACGTCCATTACGCTGGTATTTAATTTGTGATTGTTTAAGATACACATAAGTGTTATTACGAAGAAAATTTGGAGATAAAATGTGGCATTGGAAAAAAATTTGTCTTTATACTCATTATGTCAGAAAAATGTCGTATCTTTGCAGCGCAAACCTGCGCCAAATGGGAGTGTCTCATTCGGGGTGGGAGAGCAGACATATTTATAGGCGTTTATTGACGCTTGTTCCGGTCTTTGGAAATCTGGTAAATTTTCACATACAACCCGAAACAAGATGTATCAATGAATGCCTGCGGAGTATGTATTTTCATGCGCTTTTCGGAGTGCTGTTATACATATCGGCGCAGGCTACGTTGTCATTCTTGTTGTATGGGTTTACCAGAACCTCCAAAGAAAGAATGCCAATTGTGGGCTGCGTTTTTTGTATCTTTTTCTAATATAAACAATTACAATCAAAGGCCTATGGAATAGAACCAACAATTATTTGCACATAGATAATATGCAATTATCTTCTTTTACATATCTCTAAATAAAGCCAATCCTGATACGATTGTCATATATTGGAGATTGTGAATATAAAAGTTTAGTCCACTTTTATTTGTGCCTCGTCAAACAACGGACTAATATAAACATGGAGGATGCCGAAAATCCGTTCTTAGAGTAGGCAAAATGTAAATCTACATATTTATGAACAAAAAAAGTCTATTATTTGCAGCATTGATAGCGGTTGTAATGACATCTTGCCGTAGTGCATTGTCAGTAGTACCGCAGGCGACAAATACTGTTGCGTCTGTTTCTTTCAATGATCTTAATTTGCAGCGCAAAGATTATATCGTTTTAAATACAATTAGTGCTGAAGCTACTCTCACAGCACATTTTTCAGAATCCACAGTTAAAATAGAAGATCCTAATGGAGGATTCTCTATGGCTTGGAATAAAAATAAAAAGAGCGGAGAGTGGGAACCTGCAAATATCAAAGGTATTGTTTGCTTAGGATATTTGAGCAACGATTATGATGAATTACTGCTTAACATTCCGCCATACCCACATTGGATTGTTCGGCGTTTGGCAATATATCGTCTAATCAATGCAGCAAAGGTTGCAGGTGGAGATGGAATTATCGAACCAGTAGTTTCAACAAACATTGAGCAGGGAACTAGCCGTCGTGATATAGTTTATAGAACAACAGTGAGTGCAAAAGTTGTTAAAATTAAGCCAGATGGTAAATAACTGATAAATATTGATTATGAAAAAAATTATTTTATTGATTGTGATAGCGGCAACTGCATTAGTTGTTTCTTCCTGCATTTCGCATAAAAAAGTAGTTGCACAGCCACAAGTGCGTATCTTTAATCTTGCTCTTGTGAACGAGCCACAAGCCGATAAGTATTCCAATATGGAATACGGCATTCGTCTCAATGTACAGGACGTACGGGCAAATCAGCGAATAATTCAGATTTATGATGCCAGTGCTACCAGTACTCCTGCTGCACAGACTAATCCTTCAGTTCCTTCATTTGTCCCAGAGAGTATGCGTCGATATATGCGTACGATGGGATTCAATTTAGATGCAGATGTCGCTACTGATTATTTGATGCAGGTTGACATCAAGGAATTTCACGTTGATTATCTTTCTGGTATAGGATGGAACGGAACTGTTATTCTGAATTTGAAAGTTTCTGACCACAATCGTACACTGGTTTATCCGACAGTAGAAGTAAGTGGTCGTGCAAATGTAAATGGGTCTTATGATTCAAATCAAGCAGCAAACCTTGCACTTAATAAAGCGTATGCCAATGCCCTTGCCGACATTGACTGGGATAGAATAGCATTTTTCCTCCATCGTGCTGATTCACCAAAACAAGAGGCAAACAAGCAGGTTCAAGGCGAAGGTAACACTGCTTTGGAACATTTGGTAGTTCATTGGAATGTAAACTCTCGTCCGCAGGGTGCGGACGTAGAATGGCGCATTATTTCCAAGACGCCAGATGTGAAAAACCAGAATTACAAATATCTGGAAACAACTCCATACGAAGGGACAGAAGCGTTAGATATCAAGGGTTTGACATACAATAATTCTGGTCTTGTGCAGATTGAGATAAAAGTCAGCAAAAAGGGATATTATACGCAGACACGCAAATATGATGTCCGTTCGCTTATTGACGACAATGATGTAAGTTATATGTTTAAATTAGTTCCTGAAGAAGAATAAATTATGAAGCGAATTATTGTCATTTTATTTGTATTGTTACCAATGCTTCTGAATGCAGGAGTAATATTGAAGAGAACTGGTGACAAAATCGAAGATGTCTCTATAAAATCTGTGACTGAGACAGAAATCATTTACATTTCTACGAACGGAGAGGAGATTTCAATTTTAAAAAGTGATGTCTCTGCTGTCTTGTATGATGATGGGAGATACGAAGAATTTAAGGTTTCCCAGGGTGGTTCTAATGACACATTTGTAACAAAAGAAGAATCAAATAATACGCAGAAGGAAAGGGTTTCTGTTACAAACACAGTGGTAGCATCTGGAGCTAAAATTTACAATGTCTTTGCATATGGTGTCTATGCCTTGTATTATGTTTACAATCAAAAATATAATGGTGCAAAAGTTGAGTATCGCATAATATATAAGTCGCAAAGCGAAATGCCAGAATTTCAATATCTTGGCACAACTCCATTCGCACATTGTACAGAACAGGCATATAATAATGTCTCAACAGCATTTGCAAATCTTCAAATTGATACAGATGTAAGACCTTTGGTAGTTGAAGATGCGAGTAATGTCGATAGAGTTGAATTCCGTTTGTCACTGGATGGATATAAGACAGTTGTTGTAAAACCAATGAAAGATATTCTATTGGTAGGCGGAAATGTTATGTTTATACCTTTGCAAAAACTGAAACCGCTCAAGTAACGCTGATTCAGAATTGAATCATAAGCAAGTGCTGTCTATCATTGTTGATAAGACAGCATTTTGTATTATTTTGAAATGCGATTGATATGAAATAAATAGAACAGGTAGTTTCTTATTACAACTGAGGATACTTGATTTTTATTTAACCCAAATCGGTCATTAGAATTTCTACGTGCTGAAATCCCTGAACATCTTAGCCTATGGCAACTCTCTCGCAAATGAGAGCAGAAGCCAAATTCTATCTGGATTATGCCGAGTGCAGCCGAGAGTCAACGTAGTTAACGCCATAGGTCTCGGGAATATCAAGCCCCTTTCAGGGCTAATGACCGATTTGGGATGAACATAATGTGAGCATGAGTATTCCCTGTTATTTAGTACTAATTTGTACCACCGTGACCGCATCTCGTGTCGATAACGGTAACGTCATCACATCGCCAGCTACTGTAGCAGAGGGGACTCAGGTTCGTCTGCAGGCTTTGCCAAACAGCGGTTATGTGTTCTCGAAGTGGAGCGATAACAACACGCAAAATCCACGTATCGTCACCATGGCGGAAGATATTGCCCTTACCGCAACGTTCGTTGTGAACGCTGGCGGCGGTGGAGAAGAGGATGACACATTTTAATCGTTCCTAAATTAGAAGGGTCGGCATGTGATGTGCCGACTCTTTTTCTTGTTCTCACAACGTGAAATTACCTGCCTCCACCAATGGCATGATAGAGGTTGACGGTTGCAAGACGACAATTGTATATATTCATTATTTGCTCCATTTGCGACTCGAGCAATGCATTTTGAGCTATCAAAACCTCAAGATATGTCCCCAATCCCAAATCCATCTTTGTCTGCGTTGCATCCAAAGCTCGTTGGAGTGCCTTTACTTCAGAATCATATTCGACAACCTTCCGCAAATAATTTCCCCGCGCCGCAATAGCATCATTAACCTCAAGTCCTGCATTCATAAGTGCATTGGCATAAGCATACTTCGATTCCTCATATTTGCTTTTAGACACACGCACCTCGACAATATTCCGTCCAGAATTAAAAATTGGCTGCAATAGAGACCCCACAGCCTCAAAAACAAACCCGCCCGACAAAATCATACCTGCGTTACCAGAAATGGTTATAGAAGGGCAGCAATTGGCCTTAGCGAGGTTCACACCATAGAACGACTGTTCCAATTCACGTTCCATTGCACGAACATCAGGTCTATGACGAAGCGACTGGAGATTGACTGACTCAATTCCCAAATTTGTCACATCAGCAGCATTACTATTAAATTCAAGTTTTACAGAATCGCAGCAGAGCAGTTTTCGCAAAGCATTATCCGTTTGAACCATCGCAAGCTCAACATCAATTTTCTGCACCCTCGCTGCATAATAACTTGCCTCGAATTGAGATACCGCTGCCTCGTCGGAGGACCCAGCTTCCTTCAATGCCTTCATTGTCTCAACCGATTTACGTCTTGTTTCGATTGCCAAATCAATCTCCCTCATTTGATTGCTCAACATATCGCGCGTATAATAAAGCTGTGCCACAGCAGCCACAAGTTCGGTCTTTGCAGCCTGCTCATAATCCTGCATCTCGGCTTTCAGAGCATTAGCAATCCGTTTGCGGTTTGTCAAACGCCCGAAAATATCAATCTCCCACGATGCCTGAGCAAACGAGAAAGTCAATTGCTGACTTGAACCTGCCGACTGATACGAGGCTCCCGGAGCAGCATAAACCGACGGTATGTATGCAAGTTTTGTCCCAAGCAGTTGAGCTTCAGCCTGTACCACATGCTCGTGAGCAATCTTCAAATCATAATTATTCTGCAAAGCAAGTGCAATCAGTAATCGCAACTGTGGGTCAGTAAAAACTTCAGAATACGTAGGCACCAGTATAGTGTCAACCGAAGTTGTCTCGGACTTATATTTTCCATAAATTCCACAGGATTGTGTAGCGAACATTATTGCAATAAAAAATATAGGAATAATCTTTTTCATTTCGACAAATATTTAGGTATTTCCATTTAATACGATTTTTAATTTTCCTAACGGGTAATTCTATTTCGTTTGTCCCGATAAATAGATTTCACCTCATTCAATAGGTTTCAATGGTTTGATTTTCTCCTGCAATGACTCAAAGACTACAAACAGAGCAGGTGTCAAAAACAACAAACCTATACACCCAATAATCATTCCGAAAACAGCACCAACCGCCAAAGAAATATTTCCCATTGCACCTGCACCCGTCGAAACAAGCAAAGGCAAAAGTCCAATCACCATTGTCCCGACAGTCATCATAATAGGTCGCAGACGCGCTTTGGCAGCCTCAAGAGCAGCATCTTGTATCGAAAGCCCCTCTTTACGTTTCTGGAGAGCATATTCCACAATGAGAATACCTGTCTTCGAAAGAAGACCGATTAGCATTACAACACCCGTCTGAAGATAAATGTTGTTGTCAAGTCCAAATAACCACGTAAACAGATAAGCTCCCATTACACCTGCAGGCACAGTGAGCATAATCGAGAAAGGAACAACATAGCTCTCGTACAATGCCGAGAGGATGAGATAAATGAGCAATGCCGAAATAGCAAACATCAGCCCCATATTTCCGCCATCACTCTCCTCGCGCGCCATACCACCAAATTCAAATGTATAGTCCGAAGGCAATACCTCGTCAGCCACTTCCTGCGTAGCACGCAACACATCGCCAGTTGAAGCTCCTGCAGCAGGCGAGGCATTAACGAGAATGGAATTCAGCATATTAAAACGCTTCAAGGTTGATGAACCATATATTTTCTTCAATGTAAGGAAATTGGACAACGGTGCAGAACCACCTCCTGGAAGAGCAATGTACATTTGGTTAAGCGAAAATTCATCCTTATGTGATTCAGGAGTTCCCTGTACCATAACTTTATAAATCTTGCCAAACAGGTTGAAATCGCCTGCATATGTACCACCACAATAAGCCGAAAGAGTACCGAGAACTTCGTTGGCAGTTAGTCCAGCGTTATGGCATTTAGGAATATTGACATCGACAAGCCATTGCGGATTATCCAACGAGAATGAAGTATATGCAGCAGCAACTTCAGGACGTCGCGAAAGCGCATCAACAAATTGTTGAGTGTATGTCAGGAATTCCATCATGTCACCGCCACTCTTGTCCTGAAGATTGATTTCGGCATCTGCCGTCGTACCATAACCAGGAATCATTGGCAATACAAATGGAATAATCGTAGCATCAGGATACTTGTCATTCAGTGCTGCCAATTTTTCCGCCAACACCATCAAGGATTTTGAATCTCGCTTTTCCCAACTTGTCATTTTAAGTATAAACGTGCCTGCTGACGACATCTGCCCTGCAGAAAAAGCGAATCCATTGATATTTGATGTGCATTCAACATCATCAAATCCCATTATCTCGTCCGAAATTTGATTCATAGTCTTTTCGGTAATAGCGAGCGAGGTAGAAGGTGGCAAAATGACATCACAGAGCACCATACATTTATCCTCCTGAGGAACAAACCCCTTAGGTGTAGAAGTCATAGTAAAAGCCATAAGCACAATGGTCAAGATAACTATTCCAAAACCTAACCATTTATTTTTGATAAGCGGTTTTATACCATTCTTATACTTCTCGGACCATTTTTCAAATGCAGTATCAAATCCATCAGAAAACCTCTTATATAATCCTTTCTTGGCACCATCAGCTACCTTTTCCTTCGGTTTTATCAGAATAGCACAAAGTGCTGGCGAAAGGGTAAGGGCATTAAGTGCGGAAATACCAACCGCCACAGCCATAGTCAAACCAAACTGACGGAAGAACACACCATTCGTTCCCCCCATAAGAGACACTGGTATAAACACAGCCATAAACACAAGCGATGAGGTAATTACAGCAGTCGTAATCTCGGACATGGCATCAATAGCCGCTTTCATCGGAGATTTATAACCAGCATCCAGTTTCTCGTGCACCGCTTCGACGACCACAATTGAATCGTCAACAACAGTACCAATCACCAAAACCAATGCAAAAAGAGAAATGAGGTTTATAGAAAAACCTGCAAGTTGCATAAATGCAAACGTACCAATCAACGAAACAATGATTCCAACAAATGGGATTATAGTTGAACGGAAATCGTGAAGGAAAAGCAAGACGATAAGAATCACAAGCAATATAGCTTCGTAGAGAGTTTCCAAGACATTGTCGATTGAGGCATAAAGGAAATCATTGGTATTCATGAGAGTATCCAATTCGACACCTTGAGGCAACTGATTCTTGGACTGCTCGAGACATTCCGCAACAGCATTATTCACTTCAGTAGCATTCGAACCTGCGGTCTGATACAACATACAAAGCGCACCTGGATGACCATTTACGTTACAAGAGAAAGCATAATGCTCGGTACCAAGTTCAACATTAGCAACATCCCCCAAACGAAGAATTTCGCCATTTGACGTAGAACGAATAATGATATTCTCGAACTGCTCGGCAGATTGCAAACGCCCACGGAACACCATAGTGTATTGCGTAGTCTCTTTAGAATTATCGCCAAACGTTCCTGTAGCAGCTTCAATGTTCTGTTCAGCCAATGCAGCAGTAATATCCGATGGATTCACATGATAAGCCGCCATAATGTCCGGTTTCATCCATATACGCATCGAATATTCAGCACCAAACATATCGAATTTACCGATACCAGGTATGCGCATAATCTTCGGTTTAAGATTGATGCTGAGATAATTTGCAAGAAACTGACAATCGTATTTGTCATCGGTCGATGAAATGGCAAATATTTGCAGAATAGAATTCTGCTGTTTCATAGTCTGAATACCATTTTGGCGAACCTCTGCAGGAAGCATAGGTGTTGCCTTAGCAATACGATTCTGGACATTGACTGCCGCTTGGTCAGGGTCAGTACCCTGTTTGAAATATATCATAATGTCAGCATTACCATTATTGGTCGCTGTTGACACCATATACATCATATTTTCAACACCATTGATTGCCTCCTCAAGCGGTGCAATGACTGATTTCTGAATTGTAGATGCTGAGGCACCATAATACGATGTAGAGACACTGACCGTCGGAGGAGCAATATCAGGATACTGCTCCATCGGAAGTCCCAACAAAGAGATAATACCGACAACAATAATCGCAATAGAAATTACCGAAGACAATACTGGACGCGAAATAAACGATTTAAGTTGCATAATCATTCAATTGGTTTAATTTCAGCATTGTTTATCATCTTTCTCACTCCCTCAAGAACTATTCTATCGCCATCATTCAATCCATCTAATACGACATAATTATCTTCGTCAACGCGATAGACATTAACCATAACTGATTCAGCAAATGTTTTTCCACCATCCTCGCGCAAACGATAGACGTAAACCTTGTCCTGAATCTCGAATGTCGCAGTACGCGGTATCATTATTGCGTCCGGAGCACTATAAGGGATAAGCACTACAGCGCTTCCACCTGCCGTAAGAATAGATTGAGGATTATCATATGCTATACGAACACTGATGCTACCAGTTGACTCGTCAATTATTCCAGATAATGTTTCCACCTTACCCTTATGATTGTATATTGACCCATCGCTCAATCTGAGCTGACACTCTGGCAAAATGTCCATTGCCTCATCTTTGGAATCGTAGCTTTTAATTCGGCTAATATATTCAGCTTCCGAAATAGAAATGTAAGCATAAACTACTGAATTATCACTAACGACAGTAAGAGGCTCAGAAATAGCAGGACCAACTAATGCACCCTGACGATGATATATATTGCCGACGACACCATCACTCGGAGCTTTCACTATTGTGTATCCTAAATTCGTACGTGCCGCAAATTCCACTGACTGCGCCTCGGCAAGAGTGGCTTTCGCCCTATCCAAATCGTTCTTAGCGACATCATATTGATTTTTAGATATAATCCCTTTATCAAACAATTGCTTTTTCGCCTGTTCTTGAATTTTTGCCGATTCCAACATTGCATTAGCACTCTGAACACCCGCCTGAGCCGAACGAAGCTGTGCATTGAAGTTATCCTGTGCAAGAACAAACAGACGTTGACCTTTCTTCACTTTATCGCCCTCTTTCACAAGCACCTGTTCGAGCAGTGCCTCAACTTGAGGAACCACATTGATATCCTGACGACCCTTGAGTTGAGCAGGATATTCAAAAACAACAGTACACGAATCTTTGTGAATGGTCATTACTTTTTTCTCAGGAATTTCATCATTTTGCTGGTCATTACCACAACCACAAAACAACATTACTATTAAAGCAGTAAACAAAAATAATTTTTTCATATTATTTTTTTGATATTTTTTCTGCAAGTTCCAAATAATACCTTCCAGCCAATCCGTTAGAATCGAACGAAATTGGTGCTCCATTGTCGCCACTCTCGCAAACTGATTGTATAAGAGGTATCTGTGCAAGAAGAGGCACATTAAGTTGCTCTGCCAATTTACGGCATCCACCATCACCAAAAATAAAATATTTCTCGTCAGGATGCCCAGCTGGAGTGAACCAAGCCATATTCTCGACAAGTCCTAATATCGGGATGTTAATCTTCTCGTTTTGAAACATATCTATGCCCTTCCTCGCATCAGCCAACGCAACTTGTTGCGGAGTACTGACCACAATAGCGCCAGTGAATTTCAACGCATCTACCAACGTAAGGTGAATATCCGAAGTACCAGGAGGCATATCAACGATAAAATAATCCAATTCACCCCAATTTGCATCATTTATCATCTGACGGACGGCATTTGAAGCCATTGCCCCACGCCATACGACAGCACTGGCAGGATCAACAAAAAATCCTATTGAAAGAATCTTTATGCCGTATTGCTCTATTGGTTCAATTATCGAACGACCATCTTCGGCAATAGATGCCATCGGATGGGCATCCTCAAGATTAAACATTTTAGGAACTGAAGGACCGAAAATGTCAGCATCCAACAACCCCACACGATAACCAAGATTGCGAAGCGACATTGCAAGGTTTGCCGCAATAGTCGATTTCCCGACACCACCTTTACCAGACGAAACAGCAATGATATTGTGAACTCTTGTCATGGAATCATCCTGTTTTTTCACTTCTGGTTGAGGGAAAGACGGAGTAACTGTGACTTCAATCTCGTTCGAGATATAAGTATGAACCGCCTGAATAGCAGCCTTGATGACTGATTTGGCAAATGGGTCATTCTGCTTAGGAAATACAATTGAAAATGAAAGATTGTCGCCATCAATTCGGATATCATCTGCGACCATTCCAGCCTCGACAATATTCTTTCCATTGCCTGGATAACGCACATGTTCGAGTGCTTCTTTAACTTGATTTGGATACATAATACTACATATTTATTTTGCGCACAAAGTTACAAAATATTTCTGTAATGACAAAGCAATACTGCAACTATTATAAAATAACCCTGTACGGAGAATATGCCTGCATTCCAGAAAGTGAGGTCACCCGACGAAATTGTTCGACCATTGTTGGTGCCCAATAGCATGTTCCAGTGTATTTATTCATCAAAATACGTAATGCCTTATCCTCCTCGCTTTCATTTAACAATTCAAGTAAAGTTTCAGAAAAATCTTTTTTCTTTGGATATTCTGCGACTGAATAATTGTCGGTGAGATGGGCTTTTTCAGCAGCAATAACAACAGCATCATCCAACGTTCCTATGCAATCAACCAATCCTCGGGTTAGGGCATCTTTGCCTAACCAAACGCGACCCTCGGCTATCGTACGTACAGAATCATCGGCAAGTTTTCTACCTTCAGCAACATGCGAGACAAAAGTATCATACCCACGATTTATATAACGCTGGAAAATAGCCTTTTCAGAGTCTGTGAACGGACGATACAACGAGCCCAAATCTGCATATTCCGAAGTCTTCACTCCATCAAAAGAAACACCAATCTTATCAAACGTTTCTGCAAAACATGGAATAACGCCAAAAATTCCGATAGAGCCGGTCAAAGTTGTAGCATCAGCCAAAATAGTATCAGCACAGCAACTCATATAATAACCACCCGATGCAGCATAATCGCCCATTGAGACTATCAAAGGCTTTTTCATTTTCAATCGTTTAGCTGCATACCACATTTGTTCAGAACCAAATGCCGAGCCACCAGGTGAATTTACCCTCAATACAACGGCTTTGACCTTATCATTCTCAGCCAACTCGTTAAGTAGCTTTACTATTTTCTCACTTTCAATACCTTCGGTAGTGCCGCCATCAATCTCGCCCATTGCATAGAGGACTGCCACCTTGTTGCCAGATGTTGACTCCGAGGACTCAACTTTACACATTTTAGAATGGCTTACAAACTTCGGTTTTGAATCTATCATATTTCTAAATATAGAATCCATATCCTGCTCATAGACCAACGAATCGATTAAACCGTAAGAAACTGCCATTTCTGACTCAGCAAAAGCATATCCATTATTGGCAAACGAAAGAACCGAATCCACAACAAGATGTCTATCTGTTGCAATATCCGAAACTATGTGATCCCAGATTCCATCAGAAAGCACACTCATTTGCAAACGATTCGCATCTGACATTTTTTCGAGTATATACGGTTCAACTGCCGATTTGAAAGTACCAACTTTAAAGACCTGAATCTCAACACCTAATTTTTTAAGTGCTTTCGGGAAAAACATACTCTGCATAGAGATTCCGACAAGCGACACCATTCCCTGAGGGTTCATGTAAACTCGATCAGCAAGCGATGAAATCCATATAGTTCCCTGAGTATAATTGTCGGCATATGCTATGACAGGTTTATTTGATTTTTTAAATTCAAAAATAAGTGAGCGAATTTCCTCAATTGATGAAGGCGAAGCAATAAAATCCTCACATCTCAAATAGAGAGCCTTGACCTTATCATTGTTTGCAGCAATACGTAAATTCCGCCTAATATCGGAAATAGAAACTTTCGAATTCATCGACGAAAACTTCGAATTCATCGAAAACAACTCTGATAAATCTTCTTCAGAAACATAATCAACCACAGTACCCTTCAAATCCAATTGATAGATAGAATTATCAGTCAACGAAACAGGTGTATCTTTCATTGAAAACGAAGCAATGAAAGATATGAAAAAAATCATCGAAAACATCATCTTGATGACACCAAACAGTATGAGTCCAACAAAGACTGCACCTACTGATTTCCAAAAACTTTTCATAACATATATCAATTTAATTATTTCATTCTCAACAAAGTCAATCCATCCCTCAATGGCAATATAACCGTCTCAAAACGTGAATCATGCGTTACAGAATCGTTAAATTCCTTTATTGAAATAGTCTGCCGGTCAGAAGCAGGAGGGTTAGAAATAAGGACTTTCCCATCCCATAGTGTATTGTCAACCAAAATCAACGAACCAGAATGAAGATGAGGTATCAAAAGTTCGAGATACTGCATATACAACCGTTTGTCAGCATCAATGAAAGCAAAATCGTATTTTTCAGAAAGCGAAGGCAGTATTTCCAAAGCATTTCCGATGATAAGTTTGATTTTATTCCCATAAGGGGCTCTTTCGAATTGATTTCTGATGAATTCCTCCATTTCATCGTTAATTTCGATAGTAGTCAGAGTCCCATCTTCGGGTAAACCTTCAGCCATAGCAAGCGCAGAATAGCCTGAAAAAGTTCCCAATTCAATCACACGTCTTGCACCAACCAGTTCAACAATCATTTTAAGCAACCTCCCTTGCAAATGACCAGACATCATACGCGGATTAGTAGTAAAAAGCGCAGTTTCACGGAAAACAGTTTTCAAAATATCCGGTTCAGCATCAATATGCGACAAAATATATTGATCAATATCATCACCATTATAAATCATAATACAAATTATTTATATATCAAAGTGGACAAGTTAGAAAACATAAATTGAGCCGTACTCATAATAGTATCGGACGAGTAAGTATCAATCTCTGTCAAAATATCTGCTGACGACCTCAAAGGCTCGTTATGCAATACGGTCTTTGATATTCCTAATATATAAGATTCAACATTTTGCCGCGAAATTAGAACCTGTCCTCTAAGTTGGCGCTTAGCAACAGCAAGTGCATGATTTGACATCGGGGTTTCGCTTATTCTCTCAAGGCACTTTAAACTCAAATTATATGCTTTCTCAAAATTTCGTTCATCGCAACCAAAATACAATGTCCACACGCCAGTATCAGTATATCCAGTAAGAGTGCTTTCGATTGTATAACAATATCCATACTTCTCGCGAACAGCCATATTCAGCAACGAACTCATGTTAGGACCTCCTAATATATTATTAAGTAACACCATCTTATAACGTTCAGGCGAAACTTGTTGAGGAGTAGAAGCCCCGATGATACAATGTACTTGATTTGTGTCCTTGGCTGACGTATGGTCGAACACAATAGAATTTATTTTTTGGACAGACCGAGATGAGAAACCAGATGCAGACGAAAAATACTTCTCAACTTTTTTTTCAAACCAATCCTCAGACATAGAACCAAGAGCAAATACCAACATCCTATTTGCAGTATAGCATCGTTTCGTAAAATTCCTCATTGATTCAGAATCGAAAGATTCGAGCGATTTTTCCGTACCAAGAATTGGACGTCCTATAGATTGCCCATAAAAAAGCATTTCTTCGAATTCATCGAAAATAAGTTCAGAAGGCGAATCTTTATAACTATCGATTTCATCGAGAACGACAAGACGCTCTTTTTCAAGTTCTGATTCAGGGAAAGTAGAATTTAGCACCAAATCAGCCATAAGTTCAATAGCTCGTTCTGCATATTCAACAGGAATAACAGAATAGACATAAGTATCCTCTTTGGTTGTATAAGCATCCATTTGTCCACCCACAGATTCCAAATAATTAATGATATGATATGGACGTCTGCGTTTGGTACCTTTGAACATCATATGCTCAACAAAATGCGCCATACCATTCTCATATGGCGACTCATCACGAGTTCCAACATCAATAGCAACACCCACATACGCAACAGGTAAGTCCCTGTGTATATGGAGAGTGCGAACTCCGTTCGAAAGAGTATGAATTGTACACATTTGACGTATGAAAAATTTTCGCAAAGTTACAATATATTTTTTGATTATCTGAATTATTTATTGTAAATTTGCAGACAAATTTCAATCAATGAACAAACTTACAAAAATACTATTTTCCATAATGATAGGAATAGCATTATGCACTTGTTCTACACAGAAGAACACAAGAGCAACGCGTTCCTTTCATCAAACGAAATGCAAATACAATATTGATTTCAATGCAATGAATTCGTACAAGGAGGGGATAAAAAAACTCAACTCCAGCGACAATGACGATTATACGCAAAGAATCAAAATGTATCCAATCTCAAACAAGGCTAACCAAGAATTGGCAAAATCGGAAATGGATGTAGTAATTTTGAAATGCAGAAAAGCCATCAAGACACATTCCATCACACGCAAACCCAAAAAAGACATTAAACGGTCAAAAGACGAGAAATACATCTATTTCTACAATCAGGAAGAATATGTTCAAGGAGTGAAGGATGCATGGGTGTTGTTGGGGAAAGCCGAGATTCACAAAGGCGACTTCATCGGTGCAATCGCAACTTTCAATTACATATTACGTCATTATCCTTCTGACAAAATCGTCAATTGCAGAGCAAAAATATGGCAATCCAGAGCATATGCCGAAGCTGGTTGGTTATATGAAGCCCAACAAGAATTCGAATCAATAAAACCTGATGAAGTTCATTACAAAGTTATGCCTGAATATACAGCGACAAAAGCTTTTTTGCTGCTCGAAGCAGGTAATGACATAGAAGCAATTCCATTCTTAGAATCAGCAATCCGCAACGAGAATGACAAGTATCTCAGAGCAAGATGGAATATGCTAATAGGTCAAATTTTGTTCGAGAAAGGCAAGACAAATGAAGCTATACCATATCTGAAAGAAGCCGTAAAAAAATCTCAATCATATCAGTTGGAATTTAATGCCAGAATAATGCTTCTGCAAAGCGAAGGCAATGCCAATAGCATCAAGAAACTCGATAAAATGGCTAAAAATTACAACAACAAAGATTATTTGGATCAAGTCTATTGTGCTATAGGGAGTATTTACCTTGCAAACGGAGATACTGCAAAAGCACTCGAAGCATACAAGCAAGGAGTAGAACAATCCACCAGAAATGGAGCTGAGAAAGCTACAGTCCTCATCACTATGGGCGACATATATTACAAGCAAAAGTCATATAGCGATGCTCAACCATGCTATTCTGAAGCGGCTAACCTTATAGACAATACTCACGAGGACTACAGACGAGTATCAAAACTCGGTCAAACTCTTGATCAATTTGTTCAATATTACAACACCATAACTTTACAGGATAGTCTGCAATACTTATCAACTCTGACCGAACCAGAACAACGTGCAATAATCGATGAAATAATAAAAGCACAAAAAGCTAAAGATAGTATTGAAGCTCAACAAATCAAAGATGCTGAAACTAAAGGCTTTCAAGAATCCGTTCGCCCAGACATGAGCATCCGAACAGGAAACCAAGAATGGTATTTTTACAATCAGCAACTGATAGCAAAAGGAAAAACACTCTTTACAAATAAATGGGGGAACAGAGCCTTGGAGGACGATTGGAGAAGGAGTTCAAAATTCGCTGTTGGCAATTCTTCAATGACTGATTCTGACAACCAACAGACTGACGATCAAAAAACAGATAAAGGAAATAAAACAGACGATAAAAGCGAGGAGAATGAATTATATAACCCCGATTTCTACTTCGCCCAAATTCCACAGACACCCGAAGACATTGAGAATTCTAATATGCTCATCAGTGATGCAATGTATAAACTTGCAACCCTTTATGACGAGAAATTAGAAGAATACAAACTATCCGCCGAAGAGCATGAGCTATTCCAAAATAGATTTCCTAAAGACAAAATGAACATTGAGTCATTATATGCTTCTTACCGTTTGGGATTAATGCTGAACGATGAGGAAATGACCGAACGTTATAGAAACGAAATTATCAGACGTTATCCACAATCTACTTATGCTTTGGTACTCACTGACAGCAATTACGTAAATCGCACAAAAAAGATGCTTATCATCGAAGACTCTATTTACCGAAATACATACAAAGCTTTCACAGAAAACGATTTTACAAAAGTAAAATCTGACTATCAAATGATGCAGAAAAACTACCCAACATCAACACTCATTGATAGATTTGCATTTTTGAATGCGCTAACAATAGGCAAAAGCGGTAATACTGAATTGTTTGCCTCTGAACTTGAAGATTTAGTCCGTAAATACCCAGATTCTCAAGTAACACCAGCTTGTCGTGACATTTTGGCATTGATGAATCAAGGAGAAAAAGCTCAAAAAGGAACAGACACAAAAGTTTTGTCTGAAATGAGAGAGAAAAATGATGAAATTGAAAAAGACAAGGCACAAGCAGAATTTACCAGAATTGACGATTCAAGACACGCATTAATTATAGTATTAGAAGGCAAAACAAAAAAACAAGCCAATACTATCTTATACGATATTGCAGCATATAATTTCACTCGATTTATGGTGAACACATACGATCTCGAATCAAGAATAATTGATGGAAATGAAACGATTATCGTTTCAGAATTCGAGTCAAGGACAGGTGCCGAATGGTATTACAACAAATTGATGACCGAATCTACGATACGAGGATCGCAAATGGTCATTATATCAGTTGATGACTTGAACATTATAGGAAAAATAAAAACACTTTACGAATACATTCAAAAATAACCATGAAAAAATTATTATGGATTGATGATGAAATCGAACTTCTCAAACCTTATTGCATTTTTCTGAAAGATAAAGGATATGAGGTCGAATGTTGTTGCTGCGGAAATGATGCACTACAAATCTTGGCAGAGAACCGCTTCGACATTATCTTTTTAGATGAAAATATGCCAGGCATGAGCGGATTGGAAACATTAGAAAAGATAACTGAACTGTCGCCTGATATTCCAATCGTGATGATTACCAAGAACGAAGAAGAAAATCTTATGGATGCCGCCATAGGAAAGCGAATTGCTGATTATCTGATAAAACCCGTCAATCCTAATCAGATACTGATGACGCTAAAAAAGCACCTTCACGGTCGAGAAATCATCTCCAACCAAACCATTTCTTCTTTCCGAGAAGAGTTTATGAAAATAGGTTCATCCATTTCAGAAAGACTTGAACTAAACGAATGGTTTGCTTTGTACAAGCGATTGAATGAATGGAATATGAAATTGTCAGAAAATGACACTGAACTTTACCCTTTGCTCAGTTCACTTTCCGATGAAGCCAATACATTTTTTGCTCGATTCATACAAAAAAATTACATTAGCTGGATGAAAGACCCATTCAATCGTCCGACTACGAGCATTGACCTTTTCCGTCGAAATATTGCTCCTTTATTGAAAGAGAATAATAAGATCCTAATGATTGTCATTGACAATTTCAGATACGACCAATGGATTGTAATACGGGAATTGATTAAAAATGATTTCGAAATCAGTGAAAACAAATTTTATCTCTCAATCCTACCCACATCCACTCAATACGCTCGTAATGCAATATTTTCTGGACTCTCGCCATTAGATATTCAAAAGAATCATCCAGAATATTGGATTGAAGAGGGCGATGATGAAACTAAAAACCAATACGAAAAAGAATTATTAGAATTACAACTCAAAAGACTTAGAATGGACGTCCGTGTGTTCTATTCTAAGTTTGGGAATTCTGTAGGTTGCGAACAAGCATTAGCCGAAATGTCCAAAACGCAGGCACCATTGTCAGTAGCAGTTACAAATTTTGTTGATATGTTGTCACACGCTCGGACAGACGATAAAATGATACGAGAACTTACAAAAACCGATGCTGCATACAGAGCTCTTACTAAAGATTGGTTCAAGCACTCCGGATTAGTGAAAATGATGACAGAAATGGGGAACAAAGGTTATAAAATAATTATTACAACAGACCACGGCACTACAAGAGTAAATAGAGCATTGAAAGTAATCGGAGACAAAGACACATCTGTCTCATTACGCTATAAAGTTGGAAAATCACTAAACTTCGACAAAAAAGATAAAAAGGATATTTTCGAAATTTCTAAACCATCCGAAATAGGACTTCCTATGCCAAACCTATCATCAACATACATTTTCGCTACAAACAGGAATTTCTTTGCATACCCAAAGAATTACAATTATTACGTTTCATATTACAAAGACACTTTCCAACATGGCGGCATATCAATGGAAGAAATGATAATTCCTTTTATTTTCATAGAGACAAAAGCGTAAAAAAATAAAAACAATATGATAAAAGTTAGTATAAAGAAGTTACATGAATTATTCCTTCAATCAAAAGGAGTAACAACTGATAGTCGTAACTGCCAACCGGGTACGATATTTTTTGCCTTAAAAGGAGCATCATTCGATGGTAACGACTTTGCTCAAAAAGCGATAAATGCAGGATGTTCGTATGCTGTTGTAGATAGCAATAGAGATTTTTCCGATGACGAACACATTATAAAAGTTGACAACGTACTGAAAACACTTCAAGACTTAGCCACATACCACCGCACGACATTGGATATTCCCGTTTTGGCTATTACAGGCACTAATGGGAAAACCACCACAAAAGAACTTGTAAATTCCGTACTGCGCAAAAAATACAATGTAATATGCACTTTGGGCAACCTCAACAACCAAATAGGCGTACCATTAACGTTGCTAAAGATGACCGAAGAACACCAAATTGCCATCATCGAAATGGGGGCAAGCCATCTTGGCGACATTGATGAATTATGCCGTATCGCACGTCCAACCTACGGATTGGTCACTAATGTCGGGAAAGCCCATCTTGCTGGATTTGGCAATTTCGAAGGGGTCATCAAAACAAAAAGCGAATTGTACCAATATTTAGACAAAAACAATGGTACAATTTTCATCAATCCTAATAATCCATTTTTGATGAAAGCTGCCGAAAAATGTAAAAATTTAGTATTTTATAGCACAAGAATCTTTCCAGAACATGGGTTTGAGACATTAACATACAGATGGTTAAATGGTGTAATAAAGACGCGTCTTTATGGTGATTACAATTTTGAAAACGTTCAAGCTGCGGTAACAATAGGAACACGATTCGGTATTAACGAAAAAGACATACATGCCGCATTGGCAAACTACTCGCCGTCCAACAATCGCTCGCAATTGTTCAAAACACACAACAACATGCTTATCTTAGACACCTACAATGCCAATCCAACAAGCATGACAGCAGCAATAAACAACTTTGTTAATACAAAATGTAGCACAATGAAATATGCAATCTTAGGCGACATGTTGGAGCTTGGAGATGAGTCAATTGCCGAACATAGAACAATAATAGAGAAGCTCAAAACAGCAGGATTAAACCATATTATTCTTGTTGGCGAAAATTTCTGTAAAGCTCTGGAAGAAACACACATCCATCCAAACACAGCTTCACGGTTTACCTGTTTTACGAATAGAGATTTGCTTGTCAAATACCTAAAAAAAGAAGAACTGCATAATCTGACTATTCTGATAAAAGGTTCCCACGGCATTGCCCTGGAAAAAATAATAGATTATTTATGAAAAAAAAATATTGTATTTGGTTATCTGTATTTGTTATGATTCTGACAGCATGCCATGCTGACATAAACGTTGATAGTCCAGTTCCGAAATACACAGTCAATTTTTCGCTGAACATCATGGTTGAAGCCCCGAGTTTAAACACGCAGGGAGGAATTTACACTGTCACCAAGCCAATCAAATATGGTCAATACATAGGATACAGCGGACTACTGATTGTCCATGGTTTTGACGACAAATTCTATTGTTACGACCTTTGTTGCCCAACAGAATGCAAACGCGACATAATGATTGAACCTAACATTGATGGAACAGCAAAATGCAAAAAATGTGGCACAATGTTTGACACTGGTTTTGGCTCTGGAATGCCACAAAATGGTTCTTCGCAATATAGGCTTAGGAAATACAAAGTCATTGTCAGCGGATATAACATTACAGTACAAAATTAACATAAAAATTATTTTTTCAAAAAAGGGTACTATATCAAAAAATATTCGTACCTTTGCACCCGAAATAAACAACATAAAATATACAACTATGAACTTTCCTACAAATGTAAAGTACACTAAAGACCACGAATGGATTCGCGTTGAAGGCGATAATGCATTCGTAGGCATTACTGATTTCGCACAGAGCGAACTTGGCGAAATTGTTTTCCTTGATGTTCAGACCGAGGGCGAAACAGTTGCTCAAAACGATGTTTTCGGTTCTGTTGAGGCTGTAAAAACAGTATCAGACCTTCTTATGCCTGTTGATGGCGAAGTGCTTGAAGTTAATGCAAAACTCGAAGACGATCCTGCACTCATCAACAACGATCCTTATGGTGAAGGTTGGATGATTCGCATCAAAGTTGCTGACCCTTCGCAATTGAATGGTTTGCTTGATGCAACTGCTTACGAGGCTATCGCAAAATAATATCGAATAACGTAATTTGAATAATATGGGCATGTTTTCTTAATATAAACATGCCCGTGTTTTTATATTATAAACAATATGGTCATTTTAGGATTAGGGACAAATTTAGGCAATCGCGAAGCTAATCTTAGGAACGCAATTGAATTTCTAAAAAATATCGGCACAATTATTAGACAATCTTCAATCATCGAAACAGAAGCTGTCGGCTTTGCGTCAGACAATAAATTCCTTAATATGGCTATCGCTATTGATACAAAACTTTCGCCTATCGAATTGCTTGATGCCACCCAAGAAATAGAAAAAAAGATGGGAAGAAAACAAAAATCGGTCAATGGTGTTTACCACGACCGATTGATTGATATTGACATTATCGATTATAACGGAATAATCCTTAATACCGAACGACTCACCCTTCCTCACCCCAAAGCCAACGAACGCGATTTCGTAAAAATTCCATTATCCGAAATCATAAGATAAGTTCTATTTATTACGATTTTACTTTTCATTGTTGATAACTCTATTTCGGTCGCTTTTGAATTTATTTTTGCATCTTATTGACTTTCTTTCAGTCACGATACCCTCATCGCTCCTTCTCTCAAGACAATAACCTGCTATAAATATTCTTCAAAATCGTCTCGACCTAACAAATAGAACTTACCTTAAATATTTGACAGCACTTGTTGGAACAAGTCTATAATGAGGATTATATTGCTCATTAAAAATACGACTATGATGCATCACATACTTGCCTTCGTTCCACATGTCCATAATAACTTTCTTATCATCATTATATCCATCTATTTTCACACCATATCGTTCAATTACTGACATGACAAAATTCCATTCTCTCTCCCATTCTTTCATATCTTTGCCAGTATTGTCGGTCACCCCACTCATCACCAAGTCAAGATAGTCATCAATTTTAATTTTCTTTTCTTTTATATATGCCAAATCCACACGCGTATATCGCCCAAGGGCACCAGTTGGTTCGTAACCGACCGTAGCACCGCTTGACATATTCAATTCTTTTTTAATAGCTTTTTTTGCTTCTGTCTTTGATAGAATCATATGTCCTGGTCCGAAAGCATCCTGATAATAGCTCTTATATATATCGCACAACGTTATCTTTGGGTACTTAGTCTGCATTATTTTCACAGATTTTAGTACCGCCATGTCGGTAAACAATGCCTCACCGAATCTCTCTGCCATAATAAGATTATTACGCTTCAAACAATTAAGGATAATGTCATCAACCTCCTTCTCTTTTTTGAGTTGATCGCCAAAAACACAGAAACCTCTCATTATTTTAGCATTGATAGCATACTTCACAATATTGTTCAACAACTGTTCATTGTCACGTCCTGCCGTAAGGAAAGGAATCACTATTTTACCCTCCAGACGTTTATCAGCTGCAAATTGAAGAGCAGCCATATTCCATTGTCCGCACCACACTGGCGAACCGATAAACACAACATCGTATTCTTTCAATTTCAGGTTATTGTCAACCAATTTTATTGGTTCTTTCGACTCTAATTCTTTTTTAGCCCGAGCCACGAGCAAATCATTATCCTTAGGGTATGGTTCCGCAGTTTCAATACGACATAAATCAGCACCTGTATATAGAGCCAATCTTTGCGCAACATATTCTGTCTGACCACTATACGAAAAATAAACCACTAATGTTTTTGGAACAACATCCCCTGGTACTTTTGTCAATTTGTCATTCAATTTCAGACGTACTAAACTCTGAGATGCCAAACCTCCCACAAATAGGGACAATACAATAGCAATAAAAAAAACTCTTTTCATTTTCCAAATCTTTTCAGTAAATCACTATATTCATCTATTCTGCGATCTCTTAGGAATGGCCACCAACGGCGTACAACCTCGGCATGATGCAAATCCACATCAACGACCGCCTGCTCTACCGACTCAACAGAACCTTGCCATAGAATTTCGCCTTGTGAACCAGCCACAAAGCTCGAACCCCAAAACGAAATACCATTAGTTTGACCAGAAGGATCAGGTTCATATCCAACTCTATTAACAGCCACTACTGGAATACCATTTGCAACAGCATGTCCTCGTTGAACGGTCTGCCAAGCATCTCGCTGACGCATCTGTTCGTCTGACGCATCTGATGATTCAAAACCTATAGCAGTAGGATATATCAATATTTCAGCACCTTCCAATGCCATAAGTCGTGCAGCCTCAGGATACCATTGATCCCAACATACCATAACTCCCAAAACTCCTACTGAAGTTTTTATTGGATGAAAGCCCAAATCGCCTGGAGTAAAATAGAATTTCTCGTAATAAGCAGGATCATCAGGAATATGCATTTTTCGATATTTCCCTACAATTGAACCATCTTTTTCAAAAACCACAGCCGTATTGTGATACAATCCTGGCGCACGACGTTCAAAAAGTGAAGTAACAAGAACTATAGCATTTCGTCTTGCAACATCACCAAAAAAATCTGTCGAAGGACCTGGAATAGGTTCCGCCAAATCAAAATTTTTCACATCTTCAGTTTGGCAAAAATACCGAGTATTATGAAGTTCCTGTAGCACCACAATTTCAGCACCTTGTTTGGCGAGACATTCAACATCTGATGCTAACATCCTTTTGTTTGCCTCAACATCAGACGAGACACATTGCTGTATAATGCCAATTCTCATAACTTTCAACGTTTAAGATAGGTTCAATTGATTACGATATTAACTTTTCTTTGTTGGTAATTCTATTATATAACTTACCTTTTAAATGCAGTTAGTCGGAATGTCACACCGAGTGTCAGGTAATGATTTTTCAAACCTTCATTCAACGCATCACTCTGATACCAGTACGCATGAAGACGGAAAAAATCTTGTTTTTTAATTGGATAAGCCTCAACACCAAGACCATAGAATAGGTTTTGATGGCCATAAGCAGTCAATGGATGACAATCATACGCAAGATTTTCATCGTAACCTACTTTTGCATGAACCGAAGCCCACCCCAAGATATTACCTTTTACAAGAGCCGTAAGCGTAAAATCCCTAAAAGGGTTGCCTTTGCCAGCATAACGCCACATATAGTCAAGTTCTATATGCATAGGGCCAAAATCAAACATATTGCCCAAAGAAATACTGCCTAAGAATTTGCCTCGTTCATACTCAAACATGTTGGCAGAATATGCCGAATGGAAACAACCATACGAACCATACCACTGGAGATTGTACGCATACAATCCACCCAACATTTTGGGATTGAAAGGAGAGTTGGTCACCTGGGCTACGATTGAAGATTTCCCATCGCGAGTTGTGTACATTCCCTTCACACCCATCTGATAGCAAGCGATATTGTTCCAATATTCCGAAGCGAAATAGATATCAATTGGAGGTGCGTCATATTCCCAACCTCCAAGACCGAGCACTAATTTTCCAGCAGAAATACGCCATTGTGGATTAAAATCGTAGTCGAAATAAGCTTTATCTATTGAACGTAATAAATTCAAGCCATCTCCTTCTGTCAAATTAACTCTGTTCAGACGTTGGCGATAATGATATGACAATTTATCCGTTATATTACCATTCAAGATAAAATTCACGAAACTGACATTGAAAGCAGAGTTGAATGGTTTATTTTTGGCGAACTCTGAATTCCAATCACTTCGAACTTCGAATTTCACCTCAATAGGTTGCTTTCTCTTTTCTTTTTTAACAACTGCCGTGTCTGAAACATATTCTCTCACCACTTCACGTATAACAATAGTATCACGCACCGTGTCACGACGAATTACTATATCTTCCGCTAAAACAATTAAAGAAGACAACAAAAAACAAATTACGAACAAAGATTTTTTCATAACAGATATTTGAAAAAATGGAAGAGATGTCATTTATGTCGGTCATCTCTTCCATAAAATTTATTAGAATTTATACCTAATACCTAATGAAATAGAACCGACATAAAGTCCATCTCTATAAAAATAAGCATTTTTTGCACCATAATCCATACCAACGCCTAACGTAGGACGCCAATCCAATGACAATTGCACAGGAACCCAAAAATTATATTCTATACCTACTCTACCAACGACACCAACATAACTACGGTGCAATGTTTCTTTATTGATTACTCCTCCCCAACGGAAACCTCCGCCGGCACCTACACCCATATACCAATTCCATTCTCCACGATGGTTCCATGGCACTGCTGTTCCAAAAGGATTAATCCAATCGTAAGTAATAGCTGCACCAATACCATCAAAACCAGGTGCATCTACATCAAGCGACAACATGTTACCTCCAAGAGAATGCTCATACGAGAAAGCAACACCCCATCCGAGACGGGCACCAATCGCCCTTGGTTGTGCAACAGCATAACCAACACACACGAATGCCAATACGGCAATAAAAATAACTTTTTTCATACTATAACCATTTTTTAAGTTTGAAAATTAACAATATTATCACTACAGTAAGTACCATAAGTCCGATAGCAAAAGGATAACCCAACTGCCAGTTCAGTTCAGGCATATTCTTGAAATTCATACCATACATGCTCGCTATAAGTGTTGGAGGCAGGAATATCACACTCACTATTGTAAAAATCTTAATAATTTTGTTCTGCTGTATGTTTACGAGGCCAAGAAAAGTATCCTGCAAATACTCAAGCCTATCGAACGAAAAACGAGTATGCTCGAACAAAGAATTTATATCCTTCAGTATTATTGTCAATTTCATTTTAGCATCTGAAGGCAACAATTCGCTCCTGAGCATATTCGAACATACGCGACTCTTATCAACAATATTTTCACGAATGAGCATCGTTTTCTCCTGCAACTCCTTGATACTTATAAGTATATCGTCCGATACATCATCATCATCCTTCAATTGCTTTGATAGTTTCGTAACCTCGCGCGTCATATCCTCAATCATATCTGCATCGTAGTCAACCCGAGTCTCAAGCAATGCCACCAGCACATAAAATCCAGTAGGATAATTCCTCGGATTAGCAAATATTTTCTTTACAGTCTCATTGAACGAACGTAATTCTTGGTTGTGCACTGTGACAAGAATATTGTTTTTTATTATGAATGATACCGACTCTTCTTCGAAATTATCAAGCAGGAAATTGGAATTTGCAACTATGCTATCAATTGTCTCCATATACCTCGACGACATCTCAATCTCCTCCATTTCTTCCTCCTCTTGTATATAGATTTTAAGGAATTGCTCCAACTCGCTCTCCACATTGACCTCCACATCGTTCATATCAATCCACAGCAAATTCTTCTCCTCCACATCACGCAACGTATCAAGTTCCTTGGAGATTTTGATACGTCCGCATTCCTTATAGAAAATTCTTAATTCTGACATAATTCAACACATTTATAAAAAATTAATACTTACCTTACCAGAAATAATATTTGTCAAGTTGACAAAATCGCCAACCGATAGGGTTTCCGGTCGTGAATTGAAAATATCAGAATCAATGATTTTATTATCAAGCAATGACTTGAGCGAATTACGCATAGTCTTACGTCTTTGATTGAATGCCGTTTTTACTATTTTTATAAACATTTCCTCGTCACACCCCAAACTTTCCCTGCCATTACGCGTCATGCGTATTACAGCAGATTTCACCTTCGGCGGAGGATTGAAAACATTTTCATGCACAGTCGTTACATACTCTATATCGTAAAACGCCTGTAGCAATACTGACGTAATACCATAAGTTTTCGACCCAGGAGCTGCCGCAATGCGCTCAGCGACCTCCTTTTGAATCATTCCAGAGCATACTGGAATCTGGTCTCTATGCTCAAGAACCTTAAAAAATATCTGCGACGAAATATTATAGGGATAGTTGCCAATAACCATAAATTTTTCGCCACCATACATCTCCTTGAGATTTATTTTGAGGAAATCGCCAGCCACCACGCGCAGGTCTGGCCATTTGTCATGCAAATAATCAACCGACTCTCCGTCCACTTCGACAACTGTCAGACGATCATTAAATGTCGATATGAGGAATTGCGTCAACATACCCATACCTGGACCCACCTCCAATACAGGCAGGTCATTATCAACAGGTAAAGTCTCTGCAATAACTTTTGCCACGCTGATATCTGTCAAAAAATGCTGACCTAAATATTTCTTTGCCCTAACCTCCATCCGTATCAAAAAAAGTTGTAAATTTGCAGAAATTTTTAGAATGCAAATTTAGACATTTTTTTTTAAACCACCAAATAAAATTATAACTAATGACATTACAAAATTTCTTACTGAAAATCATTGACTTCTGCTATAAACCATTTAGCAAGATAGTTCCACAACAGATATTCCGCTATGGAGTTTCTGGTGGAGCGAACATGGTTCTGGACTGGATTTTATACTTCATTTTTTACAATTTCGTTTTCAAGCATCAGATTCTTAACATTGGTTTTATCGCAATCAGTCCGCATATCGCATCCTTCATAATAGTATTTCCAATCACTCTGCTCACTGGTTTTTGGCTCGCCAAATATATCAGTTTCACTGGATCTCGGCTCAAAGGTCGCACTCAGATTTTTCGATATATATCAGTTGTTTTTGCAAACATTCTGATAAACTATCTATGCTTGAAATTCTTTGTCGATTATTGCGGTTTCTACCCTACTCCTTCCAAAATATTAACCACTTTCATAACTGTCATTTTTAGCTTTGTAATGCAAAAATTTTACACTTTCAAAGTATAACACCTTCTATTTTATGTTAAATATACACTAATATAAAATTATTTAACTAAATTTTTACATCAAACATTTGGTCATATCAAAAAAAAATCATACCTTTGCAGCGTGAAATTTGTTTTTTTGCCGTTTGATTGTTTATTGATATGAAAAATTTCAAGTTCAACAAGAAGATAATAGCACGAATTGCCGTCTGTCTGATGGCTGTGGCATATGCGTCACTTGTAATAATTCAGATTTTCTATCTCCGACAAACCACCGAACTACTCAACATGCAGTTCGATAATTCCGTTAAACGCGCAATGCAACAGACTGCGAAAACCCTTGACGAACAAGAAGTTGTCAAGACAATTGACGAGATAGCGAATGGCAACACTCCTGACGCTCAACAGGCAAAAGAGCTACTTCGCAAATACAACGAAGGCGACATTACCTCAATATTCGACATAGGTCCTACTAAACCTTCTCCAAATTTCGAGGATTTTCGCTTGCCTCCGCCCCACCATAAACAAATGAATACCTCAATTTCAGCCACAGCTCAAGAGACCATGAAAAGAAATAGCACGTATGTTGAGAAGACCCACAACCTAATGTTATCGATTTTCGCACGACGCAGATACAACAATATGACAGGCTTGATTACTGACAGAATAGATCCAATAGAACTTCGAAACATTCTGACCGAAAATCTTACCTCAAACGGAATCAAACTCAATTATCATTTTGCCATTGCTTCTCGCAACAGCGGTTGTATATATAGAATGGGCGAACAATCATTCACCATTGACGATAAATGTTACAAAGAAAAATTGTTCGCCAGCGAACCGAGTCAGCAGGCATACGATTTGGTAGTCTGTTTTCAAAATAAACACTCTTTCTTTTTCGAACATCTAAGACTGATTATTCCTTTCGTTATTGCCATGACATTATTACTTATACTATGTGTGTGGACAATGATATATCTTTTGAACGAACAACGATTAGCTGAGATTCAGAACAATTTTGTTCGTAATATGACCCACGAACTGAAGACCCCTGTTGCCTCAATCTCGCTCGCTGCGCAGATGTTATCAGACCCATCTATTGTAAAATCTGACGATATGGTGAAACGAATATCCACCACAATTAGTCATGAATCGAAACGCCTTGTCCTGCTCATCGACACAGTTCTACAAACCTCAATTCTTGACAGGGACCGTTCGAGCCTCAAACTCACACCTACAGATATCAACGACCTCATTCTTCGTGTCACCGAAAGTTTTACAATAAAGGTGGAGAACACACACTCAGGTGTATTGAAAACCAATTTAAAAGCCACCGACGCAATTGCCGAAGTTGACGACATACACTTCACTAACATTATATTCAACCTGATGGACAATGCAGTGAAATATTCTTCGTCAAAACATCCTCTGATTATAGAAATCAAAACATACAATAAAATGGGGAATCTGAATATCGAAATTTCTGACAACGGCATAGGTATCGACAAGTCCTGTTTGAAACATATATTTGAGAAATACTATCGTGTACCAACAGGCGAACGCCACGACACCAAGGGGTTTGGTCTTGGGCTGGCATACGTCCATAATATGGTGAAACGCCATAAAGGAACAATTACCGCAGAATCTGAACTCAATATAGGTACAAAGTTCACAATATCTCTGCCAATATACAATGAACAATAATCAAATCATTAAATTATATTATTATGGAAAAAACTAAAATCCTTCTCTGCGAAGATGACGAAAATCTCGGTATGTTGCTTAAAGAGTATCTTCAAGCAAAGAATTACGACGTCACTCTAATGCCTGATGGTGAAACTGGTTATCACTCTTTCCTTGATGAGAAGTTCGATATGTGCATTCTCGATGTCATGATGCCTAAAAAAGACGGGTTCACCCTTGCTCAAGACATTCGAAAACTCAACAGCATCGTTCCTATCGTCTTTCTAACAGCTAAATCGTTGAAAGAAGATGTCCTCGAAGGTTTCAAAATTGGTGCTGACGACTATATTACAAAGCCATTTTCGATGGAAGAACTTCTTTTCCGCATTGAGGCAATACTCCGCCGTGTTTCCGGCAAACATGTTTCAAACGAAAGCGAGTTCCGCCTTGGTTCATTGGTTTTCGATTCACAAAAGCAGACAATTGCATCTGCAGATAGGACCATCAAGCTTACTACAAAGGAGTGCGAATTGCTCCTCCTTCTCGTTCAAAATGCCAATAACATTCTCGAACGTCAGTTTGCATTGAAATCTATTTGGTTGGAAGACAACTATTTCAATGCACGTTCGATGGACGTTTACATCACAAAACTCCGCAAAATTCTCCGTGCCGACTCTGATATTGAAATCATCAACATTCACGGCAAGGGATATAAACTTGTAATACCTAACAAATAAAACTATGATAAATTTAGATAGATATGGGATCTGCGATGTTAAGGAAATCATCTACAATCCATCGTACGATACTCTCTACGCAGAAGAAACCAAACCCGGACTCACGGGATATGAGAAAGGAACTCTGACCGAACTTGGTGCTGTCAATGTTATGACTGGCATTTACACAGGTCGTTCGCCAAAGGACAAATTTTTTGTCATGGACGATGTCAGCCGCGACACTGTATGGTGGACTTCCGACGAGTACAAGAACGACAACAAGCCAGTTTCAGTTGAGACATGGCATGCACTGAAAGAAATTGCCATCCGCGAACTCTCAAACAAGCGTCTGTTTGTGGTTGATGCATTCTGCGGAGCAAATCCATCGACCCGTCTGAAAGTACGTTTCATTATGGAGGTAGCTTGGCAAGCACATTTTGTCCGCAATATGTTCATTCGTCCTTCTGACGAAGAGTTGAAAGATTTCGGCGAACCTGACTTCACTGTATATACAGCATCGAAGGCAAAGGTTGAAAACTACAAGGAGCTTGGTCTTAATTCAGAGACAGCCGTTGTGTTCAACCTCTCGTCGCGCGAGCAGGTCATCATCAACACATGGTATGGCGGCGAAATGAAAAAAGGAATGTTCTCTATCATGAACTATCTCCTGCCGTTGAAAGGCATTGCTGCTATGCACTGCTCTGCCAACACCAATTCGAAAGGCGAAACTGCAATATTTTTCGGACTTTCTGGCACAGGTAAAACCACTCTTTCGACCGACCCTAAACGTGCTCTTATCGGTGATGACGAACATGGCTGGGACGATGATGGAATCTTCAATTTCGAAGGTGGCTGTTATGCTAAAGTCATTGATCTTGATAAAAATAGCGAACCCGATATCTACAATGCCATACGCCGTGATGCTCTTCTCGAGAATGTGACAGTTGATCAATCTGGCAAGATAGATTTCACCGATAAAAGTGTAACCGAGAATACACGCGTGTCCTACCCTATTTACCACATCGAAAATATCGTAAAACCTGTTTCAAAAGCTCCTGCAGCACGCAAGGTTATTTTCCTTTCAGCCGATGCATTCGGTGTGTTACCTCCTGTGTCAATTCTTTCGCCAGAACAGACTCAGTACTATTTCCTCAGCGGTTTCACAGCCAAATTAGCTGGAACAGAGCGTGGAATCACCGAACCTACTCCTACGTTCTCGGCATGTTTCGGTGCAGCCTTCCTCTCACTTCACCCAACAAAATACGGAGAAGAACTTGTCAAAAGAATGAAGCAATCCGGAGCAACTGCTTATTTGGTCAATACTGGTTGGAACGGAACTGGCAAACGCATCTCAATCAAGGACACACGTGGTATCATTGACGCCATCCTTGATGGTTCGATTGACCATGCATCAACAAAGAAAATTCCTATGTTTGATTTTGTTGTACCTACAGAGCTACCAGGAGTTGACACCAATATTCTCGACCCACGCAACACATATCAAACACCAGGCGAGTGGGAAACCAAAGCTAAAGACCTTGCCGAACGCTTCATAAAGAATTTCCACAAATTCGAAGGCAACGAGCTCGGAAAATCGCTTGTAGAAGCAGGTCCAAAACTCTGAAAAATATTTATCCAACTTAGAATACGCTGACCTGCATTTGGGTCAGCGTATTTTTTTTAATAAAATGTGAAAAAAAATTTGTCTATTCAAACTAAAAAACTTAACTTTGCAGCGAATGTGTCATAGAATGGCATATCAAGAATAAATATTTAGTTATCAGTCATATAATAAATACGATATGAAAAAAAGCATTGCTATTTTATTATCGCTTGTAATACTATTGGGATTGTTTTCGTGCCGTAAAAGAGAATATTTTGACCAACTTGTATTGGGCAGAGTAATTACAATGGACAATAATCACCCTTTTGCAGATGCCATAGGCATCAAAAATGGAACTATTATGTACATAGGTCCCGCACGTTTAGCGTTGAATTACTGCAACAAATCCACAACAATACTCAACTACGACTCTTCATACATCTATCCAGGATTCATTGATGCGAACATCCACGGGACAGTCGGTGCTTCACGAATAATAATTGAAGCTGACCTCAGCAGCGATACTATTGCAACAATGCGACAATATGTTGACATAATGCGCCAGTACATACTTGACAACCCAGGGCGTAGCATCTATCGCGGCTACGGATGGAAACTCAGGGATTGCCAACCCAATGCTAAAATGCTTGACGAAATCTGCAGCGAAGTTCCGATGATACTTACATCGTCCGACAACCAGCAGATATGGCTCAATTCTGCTGCGATGAACAAATTTGGCATAGCTCAAATTGCAGATTCAGTCAAAACCATGTTTGGCAGACACACCATGCAATCCAATGGATATATAAAAGGAGCAGAAGCTTTCAACGTATATAAACAGGCATCACCAACCAAAGACGAATATAAGCATGGCATACTGAAATGGCAGGAATTCCTTTTTTCCAAAGGATATACAGCCGTCTCTGAAGTATGCGACAACATCACCAACAACAATGCTATCCGTGCATATTCCGAACTCGCCAAAGAGGGTAAACTCCAGTTACGCACATATTCCACCCATTACATCAGTAGTCAGAAAAGCATGGACGAAGAACTCAACGAACTCATGCGACTCGCTAAGACCTACGAAAACGAGTATTTCAAGATTAATGGTGTAGTAGTGTTTGTAGATGGCGAAACCGAAAACCGCATGGCATGGATGATAGACCCATATAACGATGACCATCAGTATTACGGCAATCCCGGACTTACAAACATAGATAAACTTACAAAAATAACAAAATTCGCCAACGAAAATGAATTGTACGTCCATGCCATATGCACAGGCGACGGTGCTGTCCGTTCTGCGCTAAATGCAATCTGTGCAGCCGAGGATATCACCAACATCAAGACATGCAGGAACGCAATTTCGGTTATCAAATACATACACCCAGATGATATAATGAAAATGGCAGACTACAATATTATGGCACTTGTAGAACCTCTGTCAATACCAATAGACACTACAAAATCTGAGATTGAAAAACAGTATTTCGGAGTTCGGACCTTATCGCAACACCCTATAAAATCTCTTCTTAACTATGGTTGTCGCATTGCATTCCAATCGTACTATCCATTGCGCAATTCGCTTGACATACCTATGACCATTTGTGCGGCAGTGGCACGAAATTTTCCATATCTGCCTTCCACACTGACCAACAACTCATATGAAGCTGTCTCGCGGAAGCAAGCATTGCGTGCAATGACCATTGATGCCGCATATTCCGTAAAGCAAGAGAAAAAACTCGGTTCTATCCGTTTGGATAAAGTAGCAAACTTCACAGTAATAGATTTCAACTTCCTCAAGGACGACCTCCAGCAATCAGACAAGGCTTCCGTCGTAGCAACCATAATTGAGGGAAAAGAGGTCTATCATAAATAAATCTGACCTTTTGGACTAATAGACATTTGTGGTGATAAAATTCTACCAGATTGTGAGTAATGGACATTTGTGGTGATGAGTTTTCATGGAGGTGAAAACAGACTCGATTCCATTATTCGTATTTGGTATTCCCAACTCCTTGTTATCGTACCAAACCCAGAGATAAGGCATATTCCTTTTAAGACTTAACCAGGCACTCCGTAATCTTTTATGCACGTAATGTGTCTTGCCATTTTTATCGGGTTCACTCCTCTCGTTGATAAACGACTTATGCTTTTCATACCAGCTGTTAAAGTCTGACATAAAACAATCCTTATCCTTATCGGTCAGTGTATAAGCCAGTTGCGCAATATTTTGTTTGCCATCCAAATATTCTTTGTATAACTCACTGTCACATAAACGTTTATTGTACACAAACCGTTTGCCACAAACTTTACATTTTAATCTCTGATGGCCTCTGGTAAAACCATCCTTAACCAGGCCTTTTGACCCACAAAAAAAGCATTTCTTATGCATCCTTCATTTTTTTGGATGCAAAGATAATAAATTCAATTAGTTATAGACACTTTTATCACCACAAATGTCCATTACACCCGAAGTCAGGAAAAAAATGTTCCTTCATCTTTAGCCATATCAAAATAATACACTAACTTTGAAAATGAAACCGGCAGCCTATTGAACACACAATAACCATCTGATTTACAAAGTATATTACATATAAATAGCATTGACTATCATGGTGATTCTATAGAGAATAGTTGCAAAAAAAGTCTTGAAACGTGAATTGAATGAAAAACTACTTAAAGATATATACAAAGATATGAAGAAACAACTAATTTTGGCACTGATTATTTTTCTATTATGTGCCTGCAAAAAGGAAACACTGGAACTGCCAGTCAGTGAATTCAACAGTACAAGTTCGGTTTTAATGGTTATGCCCAACAATTTTACGTACAATCCTGAGACTGCTGGAAGCAATCCCTTCATGCACGACATACCATTAGATTCAGTGACGGAATATGCCATGGCAGAATTTAATAATGCGGTCAATATCCTGAGAGAACATGGCATAGAGGTTCATGTGGTGGAAGACACACCAGACCCTAACACGCCAGATGCCGTATTCCCTAATAACTGGTTTTCGACGCATTCAGATGGTACATTAGTTTTATATCCAATGTGTGCACCCAATAGACGGGACGAGCGCAAACAAAGTGTCCTTGACACGATAAAAGCCAATTTTGCATACACCAAATGTCTTAACCTCACTCATTACGAGCAAGATGACCTTTTTCTCGAAGGTACCGGTAGTATGGTGCTGGATAGGATAAACAAAGTGGCATACGCTTGTCTGTCGCCAAGGACATCGAAAAAGGTCCTTGATGATTTCTGTTCTGAAATGGGCTACAAAGCAGTGTTTTTCAACGCAGTAGATGGCAATGGTCAACCAATTTACCACACAAACGTAATGATGGCAGTAGGCACAGATATTGCAATATTATGCGAGCAGTCCATTCCTGATGAGCAAGAACTTAAAATGGTAAAAACAGAACTATTCGAATCAGGTAAGACTATAATAAATATCTCGCTTAGCCAGATGACAAATTTCGCAGGCAATATGCTTGAACTGCACGACAAGAATGGCAAAATGTTCATTGTTATGTCAGAAACGGCACGCAAGTCGCTCAACGATGACCAGATAGACAGAATCACACTAAACGGCACGGAGATAATTTCGATAGATATTCCTATAATTGAGATAGTTGGCGGTGGGTCAATCAGATGTATGATGGCTGAACTGTACACTATAGGTCAATAAATGCGTCTCGCCTCAACTCGTCATTCTCGATGGAAGGAACGACCTTGCGGCAGTCAGCTTTGTAAGGCTGTCTGTGGCAATTCGTTGCACTATCACACAGATACTCGCCACAATGTCACCAGTGGCAGTCTGCTTCAAATGGTCGAGTATGTTTTCGAGATGTTCGACTGTATTGGTCTTGCCAACGGTAAAGCCTACATTCCGGAGGACTTCTTGATAAGCCATATAGGTCCTGCATGCACTAAAACAATGCAGGTTCATAAAATAGCTGATTCTTAATGATTTATTCAGATAAATGATTCGTGGATAATCTTGAAATCGGTCGTTAGTGCACGTTTTTGATACACTAACGACCAATTTCAAGTCAAAATCCTTGTTCAATCGAAAAAATATTATTACCTTTGCAGCAAATTGAAACGATACTGATTAAATATATAACTGACTTAATATCAACAATTATGGCTGTACCATTTATCGGAAGGGAAAAAGAAATCAACGCTCTGAATGATTTTCTCGGCTCTGGAATGTCTGAGTTCATTGTCGTATATGGACGCAGAAGGGTTGGAAAAACGTTTCTGATACAACACGTAATAGGTGAAGATTATGCTTATTATGCAGCAGGAATACACGGAGCCACAATGAAAGAACAGATAAAGAATTTCGTAAGTGGGTTGCCTGATAAGAATGCACGTCCAAAGACATGGCTTGAGGCGTTCAGAAATCTTGAGCAATATCTTGAACAACTGCCTGAAGGACGGAAAATAATTTTCATTGACGAAATACCTTGGATGGATACTCAACGCTCTAAATTCATATATGGCCTTGAGCACTTTTGGAACAGTTGGGCATCATGGCGTGACGATATTAAACTCATAGTATGCGGCAGTGCCACCTCATGGATAGTCAATAACCTAATAAACAGCCGTGGAGGATTGCATAACAGAGTCACGCATCAGA
>JAKSNU010000016.1 GCA_024399535.1 Paludibacteraceae bacterium
TACTACTTTTTTCTGACTTGACAATGCTTTTTTCACACGAAACGTTATAGAGCCACTATTTAACGAAATAAGATATGGCAAAAATAATTCCCATTATTCTGCGTATCCTGAGTGAGAAAAAATATCTTGAGTGAGGGAAATGGAAAATTACAGGCCAAGAATTGCAGACAATTATCGGACGAAAGTTTAGAGTCAATGGGTGGTTTTGGTGGTGCCAATTGGTTGCCTGAAGGAATAAGCGCAGTTGATATATGAAACGTCAGATTCTGACGGTATTTGAACAATATTCGAGCACTCGCGTGCGATGAGTGATGAATATGACTGTCTGACCCAATCGGGAAGCACGGTCGGTTATGTTATGGATTATCTCGCGCTCGGTCTCTTGGTCAAGGGCAGACGTCACCTCGTCGAGCAACAACACACTACCATTCCGCAACAACGAACGGGCAATACAGATACGCTGAGCCTGCCCTTCGCTCAGTCCTACCCCATCTTCGCCTACCATAGTGTCGAGGCCCTCGTCACTATGAAGGATAAACCCGGCACATGCCAACTGCAGTATCTCGCGCATCTGTTCGTCGGTGGCATTAGGATTGCCAAGCAGCAGGTTGTCGCGCACAGTCCCACTGAGCAGCGTATTTCCCTGAGGCACATAGACAAGGTTGCAACGTGTGGCAGCCGAGACATCTATTTCGCGACTTCGGTCGTATATGGTCACCCGCCCACCGGAAGGTTTCACAAGTGCCAAAATGAGTCTTATCATAGTGGTTTTGCCAGAGCCAGTCTCGCCAAGCACAGCGGTGAAACTACGTGGCTCGAAGTCATGGCTGAATCCCTCGATGACCGTCGAAGGGTCGTCGTCATAATGGAAAGAGACATCACTGAACCTCACACCGGCAGCTTCATCCATCATACAACTCTCACCATCATTCTCGACAGGAGTCTGCTCCATCTCGCGTATCCTATCGACAGAGACCATTGCACCTATCACCTGAGGCAACAGTCCGGTCATCGAACGGAAAGGTCCCTGAATCTGACCCACCAACTGTATGAAAGCCATCATCATACCGTATGTTATTGTGCCAGCCTGAAGACCATAGACACTCCAGATAAACGTCACGAGATAGCCTGTCGAGAAGCCCACATTCGTTATCAGCGTAGTGACAGACGAGAAACGGGTGCGTCGCTTCACCTTGCCGAGGTGTTCGCCCTGAATCTCAGAGAGAGAATGGACCATATTGTCCGACTGTTCCAAGGTCTTAATCACCATCTTGTTCTGCAGGTTCTCTTGCATCATCACCTGCATCTGACTCTCCGTCTCGCGGATATCCTTTGACAGCACTTTCATCCTGCGCACGTAGAAACGGCTGGCTATCAGGAAGAGCGGCACAATGCAAATCATCACAACCGACAAAAGCGGCTGCATGGAATATAGGAAGAAGAATGCGCATATCAATCTTATTAAAGTGCAGACCATAGCTGGAGCAGTATCGGTAATGACACTTGTGATGGCACTCGAATCCTGCAGCAACCTGTTCATAGAGTCGCCAGTGTGCATGGTGCCACGACCCGTCCAGACGTTATGCATTATCCTCGAGAATGTCTTGAGTTTCATCTTATTCTGACTCTTTGTCCCAAGGATTGCACTGATCCAGCTGCGAGTGAAACCAGTCACCATACCAGCAGCGACAGTAGCAATCAATGCTACTACCGACCACCCCAATGGAACGGTGGATTTACCGGTAGCAACATCGATACACTCCTTGCTTGCCCAGATGAAGGCAAAGTCAATCGCTATCTGCAACGAACCTAAAAGCACGTTGGAGAAAGCCTTAGCACGCACCCCTTCCGAGGTACGGTATAGCCATTTTATGTTCGAGAAAGAAATCTCCATATCTTGCTTATAGCACTGCGGCACATCCCCTTGCACCAATGCGTCATCCGGACAAGCGGATTTATTGTAACCCATAAACGGGCATAGGCATTATACAGCCTGTCGTCACACGGAATATACCGCCCGAACCTCCAGAAACCGACCACGACGCCACGGACATCGGATTTGGGGACATACTCCTTGCCGATGCAGTTGTCGCCACGAATGACGTAGATGTTGTCACGAACCTCAAGCACACGGTGAACCACATAACGGTCGCTCTTGGCATATACAGCCACATCGTAAGGCTTCAGTTCCTCCCGAACGGGATGAATGAGCACAGGGTCCTTGCGATAGCGGAGCATCGGGTACATACTGACCCCCCGCACCTGAGTGACGTACTCGCCAGTCTGGTTCAGCATCTGCTCAAAGTTCTCGTATCTCGACTCACACCCCGTCATTCCAATACTCCTGCATCATTCATCATCTTCACTACGCCATCAACCTCGTCCTTAGCCTGAGCGGCATCAATGCCATATGTTGTAGCATAGAGGGAATAGATTTCGTCCAGCTCCTTGCCAGCCTCAATCCATTTCCAGATGTCAGTAGATGGCTCGTTCATCTTGATCATACCAGGGAACTCCTTTTCCAGTTCGCCAGTCGATATCGCCATCGTCTTACCCATCACAGGGCAGAGCAGAAAACCTTTTTTTATCTTCATAAATCACTTAATAATTCATTCGACGAGACCATCACCGCCTCACGACTCATATCTACTGTCAGGTGGTATATAGGCACTTTGTCGTATAATTCCTCCAACATCATGAGCGTACGTATCTTGCCCGACTGACAATGGGGAATGAAAATCTGGTGCATAAGGAAATCCAACGCCTCCTCTCGCGAAGCACGCTTGATGGAAGGTACGCCAGACTGACCGAGCCGTTTCAGCAGGCAGATGCCTCGCAATGGCACACTGACATTCTCGTCCAGATGTTCCTTTCCGCTCCAGGGCGAACCCGAAGCATAGATGTCGCCATCCTTGAACCATATAATAGGTTTATCGCCATTTATCACTCGCACACGCTCCTCGCCTAAATACTTCTGCCATAGGAAGGCATGTGTCGATTTGCCCACTCCACTCTCGGCAGTGAAGATAAACGATTTGCCGTCACACGCGATTGCCACACCATGGGTCATGAGTCTGCCAAGCTCTGGCAACTTTTCGCTCAATGGGATGGTCATAGCGTATAGTTCAGCCTCCTCCAACCCAACGTTGTCGCGATTGGCAAGAACGATGTCTTCGTCACTTGACCGAAGTTTCATATCAGGGACAACACTCTTCCGGTCAACCATATAGTTACGACACCTTTCCGCCACATATTCGGGGTACCGTGTGTCGAAATCAATGTAAAGTCCACATATGTCAAGCAGTACAGACATCGCTGTTTTCAGGCAAGTCGGTTTTCCTTATGAATTTTTGCATTCATTTCCATCTTTTCATCTAAAGAGGTATCGCGTTTTTTCACTTTATGCATCGACATCATACATTTTTTGCTATGCGTATAAACGATAAAGAAAACACAAAGCATCAACCAAGCGAGGGCATCAGCCAAATAAAAGAGCCAAGGAACTGTGGCAGGAACGAATTTATTCACGGTATATACCGACGCAGCAAGGAACGCAAAGAAACACACGAACTCGAGGATAACAGAGAGAATCTTGAAGCGTTTCATGAAAACGTGGTGGTGCATTTTCTTTGATATTTTGTTATAATAGAAAGCAAAGAATACTCCTAATGACGACCAGGCAGCCACATTGCTTGCATAATAGATTATAGGGAAAACTCCATATCCAGCTTGGGAGATAACATGATATATAGAGGAAATTCCTTTGATTACGCATACTGCCGCCGCCAAAACGACAAAAAAGCGGAAAGCCTTAATGGCTAATCGGGATTTCAACAATCCATTATTGAAATATGACCAGAGAATGAGAAATAAGGCTACTACCGAAAAATTGACTATCGACGATATGTTGCGGAAATAGACTTCGATGGCATTAAAATTATTCGAGACCGGCATCAGAGTCACAAACAATTGCAAAAGAACACATACAAACATTATAGCCCCAAAAGTGTAGGACACACCATACATAATCCCTTTGGAAACTTTTTTCTTCGCTTTACTATGTTTGTGGTGATGATGATGCCTGTGAGCAGGAGCAATCAGAGCACTTAAAAATAGCATAATACCTTTTTTTCATTTCAGAGTACAAAGGTACAAAAAAAAATTTGAACAAATTGAATATTTGATAAGAAAAGATTGAATTTATAACTATAACGTTATCAATGGATAATTGTTTCAGAAGTGCCTGCAAAGATTGATAAAACGATATATTTGGCACTTTTATAACGAGTGGAGAGACATTTTTTCGGTGCATGCAAGTGTTGTTTCACGCAGAATCCGTATCTATCTCACGCAGAATCCGCAGAACTCGCAGAAAAAATTCCCATAAATCAGCGTATTCCGCATGAGATAAAAAACGTCGGCGTGAAAGAAAAAAGGTCGTAAACCGAACTACGATTTACGACCTCACGCCATGCGGGTGGCAGATGGGACTCGAACCCGCGACCCTCGGAACCACAATCCGATGCTCTAACCAACTGAGCTACAGCCACCATATTCGACCTGAGGAATAACCCTCAAATCGACTGCAAAGGTACGAATTTTTCTTTACCCCACAAAATTTTTTCAACTAATTTTTCAAACTATTTTACCTAACACCATCAACAGTCAATGAATCACCACATTATAGGCTTATATCCATGCTCTTCGAGATAGTGGTTGCACTGCACAAATTGTCCCGAACCCCAGAAAGAGTTCCATTTCTGTCGCGATCCATCGGCAAGTTTCCCCCAAGATAAGCCCGAAGGATGTGTAGTCTTTATGATTAGATGTTTGTCAGAATTAACCAACGAAGCCTTAGCTCCCGAAGGATTGCCCCATAGGAGGAACACCATATGCTCGTTGACGTCAGAGAGTCGTCTAATCGCATAATCAGTGAATGCCTGCCACCCGAGATTGCAATGGCTCATTGGCGAGTTTTGTCTTACGGTAAGTATTGTATTCAACAAAAGAACCCCCTGCTCAGCCCACTGTATGAGCGAAGGACTTCGATCGACTCTTTCCTGCCCGAATTCGGAATCAATTTCAGCAAAGATATGCTGCAACGACCCTGGAACAGGCTGTGTGTCGGGAACAGCAAATGCCAAACCACAAGCATTGCCCGGCTGGGGATATGGGTCCTGTCCCAAAATCACGACACGAGTCTCTTCGGGTTTGAAGAACTCGAATGCCCGGAAAAGTTTAGACCTTTCCGGATAGACTGTCTCCATAGCATAAACCCTATTCACTGCCTCATGCAAGGCAGGATTTTTATAATCTTTGAAAAAATCTTTCCACTCAGCAGATAACATATTGCTTATTTTTTACGATATACAACCTGTGTCATGCAATGCGCTGCACCATAGCCGCCTATCAAATTGTCCAGAGGAACCCACTCAACATTGACATTGCGATTCTTATACTCTTCCTCCAACTCCTTGCTCTGTCCTGCAACCGACATAATGTGACGGCCACCTATTGCAAGGAAGTTATTAGCATAATGGTCGGCATCTTTCTTGTCTATACGAATCACGTCTATTCCACGGTCAGCAAGGAACTGCTTGAACGAGTAGCCAGCAAATTCAGGGACTTCGTGATACTCCTTCTCGCCTTCGGCACGAGCATACATGTCAATGGTAAGGAAGTTCACATCACTCGTATCCTGAGCATCGAATCTGTTGAAACAGAGAGTAGCCAAATCCTTGTCAATTATATTAAAATATGTATCGAGGTGCATCTGATACTGGTCTTTCCAGTGGTCGCGAACTACGACGAGTGTGTCGTGACCTACCACATCATGCTCCAACATCTCGTCAATTGCCCCTTGCGATGTCCTCAAACCCTGACCGAGGAAAGCAAACGTGCCAAAAGGTATATAGTCGCCACCTTCGAGATAGCTATCCTCGCCACAGATTCTATAAACTGGTTCAATGCCCATCTTGCGATAGCATACTTCGACAATATCCACCTCAGGGAAACGCTGCGACGAATTCATTCGGCACAAGATTGGACCTCTCGGTGTATTGATGCTCTGGTCGCGCATGAAATACATATTCATCAATGGTTCATGTACATATTCGGCAGATACTCCTGTATTCATACCAGTCTCGTGCAATACCACTTTAGGATGACGGAACAATATTCTGATGAGGTCAGCCTTGCTCATACAAGCGAGTGTGCTCTGACGATATGCCTCGACTTCGGCAGAGTCGAGCTGCGTATCCTTAGCATCATATACCAAATATTTAGATGCCAAAGCCTGCAACTCCTCTTTCTCCAAACTCATAAGTACATCTTTAACCGAACGCACCTCAATGCCGTTCTTCTGCAACATTTCTATATATCCGACATGCTCTTTTGCAGCCTCATCGACATCGAAATAGTTATCATAAAGGCCAGCATCGGGGTGAATCACTCCGTCAAAGAGCTCCTCGCCTGGAGTGTACATCAAAATCATTGTAGCGTAATCGTACTCAGCCACCGGAGATGTAGCCTCGGAAGTTGAAACAGCAGCCTCAGTCTGCTCCTCTTTGCTGCAGGCAGTAAATGCCAATGCTACACAAAGCAATAAAAATAACATTTTAGTTTTCATTTTCATGTTGTTTTTTTAATTATTATATTTTCTATTTTCTTATTTTCGTCATAGACAGCCACATTCATCGTCCCGTCAACGACATCAATCACGAGATAATGTCTGCCCAGTCGCTCGTCTTCGCCATACTCCTTAGCCGAGAAATGAGATATTATCTGATGATAATCCCCATCGTAGTGCATATAGCAATGTTCGTGTCCCGCAAGCACCAACTGCACATTATGCCGTTCGATTACCTCCTCAAAAGCAAGCCTGACGAATATGTTGTCAAACCACGTTTTCGACGACCGCAAAGGATGGTGCGTCATAACAATCTTATGAATGGCAGTCGAACTATCCAACGCATTTTTCAACCATACGCTTTGGCTGAAAAGGTCGTAAAGCGGACGGTTGGAATCCAATATAAACACATCTAACGTATCAGCTATCAACGTAATAGCTGCGTTTGCCGACCTCCGTACATCAGCATGGCCGAAATAAGGGAATGTATATAGCGACCGCACATCTGTCTGCGACGCCAATCCCTTATGGTATTCATGATTGCCAAGCGCAGAGACCAATGGTATTCCGACCGAATCAAAAGCCGCATATACCCTATTCCAAGCAGATTGCAATGGCCGTTCAGCCAAATCGCCAGTCTGTAAAATCACATCTGGCTGTTCGCGCTCCACTATTGCCCTGAGCAACCTATTTGTCGTTTGCGCCTGCTCGTCGTCCCTATCCTGAATATCGCCTAACACAAGAATCCTCCGCACCGCAAATAGGGTATCCGCCACACGACGGCAACAATATCTCCCCTCAGAATCCAGATAGGTCTTCACCAATGACGAATCTTTTCCAAATGTCAAAATCGTGTCATTTCCAATCACCTCAACACCTGTCTCGGTTGGCTCGACGAACCAAGCGTCCCAACGGCAAGCAGTCAGAACAGCCACAAACGACACTATCGCTATCAATACGGCATACGCAATCTTTCGCTTTTCCAAAATCACTTTGTAATATCTATAATCGTTATTTCAGGGTGTGTACCGAAACGCAAAGGGATGGCCGTTGTACCTAATCCCGGCGAAGTATAAATCTGAGTATTACCAAATCTATACAACCCATTATTGTAGTCGAAAATGAAATGATTTATTAGCGTCACAGGGAAGAACTGCCCGCCATGAGTATGCCCTGCGAGATACAAATCAATACCATTAGCCGAAACATATTCAACCCCCTTAGGATTATGATGGAGCAATATAGAAGGACGGGCAGTATCAATTCCGAATGTCGGTAATACTTTTTCGATAGTCACATCCCCTTTTGCCACATGCATAGCATCACGCGACTTTGAGTCAGCCCGCATATAATTCAACCCGACAACCTGAACGCCCAAAATATCAATCTTTTCATTCTCCAAAACCCTAACCCCTATATCGCGAAGCAGTGATTTGGTTTTCAGTTGATTCACATAAATATCGTGATTTCCTTCCACAAACAGCACTGGCATCTGCAACTTTTGCAATGGCAGAACGGTCTGCTCGCTAAAATTGTAATGAGACTCAAAGATGTCGCCAGTAATAACAACCATATCAGGATGTTCGGCATTAACTTTCTCAACCACGCCGTCCAACCACTCACAGCCTCTGAAATGCCCAATATGCAAATCAGTCAGTTGCGCTATTCTCAATGGCTGTTCGACCTTTCCAATTGTCACAGGAACATTCTTTATCGTCGGATTTTTAGCAACATAATAGGCATAAGCAGTGATTACCAGAGCTATGAAATATGTCGCCAATCCCTGACACCAACCTGGCATATGGACCGCCAACCCGATGATATCACAAACCATCATGGTGAATAGCAACGTGATAAGAAAACCACTGATTGAACATCCTATCATCACCATATAATGCTGATAGCATTTCAAACCATTCATATATAATGATGAAGACAATACCCCAATGGCAAAAGCATACAACACAATAAATATAACTATAGCCACCGCCATAGGGATGGCAAACAACCTCGCCGTCCTAATAGAAAGATAGACAAGTGTCGCCACAATCAATATTATTGCCGGAATATAAAATCGCATTGTATTATAATTTTTCTCGCCTTAATTAACAGAACTTTCCATAACAATTTTGTCATCGTCCAACGTCACAACGATTGTCACGTTGCCACTGACAGGGTGAGCAAGCAAATATTCCACCAAAGGGTCGTCCAAATAGGTTTGCAATGCCCTATTCAAAGGTCGTGCACCATATTTCGAGTCATAACCCTTATCGGCTATATAGCGGACAACCGAATCATCGACTCTCAAATTAACCCCAATATTCGAACAACGCTCCTTGAACTTGGATAGTTCTATCTTCACTATGTCATTGATATTTTCCTTCGAAAGCGAATTGAAATGGACTATATCGTCAACCCTATTCAGGAACTCAGGCGAGAACAATTTCTGCAATGCCTTGTCGGTTATAGAATGAGCATAGTTATTGTCGATGTCGGTTGACACATCAAACCCCACACCACGACCGAACTCTTTGAGTTGTCGCGTACCAGCATTCGAGGTCATAATGACAATGGTATTTCGGAAATCGACCTTACGGCCGTTGCTATCGGTCAACATTCCTTCATCGAGCAATTGCAACAGCATATTGAACACGTCAGGATGAGCCTTCTCAATCTCGTCAAACAAAACAATAGAATATGGTTTACGTCTCACCTTCTCCGTAAGTTCGCCGCCTTTGTCATAACCCACATAACCAGGAGGGGCTCCAACCAGTCGCGAAGATGAGAATTTTTCCATATACTCCGACATATCAACCCGAATAATAGCATCCTCCGAGCCGAACATAAAACCAGCAAGTTTCTTAGCCAAAAGCGTTTTGCCGACACCAGTCGGACCGACGAAAATAAAACTTCCCACGGGTCTGTTAGGGTCCTTCAACCCCACCCTGCTGCGACGCACCGAACGAGATATAACATCAACAGCTTCGTCCTGTCCGACAACCTGAGCCTTCAATGTTTCAGCCATACTGACAAGACGGGCATTCTCGTCCTCGGTAAGTTGTTTCAACGGCACACCTGACATCAGCGAAATAGTTACCGCCACATCCTCCTTGGTAATCAGCGGCTTATTTTTCATTTTTTCGCCTAACCATTCGCTGTTCATAACATCAAACCTCTTGCTCAAAAGTTGCTTTTGGTCTCGGTATTTAGCAGCCAGTTCATAATCCTGTCTGAGCTCGGCATCTTTCCTGAATTGCTCAGTTTCGAGTATTTCACGTTCAATATTTTGAATAGATTCCGGAACCGAGATATTCGAAATATGCATTCTCGAACCGACCTCGTCCATCACATCTATTGCCTTATCGGGAAAACTTCGGTTAGTGATATATCTTTTTGACAACGACACACATGCTTCGATAGCCTCATCGGAATATGTGACATTGTGATGTTTCTCATAATGAGTTTTTATATTCATGAGTATCTGCAGAGTCTCATCTTGACTTGTAGGCTCTACCATTACCTTCTGGAATCTACGCTCCAAAGCTCCATCTTTCTCAATGCTCTCCCTATATTCATCTAAAGTGGTAGCTCCAATACACTGAATCCTGCCTCGCGACAATGACGGTTTCAAGATATTTGCGGCATCAAGCGACCCCATCGAAGCACCAGATCCCACAATGGTATGAATTTCGTCAATAAACAAAATAATATCTTTATGACTCTCTATTTCGTTTATGACAGCTTTGATTCGTTCTTCAAACTGACCACGATATTTCGTCCCTGCCACAAGGGCAGCCATATCCAACGAAACGATTCTTTTATTTCTGAGCGGGAAAGTCAAGTCGGAACCTACGGCTTTCTGAGCAATTCCCTCAACTATAGCCGATTTGCCGACTCCCGGCTCACCTATCAGAACAGGATTATTTTTCTTTCTACGCGTCAGAATCTGTATTGTTCGCTCTATTTCTGCTTCCCGTCCCACCAAGGGGTCCAATTCTCCACGACGGGCAGCCTCGGTGAGGTCGCGCGAGAATTTGTTGACAGCTGGTGTATCAGCATAGCCCTTTTTCTCATTTGCAACCTTAGTAAAATTAAGTTGAGGCTTGTCGTTGACATCCAAGCAATCATCATCTGTGTCGCCATCATCTGTGAACAAACTGTTCTGCGTAGCGACATTAGGCTGAATTTTCCCCTTTATCTCACGATATTCCATACCATATTGCTTTAAGATGGGCGAAAGTGATTTATCCTCAGTTCGCAAAATCGAAAGTAATATATGAGTCGTATTTACAATGTTGGTTTTGAAGAATCTTGCCTCCAACGAAGCTACAATCAATATGTTTTTTACATCTTGAGATTTAGCGACAGTCACCACTTCGACTGCCTGTTTCAAACTTCGCAAATCGACTCCCATATTCTGCAACAACAAAGATGCAGAACAATCCTCGATTCGCAATATAGCAAGCAACAAATGCTTTGGAGTCAACGAAACATCTTCCAACCTCTCACGTTCCCCATCAGCATAATCGAGAACTTTGTTATAATTATCTGAATAATTCTGAATCATAATATCAAAAACCCTGATATAGAATTTTCAACCTCAATGGCGAGTTACTATTTTTTGAACTTCTCACCTTCGCAGCCGACAACTTGACCAAAGGACGTATCTTGTTGATAGTCGTTGTACCCGATGACGATGTGCTCGAAGCGACATCGACCGGCAGGACTATAAACGTCATTTTATCATCTGGCAGTATCGTTTCCTCCCTAAATCGTCTTGCCAACAAAAACGACAGGTCAAACAAATACGAGTTTGTATTCACAGAATATAAACCTAACGAACGGTCAGTCTCGTAACCATCAGGGACCTGATTATGACGAATGAAATCATCAAACTGACTCTCTTCGATAGCCATCAAGTATGTCGGCGGATCCATCCACACATCCGTCTCGTCAAGTTCAATATTTTCCAATCGCAATTCCGCAGCTGCTATTGCAAGATATTTAGATGAATCCATCCTCTGCATCATCCTATGATATATGCTGCCGATAGGCACTGTCAGTTTAGGATATATTCCCGCAACAGACTTTATGTATAGTAACGAATCTGGTATAGACGATACCACCTGATTCCTATCTTTATGGACAAACCTATTCAACTGACGCACCTCATGGTTGGCAGGGAAAGTAATAGACGAACTGACAGTCGTATCTTTTCCGTTCCTCTTATAAGTGTAATGATAATACATAAACATCGTTATCTGATTCATATACAAAAGAGTAGATGAACCATACCTTGTAGTGACATACAATCCCTTGAAATCATTTAGAAACTCATCGGTTGTTATTTTAGGATGCTTTTGCAAGATATTGAAAAACCTCTGACATTGCGAATCATCAAACTTATATCTGACATACCTAAAGGTTGCCTCATCGTCAGCTATATACGAAGAATCCTTTGGCGACAAATCAACAGATGTCATAACTCTCTTACCCATCAATATGGTAAAATCACAATAATCGCCAGGATTAAGGTCAGAATAATATCTGGTCGAATAATCAATCGAGTTCTTATTTATCTCATAAACAGAAAATTCCAATGGAGCATACGCAGAACCGAAGTAAGAATCATAACACATCAACAACACTAAAGAATCCGGTTCAGGCTTATACGATTCGTCGGGAAAAGCATAATTCTCGGGAGCTGCGAATTGCAACAACAACTCAGCCTTAGTGTCGCCAAACGTAGCACTATGGAACTCGCCTAAAACCATAGTGTCCGCTTGAGCAGAAATAGCTGGGACTTCATAATTCTCACAATCAAGCAAGAATGTGTCAGCACATACAACTACTATATCCTGATCTGGACGCACTTCCAAACCAACATTAGATGTTGTTTTACTGCAACCAAAAGTCATCAAACCCACCACAAGCAGTCCCAACAACTTTATTTTCAACTTATTCTTCATATACTTAACTATCAATATAACCGAAACTTTACAACTTGCAAAGGTACAACAAAAAAATCAATCCACAAAATATTTGCAGATTGATTTATTTCATCAATTATATCATTTAGTTTTTCTACTTCACAAGCAGATAAACATAACCAACATATATCAACAGCAGCACCCCTCCTTCCCACCGAGATATATGCCTGTTATCATCATCAAGCAAGAATGCCATCAGCATTATCCCACTGAACAATGCCAGCATCGAATCCACCAACAAGTTTTCGTATGCTTCTATTTGCGAGACACACGAACTGACACCTAAAATGAAGAAAATGTTGAAGATATTTGATCCTACCACATTGCCAATAGCCAAATCAGTATTTTTCTTGAAAGCAGCCATTACGGACGTTGCCAACTCGGGAAGCGAAGTCCCGAGAGCGACTATAGTTGCCCCTATCACAGCATCGCTGACTCCGAAATTCTTAGCAATCAGAGTAGCATTTTCGACTATCAACTTTCCGCCCACCGTCAATCCTGCCAACCCTATTATAATCAGCAATACAGCCTGCCACATTGGTTTCTCATTCAAGATGAGTGGCTCGTCTTCGCCATCTGTTTTTTTCCTTCGTATCACATTTCTCACTGTATAGAACATGAAAAAAGAAAAACCAACCAACAATATCAAGCCGTCCCACCATTGCATTCCCGAATAGTTGCTTACACAGAATTTTCCAAAACACTCAGAGCCCAACAACATGACCAACACAGCACCAATAATACTCAATGGCAACTCAAAACGAATGACTTCCTTCGAACAATAAATTGGACATACCACTGCCGTCAGTCCGACAATCACAAGTGTATTCAACGTATTGCTGCCCAAAATATTGGTCATCGCAATCTCATTATTGCCATCTATCGAAGCAATAATATTCACTATAAACTCAGGCATTGATGTGCCGAATGCGACAATCGTCAAACCAATCACCAAATCCGAAATATTGAATTTCCTCGCAACAGCAGTTGCGCCCTCAACAAGCCAGTCGGCACACAACGTGAGCAAAACAAAGCCAAAAATTAGCAATACATATTCCATTATCTCAATTGTTTAATTGCCATTTGAACTGTTTTATCATTCAGATTAAGTATATGATAGAAATCATCCTCGGTCAGCATATTTCTCACTATATATGAAACAATGTAACGCTCAATGAGTTTATAGGATATCGACATTTCACGCGGCGAGAGTTTAGCACCTTGACTCTCAGCATAAACAGTTAATTCTTGTACCAGATTTTGCGATTTCAGATAATTCTCCAAATCTTTCCAATTTTTATACTGTTTCAGCTCCTTTCGGTAAGTATCAGTATATTGAATAGCAAACTGATATAGCAAAGCATGGTTCACAAGATAATTGAACGAAGCGGTCAATCCCACCGTATCGCGAGGCATGAAAACATCAGGCATAATACCACCTCCACCATAAACCGTTCGTCCCTTGACAGTCTTATATTTCACAGTGTCGTTCTGATGAATAGAGTCAGCATTGTAAAATTCGCCATGAATGAATCTGTTCCACAACTCTACATCATAATCCGAGCGGTCGCCATTGCTATATGGTTTCTGAATACACCTGCCCGACGGAGTGTAATATCTCGCTATGGTTATTCTCGCCTCACTGCCATCCTTGAAACGATAAGGTTGCTGAACTAAACCCTTTCCGAATGAACGTCTTCCTATTACCAGACCACGGTCATTGTCCTGTATCGCACCAGCAAATATCTCGGAAGCAGAGCCTGAGAACTCGTCAATCAATACAGCGACTTTCATATCTTGAAACGAACCAGTTCCGTTTGCGTTGAAATCAGTTCTCTTATAAGCACGGCCTTCGATATAAACTATGAGATCGCCACGTTTCAGAAACTCATTCAATATATTGACAGCAGCCTCCAAATAGCCACCAGCGTTTCCGCGGAGGTCAATAATCACGCTTTTTGCCCCCTGTTTCTTCACCTTAGCCAGTGCAGTCATAGTCTCAGAATAGGTGTTTTGACCAAAAGATGATATGCTGACATATCCAATTCCATCACTGATAATATGGGCAGCATTAACCGAATTTACAGGTATGTCGTCACGTCTCAATGTGAAATTCAACATTTCCTTCTCATTTCTGCGCACAACACCTAACTTTATCTTCGTACCCTTAACACCCCTCAGTTTTTTGAATACCTTCTCATTGTTTATTGTCTTTCCAACAAAAACAGAATCATCCACTGTCACTATACGGTCGCCCGCAAGCATTCCTGCCCTTTCAGCAGGTCCACCAGGTATCACATCTATGATATAGATTGTATCTTTCTGAATATTAAACTGAATACCAACCCCAGAGAACGAACCATTCAACTGTTCGTTAGCCTCTTCAAGATCTTCCTTAGGGATATACGACGAATGCGGATCCAACTGCATCAAAGCATACGCAACTGTAGCTTCATCTATTTTATTTATATCAATCGAATCAACATATTGTTTATCCAGCACATCGTATAATTCTGAAATCTTGTTCCCCCCGCTGTTCCTATTCACCCCACTATAAATGGTGCTCAACAATCCCTGCGTGTTCCTCAGAGTAATCAATATTCCGATAAAGACTCCTACTATCAGTATCAGTATGTAAAGTAAAGCCTTTTTCATATTCAAAGTGTTATCTTATCAACACAAACACCAGCTTTTTTGAGAAGATCTATACCATCAGTAATGCGGTATTCCTCGTAGTAAACCACACGCTTTATTCCAGACTGGATAATCAGTTTTGCGCACTCGATACAAGGCGAAGCGGTGACGTACAATGTAGCCCCTTCGCTATTGTTTCCCGAACGAGCCACTTTCGTAATAGCATTTGCCTCAGCATGCAAAACGTATGGCAACGAAGCATTATTATCATCTTCGCAACGATTAGGGAAACCAGAAGGCGTACCATTGTATCCGTCAGAGATAATCATTCTGTCCTTCACGAGAATAGCTCCTACTTTTCGTCTCTCACAATACGAGTTTTCAGCCCAGATCAGAGCCATACGCATGTACCTTTTATCAAATTGCTCATCTTTTGTCATAACATATAAACGTTTTTGTTATAAAAATCAAAGAGACACAAGACCCGCGTCTTATGTCTCTTTTTAGTCTCCCTCGCGGGATTTTCTTGCTCTCCCTCTTGGACTTGAACCAAGGACCCTCTGATTAACAGTCAGATGCTCTAACCAACTGAGCTAAGGAAGAATATTCCTTTATTTGCTCTCCCTCTTGGACTTGAACCAAGGACCCTCTGATTAACAGTCAGATGCTCTAACCAACTGAGCTAAGGAAGAATGTTGCAAACCCTCTCGTTTTGCGACTGCAAAGGTACAACCTTTTTCGTTACCAGCCAAACAATTTGCAAAAAAATTATCAAAATATTTATCATTGTATATTTGCCTGATTATCAAGACAATTTCAAAATATATTTTCCAGTCTCAGATTCTTTGCATTCAGATATCCCCTCTATCGGCCCTTCATAGACCACATTTCCACCCTTATCTCCGCTGCCTGGACCGAGATCTATGACCCAATCAGCTTGTCGTATGACATTCAAATTGTGCTCTACGACTATCACCGTATGTCCACATTTTATGAGTTTGTCAAACGCATAAAGCAATCTTTCAGTATCTGCAGTATGTAAACCTGTCGTTGGTTCATCAAAGATAAATACGATATGTTGAGTTTTGTTGCTTTGCGACAGATAAAAAGCCAATTTCACTCGCTGACTTTCGCCACCCGACAATGTGTTCGAACTCTGTCCGAGTTTGATATATCCCAATCCCACCTCCTGTAATGGCTTCAACTTTCTTGTGATTGCCGAACATTCAGCGTCTTTTTCAAAAAATTCTATTGCCTCGTCAATGGTCATCTCTAAGACATCGTGAATATTTTTGCCACGGTATTTCACCTCTAATATCTCTCTCTTGAATCTTGTTCCGTGACATGCCTCGCATGGCAACACTATATCAGCCATAAATTGCATTGCTATAGTGACCGTACCCTCGCCTTGACACTCGGGACATCTTCCGCCATCCACATTGAACGAAAAATGTGCTGGTGTGTATTCCATCTGCTTCGCCAAAGGTTGTTCAGCAAACAAACGTCGTATATCATCGTATGCTTTCAAATATGTCACCGGATTGGAACGCGACGATTTACCTATTGGATTTTGGTCAATCAGTTGAACATCATCTATCAGATTCAATGCACCACTCAGCGAACTGTAATGCACCGACGCATTGACAATTGAACCTTTATCAAATGCCCGTCCCAACGCAGTGTACAACACATCGTTCACCAATGACGACTTGCCCGAACCAGACACCCCGGTGACTACAGTCAACAGACCTAAAGGAAACCGGACATTGATGTTTTGCAAATTATTTTGGGTTACCCCTTTGACTTCAATCCAATTTGATGGTTGTCGCGGCAAAACATTTTCTTTTGTATTATATTCTCCGCGAAGTGCCTTCCCTGTCAACGATTTCTCGCTTTTAATTATCTCCCCAACCGAACCTTGTGCCACAATTTCACCACCATACATTCCAGCCGATGGGCCCATATCTACAATCCAATCTGCCTGACGTATGATTTCCTCATCATGCTCAACTATTATGACAGTGTTGCCCAATTTCTGCAATTGTCGCAACACTTTCATCAATCTATCAGTATCTCGCGGATGCAGACCGATACTTGGTTCGTCCAATACATATAGGGAACCCACAAGTGCCGAACCTAACGATGTTGCTAAATTTATACGTTGGCTCTCGCCTCCCGACAAGGTATTGCTCTGCCTATTCAATGTCAGATATTCAAGCCCTACATTCTCCAAAAAATCTAATCGGGAAGTGATTTCTTTCAGGATTCTATCAGCTGTCTGGTGTTCCGCTCGCGTGAGAGAAAGATTATCAATAAATTTATGCAATTCCGTTATCGGCAAATCCACCAATTCTGTAATCTTTTTGCCACCCACCTTCACGTATGACGCTTCTTTTCTCAATCTTGTCCCATGGCACTCTGGACATACAGTTTTCCCTCTGTAATGAGAGAGCAGGACACGATATTGTATCTTGTATTGTTGCGACTCTATCTCTTTGAAAAAATCGTTCAAGCCAGTGAAATATTCATTTCCAGTCCACAACAGTTCTTTCTGCTCTTCGGTCAATCTGTAATAAGGTGTATGGATTGGGAAGCCAAATTTTTCGGCATTGAGTATAAGTTGTTTTTTAGGATAGCCCATGGCTGGCCCTCGCCATGGCAATATAGCATCTTCGTATATGCTGAGCGATTGGTCAGGTATAACCAAATTTGGGTCAATACCGATAATTTTACCATATCCATTGCAGACAGGACATGCTCCGAGCGGATTATTGAACGAGAACATCTTGTCAGTAGGCTCTGAGAATTTTATTCCGTCAGCTTCGAAATTCTTCGAGAAATTTCTAACCTCAGCATCTGAACGGACCTGCAATTTTCCGCCACCTTCAGCGAAAGCTGTCTCTATCGAATCATACAATCTATTGCTCAATTCCTTACTCTTATCCACCCGCACATGTGCAACCACAAGTTTTGCTTTAGATGGTAATTTTGCACCTTTTGGGGATATTTCGCTGAGCTTTACATAATCATTACCAACCATTATGCGACTGAATCCCTGCGACACCAATACCTCTGGCGTACTGTCAGTATCAGTCAGAAGTGATATTGAAGTCCCCTCATCGAGACTCAAGATATAATTAAGGACGTCCTCTGTCGTATGATGTTTCACCTCTCGCCCTGATATTGGTGAATACGTACGACCAATACGTGCAAAAAGCATCTGCAGATAATCATATACCTCGGTAGTGGTACCGACAGTAGAACGTGGGTTATTATTTATCACCTTCTGCTGAATGGCGATGGCAGGCGGAATGCCTTTTATCATATCGACTTCGGGTTTATTCATTCTACCCAAGAACTGTCTGACATAGCTTGATAGCGATTCGACATAGCGTCTCTCGCCCTCGGCATATATTGTGTCGAAAGCCAACGAAGATTTCCCCGACCCGGAAACCCCAGTAATAACAATCAACTTGTTTCTTGGAATTTCCAAATCAATCCCCTTCAGGTTGTGAACCCTCGCATTTTTTATGGTAATCGTATTATCTTTCAATGTTATTTGTTCTTTTCAATGCTAAATGACACTATTTCGCCAGTATTAGAGTCAATGGTCACATTATTGATAATACTATTAAGCCATTCCGTAAAACCGAACTGTGGCATTTTCACCTTTTTCTCGGCTTTGATATTTTTGTTATCAGAGACTACAATTGTAGCCATTCCGGGCACATTATAGTAAAAACCCCTATTGCGCGTCTTATCTGAATTTCTATCACGCTTTGCATACAGATAGTCCCCAATTACACTCAGGTAAATCGGATTGCCCAACAAATTATCCGCATTCACAAGTCCATCCACGGTACTGATTCTTCCAATAATCATTCGAACCACATCATTTGCAGGGACATAAGCGTACTCCCTTGTCATGGTATAGGTTTTCTCTTTCCCTACGAACAAAGCAACAAGTTCTTTCTCTTTTTGGTCGAGCTGTTTAATCATCATTTTCAGCGCCTTACTATCTATCTGATGGCTATTATCACCTGTGATAAGTGATGTTTTCATTTCGCGTATCTGATAGATTTGTTTTGCAGCTCTTTCCGCCATTTTAGGAACAGACGTTGAAACAAGTGCTTCCTCCTCCAAATAATCCATTCTGAAAACAATACTTGTATCAACATCATCTACTGCAATTCTATCTTGTTCTATAGACGTAAATGTCAACTTCCCGGTAAAACCATTTTTATCCACACTTATCAGATACTGTTTCGACGAGTCAGCCACCGCACGCATCTCTGCATCGAGCGACACGAGTTTCCATTTGTGCAACTCTGATTTAATCGCATCGTCAATGGCAAGAAAACGTTCAGCATATTGACTGAATGGTCCAGGCTTTCGTATCGTAAGTTCCGCCTTTGCCACAACGACAACTTCCGTCTTTGGCAAAACATAATGAATCTTGCCATTTCTTGGTGAAACACCATCGTATGGCATCACTTCCACTTTTTGGCTAAATAGCAAAGAGCTACAAGCTGCCATTGCCATCAAAATAAACATTCTCTTCATATCATTTCCCGATTTTCTTTGCTTCTTCCCACAATTTATCCATCTCATCCAATGTCATTTCGTCTATCTTGCAATTTTTCTCTTTTGCCCGTCGCTCAATATAATTGAACCTGTTGATAAACTTTCTGTTCGTCTTTTCCAACGCATTGTCTGGATTGACATCCCACAATCTCGCAGCATTTACAATTGAAAAAATCAGATCACCAAACTCGCTCTCAACATTATATACATTTCCGTTTTTCATCTCCTCCTCGACTTCAGTTATCTCTTCTTTCACCTTTTGCCACACATCCTCGCGTTTCTGCCAATCAAACCCGACATGACGGGCCTTATCCTGAATGCGATACGACTTTATCAATGACGGCAGACTACGTGGAACACCTCCGAGCACTCCTTTCTCTTCGTCCTTCTTCTCTTTCTGTTTTATCTTCTCCCAATTGTTGAGCACATCGTTTGCATCTCTCGCCACAGCATCACCGTAAATATGCGGATGTCTGAACACCATTTTATCGCATATTCCGTTGCAGACATCTGCCATATCGAAAGACTCTTTTTCAGAACCCATCTTGGCATAGAACACGATATGTAGCAACACATCACCAAGTTCCTCCTTAATGGCTTTCATATTCATATCCTCCACAGCATCTGCCAACTCGAAAACCTCCTCAATAGTATTACACCTGAGCGACTCGAATGTCTGTTTCCTATCCCATGGACATTTTTCCCTAAGCTCGTCCATGATATCAAGCAACCGCTCGAATGCCTTCAATTGTTCATCTCTTCTGCTCATATTGACCATTCAAAACCATCTTTTTTATCCTTGATATTGAACCCGAGTTTTGTCAGTTCATCACGGATTTTGTCTGATGTTGCCCAATCTTTATTCTGTTTTGCCTGCAACCTTATCTGCAACAACAAATCTATTGCCTGTTTGTATGCGTCATTTGTCGAATCGTTTTCCTCGTCCTTTTTCAAGCCGAGCACCTCTTCAATCATGACCTTCCACGTAGTTTTCAGTTCATCTAAATCCTCTTGCGACAGTGTAGCCTTTCCATCAGCAACAAGATTTATATTTTTTGCCGAATCAAACAGATGCGAAATTACTATAGGCGTATTCAAATCGTCGCACATAGCCTCTTCGCACCTATCTTTAAGCCCTTTGACATCAACGTTTGATGCCGCAGATGCCTTCAGGTGGTTGAGTCGTTCGTAAGCCTCCATCAATCTCGCCAACCCTTTTTCTGATGCCTGCAACGCCTCGTTCGAGAAATCGACTGTCGAACGATAATGCGCCTGCAAAATAAAGAATCGTATTGTCATTGGCGAATATGCCTGTGTCAGCAGTTTGTGGGTTCCAGTGAAAAACTCATCGAGTGTGATGAAATTTCCCAGCGATTTACCCATCTTCTGACCATTGATAGTTATCATATTGTTGTGCATCCAATAGTTCACAGTCTCGTGACCGAGAGCTGCGACACTCTGTGCAATCTCGCACTCATGATGAGGGAACATCAAGTCCATACCGCCACCATGAATGTCAAACGTCTCGCCAAGATATTTTGTACCCATAGTTGAGCACTCCAAGTGCCATCCTGGGAATCCCTCGCTCCATGGTGATGGCCAGTGCATAATATGCTCAGGTGCAGCTTTTTTCCACAATGCAAAATCTATCGAACGGCGTTTTTCGGATTGTCCGTCCAACTCACGCGTATTCTCTAACAACTCGTCAATATTTCTACCCGAAAGCTTCCCGTAATGATATTTGGCATTATATTTCTCAACATCAAAATATACCGAACCTTCGCTCTCATAAGCAAATCCAGCTTCCAAAATTCTCTTAACGAACTCAATCTGTTCAATGATATGTCCCGAAGCATGAGGTTCAATCGAAGGTGGAAGTACATTCAGTCTTTCCATTGCTTTGTGATAACGCAACGTGTAGTATTGCACAACCTCCATAGGTTCCAACTGCTCCAATCTTGCTTTCTTTGCTATTTTATCTTCACCTTCATCAGCATCATGTTCGAGGTGGCCGACATCAGTTATATTTCGGACATAACGGACTTTATAACCGAGATGCATGAGGTATCTGTATAATGTGTCGAACGTAATGGCTGGCCTTGCATGTCCCAAATGTCCATCGCCATAAACCGTTGGTCCACAGACATACATCCCGACCATCCCTTCGTGTATTGGTTTGAAAACCTCTTTCTTTCTGCTTAAAGTATTATAAATTACCAGTTCCATATTGTTTAGTATGTTACAAATGTTTCTATTCCCAAATCTTTTATTTTTTGTGCTATTATCTCCAACTCAGGTCCCTCCACTTTTACCAGAGTGTCGATAGGCGTCTGTCTGTCAATCGAATACAATTGAACCATCTTAGGTTTTATCTCAGCCACTGCATTCACCCAAGCATTCACCTCCTCCTCAGTTGTGTTGTCAACCGTCTTTCCGTCCATTGTCCCCCTTAGGAACATTGTCTGCACTACACATTCACCATCGAATTTCTTCATCTCCTCAATTATTTTCATGACAGAGTATTTCCCAACAGGCTGGTTGATAAGTTCTGCCGTTTCCTGAATAGCCGAGTCAAGTTTCAAGATATTATTATCAACCATCTTCAATGCCTCTCTAACCTTCGACATCCCTATCATAGTAGCATTGCTGAGTACAGTCACCTTGGCATTTGGCATATACTTATCTCGCAATGCAATAGTATCCTGCACTATCTCGAAGAACTTAGGATGTGTTGTTGGTTCACCATTTCCAGCAAATGTAATTACATCTATCTCCTCGCCATTTTCGTTCATCTGCATGAGTTTACTTTTCAGGGCTTCTTTCACCTCTTCCCTCTTTGGCAACTTGCTCCCAGCCGAAAAATTCAAGCCGCATTCGCAATAGATGCAGTTGAATGTACATATCTTTGCCTCTCTATGCAGTATGTTCACACCGAGCGACCTTCCCAATCTTCTGCTTTTGATTGGCCCGACTATTATTTCATTGAACAACATATTTTTTCTCTTTTGAATTTCTTATTTTCCACATCCAACCCAGTGATAGCGATATATTCTGGTTTGACGACACAATATATCCATTGCGCCTCATCACGTCAAACACGTTGCCAAACCCAAAATTATATCTTGCTCCAATAGTATAAATTCCTGCTATTGTGTTAAGTTCAAATCCGACTCCTCCCGTCAGACCCCAGTCAAATTTACTTTTCACTGGCAGGATATGTTCAGGCATTTCGCCACCCATTGGCCCGTGATCTTTCAACATAACTCCTATTGATGGCCCGAGATTGAAATAGAATCTGAACATCTTCTTGCCGAATGTGAAATGAGCCAACATTGGCAACTCTATATAATCCATCTGCCTCTTTATCCCACCAGTTCTGAATCCTCTTTGCTCGTAATTCAACTCCAACCACAATCCAAAATATTTCTCGAGAATCATTCTGTATTGTATTCCAGCGTTGATGCCGAGGGGCATTGCAGGCTGCGATACGCTTGGGTCAAATCTCATCCACGACCATGTCGTTCCGCCTTTTATTCCCAAAGCATATTCAGGCAACTCCAAACTCTGTCCGTGAAGCGAAATCCCCGACAGCGCTATGAGCAATATGAATACAAACCTTTTCATTCTGCCGTAAGACTCACTCCGTTCCAAGTCACTTTGTATATCCTTGTATTCAACCATCTGCCACCAATATTTTTGAACATCAAGTCAGATTGCAGATACTCACCCTTCTTATTTATTATAAACATCGTAATATCATACCCGAGCAAGTCGTATCTCACATCAACACTCGAAGGCTTAAATCTATAAGTTTCAAGATATTCATCCTCGTATTCCTGATTGTTCGTATAATAAAACAACGAACCATATACTGTCTTGTTGAATTTTTTCAACATAGCACCCCATCTCCCAAATCCCCATAACGTAATATCATTGAAATTCTCCTGACTGATTTTCTCGACAATTCTCTTCACCTCAATTCCCGAGTTATTAGCCAAAAGCAATACCGTATTACCACTTGCCGATGAGGCTATCACTGAATCAATATTTTCGCTATTCACGTATGTATCAGCGACTGGCACACCTCTCTTTCTCATTACGCCTGCCACATAATTACCGAACTGATCGCCTTTATTGCTCTTCCCGCAACGTCCAATGATGAATTTATCTATTCTTTGCGACGACAACTCCTTGTTCAACGATGTCTCCCACCACCATTCTTGAGCCGGGTTGAACTGATACATTTTATCATGGAAATATATCTCGTCTATTTTCGACGAGAACGGAACAATTATCATTTTGCTATGAATCTTGGCATATCTCAACACAGGAGCCAGTTCATGCGAATAGCCAGGGCCTACTATCACATCGGCTTTCATCAACTCATCGGTCCTCAATATCGAATCCAAAGTAGTTGCATCATCTTTAGTATCGAAACACCATACCTCAACATCCCTTGGAATTTTATTCTCATTCTTCATCTTCTGCAATGCCAACAACGACCCACGGTAGAACTCGACAAACATACCTTCGCCTTTCCCGTTTTTGCTTAATGGCAATATATATACCACCTTCAACGCATTGCTGTTCGCCTTAACTTCAGGCTCTTGCTCTTCGGCTACTGGTAATGCAGGCACTTCCTTTTGTTCGGTTTCCTGTTTTTCCTCTTCTTTAGGCTGCTCTTTGGATTTCTTGAGTCGCAATGTCATACCAGCCTTCAAGCCATTTTCGACATCAGGGTTCAAATCTATTATGTCGTGTATTGCGATATTATACTCTTTTGAAATCGAATATAATGTCTGGCCCTTCCCGACCTCAATAGTCTCAGGAGTCTCTGACGTCAGGACTGGTGTCTGCTTATGACTGTCATCACGTTGAACCACAATATTCTTCTGATACGAAATTACAAGTGTATCCCCAGCCCTGATAATATCCCTCCTGATTTTCGGATTATACCTAAGTATTGTATCCATTGACACATTGTATATTCTCGCAATCTGGCTTAACGACTGCCCTTTCTCCACGACATGATATGTCTGCGGTTCCGAATGCTGTTGCGTCCTATGCCTCACAGGAATATACATCTTATCTCCAGCCTTGATATTCTCCTTCAAGTTTGGATTGGCTGAATACAAATCAGCCTGTTTCACTCCGAATTTCAAAGCGATGGCATACAATCCATCTCCTCTTTGAATCGTATATTCATAATACTCCCTGCCATTTCTATTGACAATGGGGTAATTGAATGTCTGAGCATATACTGCTACAAACAGACTGACAAAAATCAGTATTAAACCCAATCTTTTCATATCTTTATTCAGTTAATTACATAATGGGTACAAATCACCTCTGGGGTTTATAACCATTACTGGTATTTTTGCTTGTTTAATTGTTTTCCGCTCTTTAGGACCGAAAATCAGGTCATCCCAACCATAATCCCTCGAAGCACTTATTATCAGAAAATCATTTTCCATATTAACAGCCTCGTTCTCTACTCCGTCGCTGTTTTTCTTACCAGATTCAATCGCATACTCCACGTTTTCTTTCTGCAACAATTTGGCAATAGATTCTATATTACGTTCAGCCATAGTCCCATAATCCTTTGGCTTATATATAGTCACCTTGCCACCGAAATTCCTTGCGAACGAGCCACAGAATGGGCCTTTCTCCTTATCCTCTTCATATCTCGTTACTGGCAGCCCGATTTTCTCCATAGCGAACGACATCCCCTCTTTCACAAAGACATATGGCACTCTCAAACCGCGGAAAGCATTGAGATAATGCTGCAACCTCTTCATATCATCTATTTGGCAAACCACCATTGCAGCATCCTCACGCTCCACCCAATCCTCGATAATATCAAGATATTCATTCTCAGCCACAAATTTCAATTCAAACCCCATTCTATCTGCCACTGCCCTACCCCATTCCTCTGCAGCCGAAACATTCTGTTCATTCTTCTTCAGTATCGCTATTGGTCGCATTTTCCATTCTTTTTTTACGTTTTTCAGCCTTCTCCTTCTCTCTGATTTCTCTTTTCAAAGCGTCAAGATCCTCCTGCGTAGCACGCTTTGGTTTATTGAATATGTCATATCTATCTTTTGGTCTGACCTCCTCCTGCCATGTGAAGTTAGGCAACTTCAGCATAGCCTCGGTCACATGTTCCATTGGATACATTATTGCCGTTGGCGATGGCATCACCTTCACTCTTTCCAAATCGCCATCTTTGAAATACGCATACATATAACTGCTCTGCATGCTGTTCAGCCCTATCAGTTCCCCATCGTCAGTAGGGAAAAATATCGACTCTGCATTTCCGTCAACCTCGACATGTTCCAACTGCTCGTCAACCACATATCCTGTTATAGTCTTGCCGGAAATCTGGTCGTAATGTATCGAATCCTCTTGTTGTATCACCATAGCATTCCCTATTGCCACCATTCTATCTATACTCTCACCTTTTGGGAATATGCGCATAGTATCACCCGTTATTTGCATTTTGTCATTCCATACTATCGGTATCTGCAGCAAATGCGTGACCGAATCTATTGTATTGAATATTATCGAATCGCTTATCGCCTGATACTCGTGGCTATATATTCTTCCATTGTGATATGCTAACGCTATCTTGTTTGTATCCACGGCAAACGAATATAGTGTATCAGCATGGGCGAATACCGTGTCTTTCTGTGAATAATTTATCAGTTCGGCAGAATCTGTAACCAGCATTATCTCGCCCTCTTCCTGATAGAACCCGAAATGTCCTGCCATTATCATCTTGTTGCTAGTGTCGTTCATCTCCATATTATGGAACACCTTGCCGAAACCATTCATATTGTCGTAATAGATAGTATCGCCACTGAGGAAATTATGCTCATCGTGCACTATCGTCGAATGGTTCAAAAGCTCAGCAAAATCACGGTTCGTATCATACCAGCCTCGGTCGCTGTAAATCACTGTTACGACCGAATCCGGGTCAGTATGGTCCTGATTGGTGATGACTGTCGGACCTTCCAGACCAGCAATCTTAGTATCAGTGTTGTATGTCAATGTGTCGCTGTCAATATTTGTATCTTCGTTGTAGCCATGGACATTATATTTGAACTCAGCATTTTTTGTATCGGTATGGTAATATCCATGTTTGGAAATCAACGTGTTTTTCTCGTCTTTCAGCACTCCGCCGCATTGATAGTAGCCTATACTATTTTCTCTTTCGTATGTCAAAGTATCAGTCGTAAGTGTAGTCTTGCGGTTTTTCATCTTCACATTGTCGTAAAGAAATGCCACCTTAGTATTCCCATCATAATTGAGATGACCAGCCGTTATAACCAATGTGTCGCCCTGTACCATCTTGATTCGCCCGAAAGCCTCAAACGAATTTGTCAATTGATTCAGGTATGCCGAGTCACAATATAGCAAAGCCCCTTCATGCCTGAGAAGCACATGTCCTTCCAGCACTTGAATGTCTGGCAACTGCTCCTCGTCGAACCTTATCAAGTCGCTTCTATCGAGATTTATGATTGTTTTGTTTGGGTCGATTGTTATGGTCGTGTCTTTAACCACCTCCACAGGCGCAGCGATGCTATCTGGTCTCGGGCCCTGAGGTCTTCTCATGGTCGAGGGTTTTCTTTTGGTCGGGTCAGCATTGGTCGAAAACGAAGGTCTCGCCACTCTGAGATCCTTCACAAACATATTCGTTTTCAGTTTAGGTCTCTTCCTGTCTTGCACATCCTCCTTTTGTGCCACCATATGATTGGAGCACAACGACAACAACAGAACAAATATTATGACCCTAAACCTCACTTCACCCATTCTTTATAATGATATTCGCAATCTCGCCATTCAGGCGAAATATATATGTATGTCTCGCGTATTTTATTCTTTATCCAATCCTCCAGCTGTTTCTGTTTCATCTCGCCCTCACACATATTCTTAAGCAACTGGAAATCGTCCTTCGCATTAGCCTTGTGGTTCGGTATCTTTTCGACCACTCTGACTATCGCATAAATCTCATGGTTCAATTTTTCAGAGAACATCGGGAAAGCGTCTGATATTTCGCCAACCTTCATATCATACACCTTCTTTGCTATCTCGCTCGGCAGGTTCTGATATTCGAATTTCGATGAACCGTCCTGAGGATTGACCATAAGTCCCCCATTGAGTTTTGAATCTTTGTCCGACGAGAACATCTGTGCAGCCACCTCAAATGGCACCTTCCCGCTCCTGATGTCGCTCGCAATGGAATCAAGTTGCCTTAGAGATGCCACTTTGTCCTCAGCCGTAGCTCTCGGCCTTAGCAAAATGTGCCGGCAATTGATACGGTCATCACGTTTTTCGATAAGCTGGATTATATGAAATCCAAATTCCGTTTCAACAATACGACTCACTTTGCCAGGTTCGGTCAGTGAAAAGGCAACATTTGCAAATTCAGGCACCAATGCGCCCTTCCCTACGAATCCCAATTCACCGCCTCTTTTAGCAGTCTCGGTATCGTCAGAATACAATCGCGCCAACATCGAGAAATCAGTTTTCCCACTATTCACCCTATCTGCAAACTCACGCAAGCGGTCTTTTGTCGCTTCAATAGCGGACTGCGGAATCATAGGTTCAAGCGTAATCACTTGAATTTCGACCTGCGCAGGAATCATTGGGATAGAGTCTTCGTTCAACCTATTGTAATATTTCTTGATGTCGGATGGTGTAGCATTGATATTCTCGACAAGCGACTGTTGCACCTGCTGCATGAGACTTTGGTCAGCAAACGCCTGTTTCATCTCATCTTTTATCTCGGCAATAGACTTGCTGAAATATTCTTCGAGTTTCTCCTTGCTGCCAATCTCACGGAGATAGAAAGCCATCTGAGCATTCACCTGCATCTCAACCTGACCATTATTCACCTCTATACTGTCAATCTTAGCCTGATGGATGAAGAGTTTCTGGAGAGCTATCTGTTCTGGTATTGAGCAATATTCATCTCCTGCGGTCTTACCGCCTTCGTATCTTGCCCTCACTCGCTCCTGCTCAACGTCTGACCGTAATATCGCCTCGTCGCCTACCACCCATACGACTCCGTCAATGAGTGATGTCTCCCTGAGTTTCAACGAATCGGTCTCTCCCGCCACATTTGCCGCACCAAACAATAGAACTGCCAATATAAACAAACCTCTTTTCATGTCATTTAATGATGTTCACTGGATATTTTGCCCTTAGAATCTTTACGAACTCAGCGTCCAATTCGTTTTGGTAATCAGTTGTCACTGCACCTCTGACATCGGTATAGACCTCAGGACGTTTTTTCAATATCTTGCCTTTGACGAACGATACTGGCAACTTGGCATCCTCTTTGACAGTCGCCTTCTTATCCTTGAACGCCTGTTGGTCAACTATGCCGTTTCGCCCTTTTTCCCACAATCCCGACACCACTTCAGCCACTTTCAATGTATCGCTGTTCAACCCGTTTATGTATTCCACAGCCTCGTCGTTGTCCATTTTGGCTATAGCCTTCTTGATTGACTTCATCACAGAATCGTTCACGCATTTCACAATCAATCCTTTGAATTTAGGCTTAGCCAATACATATTTCGACTTGTTGGCTTTGAAAAATGCCTCAATACCAGCGGTATCTTTCAGTGCCTTGTCCCAAATCTCCTGTTTCGAGATATCATACACCAATATACCGTCATGATACTCCCTGACCAAGTTTGCGAACTCAGGATATTTCCTTTCGAGTTGCGAATTCTCGTTTTCAGTAACAATAAATTCAACGAACTTGGTCATCCAGTCGTTGTACATTGTATCTTTGATGTTGGTCATCGCATATGCCACACAGAATTTCGAAAAATCACTTGCCGAATATACCGTTTCACCAAATCTCATCACATCGCCTGTCAACCGCTCGCCCTCAGTTTCAAACATTGAATCTGTCGGGTGAATGCGATTCATCAGACTGATTACCTTCATTGCGTTCGCAGTATCAATCGTCAATCCGAGTTCCTTAATTTTCTTATCAACAAACGATTTCTTAGCAGCCGAGACTCTGTAGTCGTACTGCATTGCCCTACCTATTTCAGCTCTACGCGACTCGAAAGTGCCAGCCCCTTTATGCTCAGTCACTTTAATGATATGCCATCCAAACTGAGTCTTGAATGGTTCGGAGATTTCGCCATCCTTCAGCGAGAAAGCCACTTTCTCGAATTCAGGAACCATTTTGTTTATTCCGAACCACCCGAGGTCACCACCTCTTGAGCCAGAACCACGATCCTCGCTGAACTCTTTAGCGAGAGCACCGAAATCTTCGCCAAGCGAGAGTCGTCTCTTCATATCTTTTATCTCGATTTCGGTCTGTTCTCTGACACGCTGGTGAATGCCCTCGTGGTCCTCCATGAAAATATGAGCAGCATGCACCTGACCATACGATGGACGACGGCTATGAACTTTTATTACGTGATAGCCATATGCCGTAAGTATAGGCTCGGAGATACTATCAATTGGTGCATCATACATTGCCTTTTCGAACTCCCAAACAGTCTGCATTGCAGCAAAGAATCCGAGATAGCCATGATTAGTCTTCACCGTAGGGTCATCACTCATCTCGTCAGCCACCTTTCCGAAATCCTCGGTCAGCAATCGCCGTCTCGCCTTTTTCGCACGTTCGAAAGCCTTGTCTCGCTCCTCGTCGGTTGCGTTTTGTTTGATTTTAATCAACACATGGCTCACCTCGCAATCCTGCTTGAAATGGTTGTATGCCTCCATATATAGCTGTTTGTTCAACGAATCGTCAGTCAGATAAGGTGCAGCTAATTGTTTACGATATTGCATAAACTCCCTCAGGAATGCCCTCGTTGTGTCCATTCCCCTATTTTCAGCCTCAATCACCTTCAACTTGTAATTTATGAACACATCTTCGGGCGACTGAATCTGCCCGTTCTGCATTTCAGCATAACTCGCTTTGTTCTTGTTCATAATGTAATCAAACTCAGAGCGCATTATGTCTCTGTCGCCAATACGCATGAACACATAGTCCTCCTCAGCAAAGAGCCAGGCATGAACCAAGACTAATCCCAAAACAAAAAATATCCTTTTCATATCAATAAAGAATTTCCTATCATTTCCTCTGGTTTTTCAACATCCATCACTGCCAATAGCGATGGAGCTACGTCTGCCAACCTTCCGTCCATGACTTTGCCTTTAAAGCTATCATCGACATAGATGAACGGAACAGGGTTGAGCGAGTGCGCAGTATTCTCAGAACCATCATTGTTTATTGCATTGTCGCAATTACCATGGTCAGCGATGATGATTGTCTTATAGCCCTTACGGCGCGCAGTCTCGACCACCTGTTTCAGGCAGTCATCAACCGTTTGCACAGCCTTGACAATAGCATCGTATTTTCCTGTATGCCCGACCATGTCGCCATTAGCGAAATTAACAACAGCGAGGTCGAAATACTGTCTGTCCAATTGAGCCGAGAGAGCATTTGCAACATCGTATGCGCTCATCTCGGGCTGCATATCGTAAGTCTTGACACGTGGCGAATTGATGAGTATTCTCTCTTCATTTTCAAATGGGGTTTCGCGTCCGCCATTGAGGAAGAAGGTCACATGTGCATATTTCTCAGTCTCAGCTATATGCAGCTGTTTCCCGCCTGCATTTGAGATAATTTCAGCCAAAGTGTTTTTTACATTCTCCTTGTCAAAAATAATATTCACCCCTTCGAACGAGGCATCGTATGGCGTCATACAGAAATACTGCAGGTCCAATTTTTTCATAGCCCATGCAGGCATATCCTCCTGCGTCAGCACACGAGTAATCTCCTTTGCCCTATCATTACGGAAATTGAAACATATCACAACATCACCGTTCTCGATTTTCGCCATAGGCATACCGTCATAATTCGTATGGATAATAGGCTGTATGAACTCATCAGTTATGTTGTTGAAATATGTTGACTCCATTGCTGCATGGAGGTCGTTGCTCGGTGTGCCAAACCCATACACCATAGCGTCATACGCAATCTTGATTCTCTCCCAATGCTTGTCACGGTCCATTGCGTAGAAACGCCCCATAATCGTAGCTATCTCGCCGCCATTCGGACGAATAAATTTCTCCAATTCTTCGATGAATTCAATACCTTTGCGAGGGTCAGTATCACGACCATCAGTGAAACAATGCACATAATGATGCGAGATACCCATTCGCCTTGCCACTTCCGACAGGGTTTTGACATGTCCGATCTCGCTATGAACACCCCCATTGCTCACCAACCCGATGAAATGCAGTTTGCAATCGTGCGTTTTGACATACTTCATGGCACGCTGGATAGCCTTGTTTTGAAGTATCGACATATCCTCACAAGCCTTGTTTATCTTCACGAGATCCTGATACACCACACGGCCTGCACCAATATTCAGATGACCCACTTCCGAATTTCCCATCTGCCCTTCGGGCAAACCCACATCTTCACCCGAAGCGCTCAGCTGCGAGTGTGGATAATTGGCAAGCAGCTTGTCCCAATAGGGAGTATCAGTCACCGAAATGACATCCCCCTTGCGTCCATCGCCAAGTCCCCAACCATCCAAAATCACCAATAATGCCTTATTCATATATTATTTATGCTTTATTTTCAAGAAGTTACAAAAACACGCATTTCAGAAAAGCCCAATTCCCCAAAATGCAATTTTTCAACCTGCAAAATTACAACAAAAAAATCACATTACCAACAAAAAAACGCACAATATTTTAGCCAACGATTATGTTCACGTTTTTAAGGCAAAAACTGGCACAGACGGTTCTCAGACAATCACTAAATGTTCTGTCGAAACCTTAGTATTATCTTCACCTTTGCAGCGGACATGCACAAAAGCGTACGCTCCGTGAGGCAGCTCTTGTGTGACTATTGTCTGGTCCTTTGCATTATAGATTATCCTTTCGTCGTAATTTGCCACCATAAGAAAAGGATTGTCTGACGATTCTTTTTTCGTCACTTTGATGAATCTCAGAATATCTCCATATTGCCAATCCTCTCCCTTGATTTGTACTTCTAAATGGTTGTCAACCACTTGTGCTTCCAATGGAGGTAGAGTGCCTTTGGAAATTATATATGGTGCAAGTATGCAATATCCCTTTTTGTAATCCTCTTTTGACAATTCGACAGCATCCAGTTTCAGGTTGCTGCTTACGAAATTGTTGTAGGTCCTACCGCCAACTTCAGCGAACTGACCATGTATTATATTTTTTAGCAGTCTATAATAAGCAAGGATATTACACATTCCGCTCCTCTGTTTCTGCTGTGCTGGAGAATTTGCGTCACGATATTGCGACGGCATAGACTGCATCACGATTTTTCCATTCATTCTTCTGAAGACACATCCATCGACATGTCCAAGTTTGATTGATTTTTCATCAAATAAAATTGCCATAATTTCAAATATTTATATGGTTAATAATTAAAAAACTATCGAAATACTAATTATTCACTATCGGAACACGAATTGAATACTGTAGTGAACTCGAATCAAATTCGATTTCAATCGAGTCCGATTCGAGTTCGATTCGAATTGTAAAAAGTGTATCGATGATGTTTCGATGATGTATCGAAAGTATTTCTTTGAAATTTCGATTAATCATGATGATTGTTGCGGTTGTTTTCATAAATGTGATTTTTATGGTTAAACATAGAGAAGAACATATATCCCTCTACTATTATTATTACTTTGTTTTTCTATTTTGTCAATTTTTCCCTAATAATTTATGATTATTTGTGATTTGATTTGAATCCTTAACCCTGTCAGCAAAATTATCCCCTCAACTGAATTTGATATACAAAACTCTTATTCACAGACTCTTTACAGATTGTACTTGTCGCCCAAAAGTTTTGTCGCCTTCATGAATCTCCTCCAACGGCAATTTCAGAGTGCCATGATTTCGGAAACATAGTCTGTCGTCATGTTTCTCTATACGCAATATTCCACCAGC